>WHUB01000001.1:18601-145675 GCA_009377395.1 Actinophytocola sp. | reverse complement strand
CGAGACGCGTGGCCAGTGGTATCTGCGGCAGATCCTGGGTTCCTCGAACATCACCGGCTCCTGGCTGTTTCACGTGCTGTCCGGCAATCTTTCCCATCAGATCGAGCACCACCTGTTCCCCGACTTGCCCGCGTGCCGGTATCCGCACATCGCCACGGAAGTGAGGGCGATCTGCGCGAAGTACCGGCTGCCCTATAACACCGGTCCTCTGCATCGCCAGCTGTTCTCGGTGGCGAAGAAGATCGTCAAGCTCGCGCTGCCGTTGGGCGACGGCGGGTTTTCACGTCCGACGCGCGTCGTGGCCGCGCGGCCGGACGAGGCGTAGCATCGGCGGTGCCGGGACAATCCCGGCAAACGCCAGGTCGGCCGCGGGTGCGGGGTGCCTGCTGGCTCCGAACCGGGCTCTGGCAACCGAATCGCCGACGCTGTCTCGTGGTGCCGGCCTTTCGGGCCAGCACGACCGGAAAAGAATTCGCCATGACGGCAAGCGAACCCACCACGTCGGCCCTGCGGCCTCCCCTGACCACCGCACGACTGATCCTGCGGCCCTGGCAGGTGGACGACGCCTCAGCGGCGCTTGCCGTCTACGGGCACGGCGCCGTGGCGCGCTGGCTCAGTCCTGCCATGGATCGCGTGCCCGATCTGGCGGCCATGCGACTGCTCCTGCAGCAGTGGATCGCCGAGACCGCCCGCACGGTTCTACCGGCGGGGCGCTGGGCGATCCAGCGCCGCAGCGACGGTCTCGTCATCGGTGGGGCCAGTCTGCTGCCGCTGCCGCCGGGACGAGAGGACCTGGAGATCGGCTGGCAGCTCCACCCCGACAGCTGGGGCCACGGCTACGCCACCGAAGCGACCTACGCCCTCGCCTGGTGGGCCTTTCAGCACGACGTTGGCGAGCTCTTCGCCCTCGTCCGGCCGGGCAACACCCGTGCCGCTGCCTCCGTCCGCCGCAACGGCATGCACTGGGTCGGCCAGACCGACAAGTACTTCGGGCTTACGCTGCAGGTGTTCCGGCTACGTTCGGCCGACCTCGACGTGGCCGCTCCCTATGCCCAGCTCCCACCCGGATATGGCCCGAACGGGCCGGACCCGCGCACGTAGATTGTTGAGGGAGTCATCGAGTCGTCCTGGCTGACCTTGCGGTTGCCGGTGACCCGGTTCGGAGTCCGCTCGACTGGGTTGTGGCCCGCACCGACGACCCGATCGAGCCGGCGGCGACAGGATGGGCCGAGATGAACATCGATATCGACGACACACCCGAACTGCTCCGTGGCCTGGCCGGCTACGTTCGCGAGGTAGCGCGAGAGTTGGATCTTCCTTTGGAAGGTACGAGCTTCGAGGTCAGCGATACCGCGACCGCTTATCTCGGACTGGCAGTGCGCTGGCCGCCACGTCCTGGACGTGATCTCATGCTCAACTGGAGCGAGCGCGCCGGATGGTCGGTCGCCGTGGAGACGGAACCGGCGGAACTGCCCGTCGTCGTGGCCGAGTTCGGCGACGACCCGCTGCCGCCACCTCGCATGCTCGCCCGGTTCGTGACGAACACTCTCGCAGTGACCCGAATCCGGGCCGAGGTTGACCGGTCTCCGCGCGAATCCATCGGCCGACACAGGCTTGCCTCGCGCCTCGCCAAGTACATTTCGGACTGACGAGCAGGGCGTTGACTGCGGCTACGACCGCGCCACCGGGTTCTGTGAGGCCATCGACTCGACGCGGTCCGGAAGCAGTCCGGAACAAACCCGCGCCGGTGCGCGTTGGACTGGGTGGTCGAAGTTCTTGAAGTGTTCGTGTTCCAAAGCACGCTCGCCCAGAACCTTGGTGCGGGCGTCGTTTCTCTCCTTGCAGGTCAAGCCGAGGAAGTCGCCGTCGGACCTACCCGGCCCCGGGAGTGCACAGTGCGATCCCGGCATGACCCTGAAAGGGAGACAGTATGACCCAGGGAACCGTCAAATGGTTCAACGCCGAAAAGGGTTTCGGCTTCATCGAGCGCACGGATGGCCCCGATGCGTTCGTGCACTATTCCGAGATCGACGGCGAGGGGTTTCGTAGCCTCGAGGAGAACCAGCGTGTCGAGTTCGAGCTGACCCAGGGCCAGAAGGGCCCGCAGGCCAGCCGCGTGCGCGCGCTCTGATCCGTTAGTCCGAGCATGGTTGCCGTCGCGCCCGCGTGGGTATCCCGCAGGTGCGACGGCAACCCGCTCCGGTGGGCCGTCCACCGAACATCGAAGTGCTAGCTGACCTACCTCGGGTGGCCATCACGACCCGCTACCGGGAGGTAGCACCATGACATCAACAATCTCCGCCCCTCGTGTGGGCACTCCATCTGACCGCAGGCCCGAGCCGATACTCGATGGCCAGAAGTCCACTGCTGAGACGTCGCTGGTCAAGGTCTTCGTCGTTGTCCCCTGCTCGCCCTGATCGCGGCGGTACCTGTCGCGTGGGGCTGGGGTCTTGGCTGGACCGACGTGGCACTGGCCGCGGCGCTCTATATCCTCACCGGCCTGGGTGTCACCGTGGGGTTTCACCGGCTGTTCACCCATCGCGCGTTCAAAGCCAAGCGGGCGCTGCGGGTGACACTTGCCGTCGCGGGCAGCATGTCCGTGCAGGGTTCGGTCATCGCCTGGGTCGCCGATCACCGGCGGCACCACGCCTACGCCGACCGTGAGGGCGACCCGCACTCGCCGTGGCGTTTCGGCACCTCGGCTGCCGCCCTGGCCAGGGGGTTCTGGCACGCCCACATGGGCTGCCTGTTCGCGCGAGACCGCACCAACATCAAGCGGTTCGCCCCGGACCTGCTCGGCGACCGCGACATCCGCGTCGTCGACCGGCTGTTTCCGTTGCTGACTATCACCACGCTACTGCTCCCCGCGTTGCTGGGCGGCGTCATCACCCTGTCCTGGTGGGGTGCACTGACCGCGTTCTTCTGGGCAGGTCTTGTCCGCATGGCCCTGCTGCACCACGTCACCTGGTCGGTCAACTCCATCTGCCACATGATCGGCGACCGTCCCTTCGCCTCCCGCGACAAGTCGGCCAACTTCTGGCCACTGGCGCTGCTGTCGTTCGGAGAGTCCTGGCACAACTCCCACCACGCCGACCCCACCGGCGCACGCCACGGCGTCGGCCGCGGCCAGCTCGACGTCTCCGCCAGGCTCATCTGGCTGTTCGAGAAGCTTCGCTGGGCCTCCCACGTGCGGTGGCCGAAACCGGAACGCCTTGCCCGTAAACAAACCGATCCGGATAGCTCGCCCGCCTGAGATACGCGGACGGGTGTCCGGGAGGTGTAGCGTTGAGGTGTCGAGAACATCTCGCATGTCGGCGGTCAAGTCGGCGTTCTCGGCATATGGCGTCGGGCTCGCGAGTTCGCAGCACCACCCCGAAGGTCATGATGGCCATAGAGCGCCTCGGCTGAAACTCTGCGTGAGACAGGAAGCCCAAGGCGCCCGCTCCCGGGGTACGACGACGGGGCCTGCTAGCCCCGATCGCGGGACCTGGCTACTGAGCTGCCGACACGGTTAACGGGGTCGGCAGCTCGGCTAGAACGAGGCGTACCGGGCGAGACCACGGTGGGCCGCGGCCCGGCCTTGACCAAGGCCATAGCCACGTTTCCGGGTAGCTGGGACGGTGCGGCAGTGCCAGCGCTGTCGCCATGTCAGATCGCCGTTCGGATCGGGGTTCCACGGTTTGTCGGCCAGACGCCGGTGTACGACGGCCGCACGGACACGCGCCGGCGAGCGAACTGTCTGAAACACGCGGGCTCCCGTGGGCGAACTACAGGCACAACTCTCCGCGCACTGCCCGATGTCAAAGGGAGGCCTGCCATGAAACGAACCAAACTCGCCAGGCCATCGGCAAGACCCTGTTGCTGACCTGACATCCGGCAACCGTGCCGACGTCACCGGCGACCTTCATCGGGCCGTTCACGAACTAAAAGATGATTCTGGTGTTGGAAGAAATCGCAGGTAGACACCCTGCACGCGAACTGTCTTTTCAAGATCTCTGGGGTTTGATCAATGACTTCTTATCCATAGGTTCCGGCGTTCGAGCCCGGTCGCCCCACATCAACGCCCAACGCCGTGCGCCGAAGTAAACTCCCCACCGTGATGCTCACCGGCGGTTCCGATCGGATCAGCCCGACGGCGCACTACACCGGCTACGTCTGGGTGCGCAACGGCCTGTCGCATCCCGCGCTCGCGACCGGCACCGGCCGACTGCTCTACAACGCCCTCGCGCCCGCCAACGCGGCCTCCGCCCGGCTCGGCCAGCCACACCTCGAGCACTACCTGCTCGCGCGGCACGAGGTGATCGACCACCTGCTCACCGCAGCCATCGAGCACCGTCACGTCAGCCAGGTGATCGAGGTCGCCGCTGGACTGTCCGGCCGAGGCCTGCGGTTCACCCGGCGCTTCGGCGACGCCCTCACCTACATCGAGGCGGACCTGCCCGCCATGGCCGAACGCAAGCGCCGCATGCTGGGCGACACCGGCGAGCGCCATCCGAAGCACCGAGTCGAGGACGTTGACGCGATGCTCGACAGCGGCCCCGGCAGCCTCGCCGACCTCGCCGCCACACTCGACCCGGCGAAGGGCCTCGCGATCATCACCGAGGGCCTGGTGAACTACTTCGACCTCACCAGCGTGCGCGCGATGTGGACCCGGTTCGCCACCGTCCTCGGCGGATTCCCGACCGGCGTCTACCTCTCCGACATCCACCTCGGCAGCGACAACCAGAGCACGGTCAACAAGACCGCCGTCGCGGCGCTGTCCGCGTTCGTCCGGGGCCGCGTGCACCTGCACTTCACCGGCCCCGCCGAGACCGAATCCGCCTTACACGAAGCCGGGTTCGGCCACGCCACGCTACGACGACCCGCCGAGTTCGCCGGGACGCTGCCGCGCTGCGCCGGCCGCAGCGCGCAGGCCGTGCGCGTCATCGAAGCAGCCAGGTGAGACCGTCCCCACGGAGAAATCGATGGCACGGAGGCACCACTCGACGGTATGAATGGTGACGTGCGCTGGATCGATTTCGAAGGTGCGGTCAACGTCCGTGACGTCGGCGGCATGCCGACCGCCGACGGCGGCAAGACCCTGCCCGGCAGGCTGCTGCGCTCGGACAACCTGCAAGGTCTCACGCCCCGCGACGTCACCAAGCTCGTCGAGGAGCACGACCTCCGCACCGTGATTGACCTCCGCACCACCGGCGAGGTCACCTCAGAGGGCCCTGGGCCGCTCACCAAGATCGGCTCGATCCGTCACACCCACCACTCGATGCTGCCCGAGGCGGGCGCGGCCACCGACGCCGCCGCCGAGACGTTCGCGAAGCGCAGAGAGCGGATCCTGGCCACCGCGCCCCACGACGTCGTCTGCGCGATCTACCTGCGCTACCTCGCCGACCGGCCGGACAGCGTGGTCAACGCGCTGCGCACCATCGCCGATACCGACGGCGCGGCCATCGTGCACTGCGCCGCGGGCAAGGACCGCACCGGCGTCGTGGTCGCGCTGGCGCTGTCCGTCGCCGACGTGACGCAGGACGCCATCGTGGCCGACTACGCGGCGACCAGCCAGCGCATCGCGGCGATCCTCGCCCGGCTCCGGTCCTCGCCGACCTACGCGACCGACGTCGACCGGCTGCCCGAAGACGCCCACACCCCGCGCGAGCACACCATGACGTCGTTCCTCGGGCACCTGGACACCGAGCACAACGGCGTCCTCGGCTGGCTCGACGAGAACGGCTTCGGCGCCGGCGACGTCAACCGGCTGCGGCAGCGGCTGCTCGCGAGCTGACCAGCGCGGGAACAACAGCCCGCCGCCCGGCGTTGACACCTAGGTTGCCGGAGCGCGGTCTCATAACCCGCGCTCCCAGTGGGTACCCACGACACCGGCAAACCCAGATTCTCACCCGGCGCGAGGATTGCTGCCGCGATCCCGCATGCCCAACGGACATCGAACGAAGGAGGTGGCGCGAGGTGAGGCGAGACGGAATGGACTGGCGGCATCGCGCCGCCTGCCGCGACGAGGACCCGGAGCTGTTCTTCCCGGTCACCGATGTCGGTCCTGGCGCGAAGCAGGCCGACGAGGCGAAGAGCGTGTGCGCCCGCTGCCCGGTGCGCGAGCGGTGTCTCCAGTTCGCGCTGGACAACGGGCTGGACTACGGCGTCTTCGGTGGCACCACCGAGCAGGAGCGGCGCGACCTGGTGCGGCGCGGCGTCAAGGCGGCCTGACCAATCCTCACGCCGATTCGGCGTGGGGATGGTACGCCCGCCCCATGAGCTCGGGCACCACGTGCCTGTCATCCGGCAGCTCATCGAGGAACCGGCGCGACTGCTCTCGGCTGCGACGGATCAGCTCCTCGCCGTACGACAGGTCGACCGGGACGACGTCGAGCGGGCACAGCGGCGGCAGCACCACCAGCTCGACCGACTCCGGCACGCGCTGGATGTCGAGCACCAGCCGCCGATGGATCAGCACGTTCAGCGACTGCAACGCCACGCCAATGGCCGAGCGCGGCGGCTCCTTCAGGTCACACGCGTAGCCGGTCGGCAACACATAGATCTTCCGCGCGCCAAGCGCGATCGCGTCTGACACCGGCGTGTTGTCGGTGACGCCGCCGTCGACGAGCACCCGCCCTTCCCTGCGCACCGGCGGGAACACCCCGGGCAGCGCGGCGCTGGCGAGCACGGCACTGACCGCGGGTCCCGACGACAGCCGCAGCTCGGCGCCGCTGAGCAGGCCGGTCGCGATGACGTGCAGCGGGATCGGCGCCTGTCCGAGGTCGTCCAACTCGACCCACTTCTCGACCAGCTCGCGCAGCTTGCCCGAGCCGACGAGGTGATCCTGGCAGCCGAGCGCGCCGAGCATCGCCGTCAGCGGGCTGAACGGGAAGACGTCGCCCGTGTCGAGCCCGGACCACACCTCCGCGAGCCGGTCCGCGGTGTCCGACGTCGTCGGCCGGGAGGCGAGGAACGCGCCGTTGAGCGCGCCCGCCGAGGCCGCCGTGATCACGTCGGGTGCGATGTCGCGCTCGTAGAGCGCCTGCACCATGCCCACCTGGATCGCGCCAAGACTGCCGCCGCCGGAGAGCACGAACGCCACGCCGGGGTCATCGGGCATGCCGACTCCTCTCATTCACCACATCGGATTGTCCCCACTGATCCACCGCATCGCACCACCGGACCAATCCGGGACACCGGGTGGTCCGAATCACTCGTGCTGGCTACACGACCGACTACGAAGGGTTAGCCATGTCTCTGCTATCTCGAACCAGGATCGTCGCGGTGTCCGCCGCGGTGGGCCTGCTCGTCACGGCGTGCGGGGGCGCGACGGTGGCGACGACAACCACGACCGATACCGGACACGTCACCAACGTCGCCAACTCGCAGACCCAGGTGACGGCCGAGGAACTGCGTATCACGCTGGAACAACAGCTCGGCCAGCACGCGCTGCTCGCCATCGAGGCAATGCGTGCCGGGGTCGACGGTCAGGAGCATTACGACGCGGCCGCCGCCGCGCTCGGCAAGAACACCGAGGACCTGACCGAGTCCATCCGACTGGTCTACGGCGACGAGGCCGCCTCGAAGTTCAACACGCTGTGGACGAACCACATCGGATTCTTCGTCGACTACACCACTGGCCTCGCCAAGGGCGACAAGGCGAAGCAGCAGAAGGCGTTGAAGCAGCTGGACCAGTACCGGCAGGACTTCGGCGCGTTCCTGGAAGGCGCGACCAACGGCAAGCTGACGCAGAGCGCCGTCGCCGAGCTGCTGCAGCACCACGTCGACCAGCTGGTCAGCCAGATCGACGCCTACCACGCCGGCGACTACCAGCGGGCGGCCGCCATCGAGCGGGAGGCGTAC
This sequence comes from Actinophytocola sp., assembly GCA_009377395.1. Lineage (GTDB taxonomy): Bacteria > Actinomycetota > Actinomycetes > Mycobacteriales > Pseudonocardiaceae > Haloechinothrix_A. Next base: position 137,830 of record WHUB01000001.1, on the reverse strand, counting down.
GCCCACATGTTCGAGACGGCGCAGGGCCTCGCCAGTGCGATCGTGTCCACTCAGGACGGTTTCGCGGGCTCGGTCGAGGGCCAGGCGGTCGACCTCCGCTCCAGCCTCGGGCAGCTGCTCGGCGAGCACGCACAGCTCGCCATGGAGGCCATGCGTTCCGGTGTCGCCGGCGAGAAGGACTTCAACGCGATCGCCGGTGCCCTCAACGACAACACCGAGGATCTGACCGCGGCGATGTCCAGCGTGTTCGGCGAGGAAGGCGGCCAGGCCTTCATGAAGATGTGGGCCAACCACATCGACTTCTTCGTGCAGTACACCGTCGGCCTCGCCGAGGGTGACAAGGCCGCGCAGGACGCGGCGCTGAAGCGTCTTGAGCAGTACCGGCAGGACTTCGCGCAGTTCCTCGACACCGCATCGCAGGGCAACATCCCGTCCGAGGTGGTGGCAGAGAGCCTGCAGTCGCACGTCAACCAACTGGTCGAGCAGGTCAAGACGTTCCACGCGGGTGACTACCAGACCGCGTTCAGCACCGGGGACGAGGCGTACAGCCACATGTACCACACCGCGGAGGCGCTTTCCGCCGGCATCGTGGCGTTCATGGGTGGCGAGATGCCTTCCGGTGGCGTCGAGACCGGCGCGGGCGGCACCGCCAAGTAAGAGCCGGGTGGGGCCCGGCCACACGGCCGGGCCCCACCCTTCCACCCCGAGGAGCACCATGGCTCGCAGGCATCGCATCCTCGCCCCGTTCGTCGGCCTCCTGCTGCTGCTCACCGCATGCGGCGGCGACGACGATCAGTCCACAACAGACAGACCCGGCACCACGACGGCCGGCCCCAGCCTCGGCGCGGTGAAGTCCTATCGCTCGGTGCGGGTGCCCGAATCCATGCCGGAACCGGTCGCGGTGTCGATCCCGGCCATCGACGTCCGCGGCCCGCTGACCGAGACCGGGCTCAACGACGACCGCTCGCTCGAAGTGCCCGAGTTCGGCGAACTGAGCTGGTTCGCCGAGGGCGCGGCCCCGGGCGAGCCGGGCCCCGCCGCGATCCTCGGCCACGTCGACACCGAGTCGGGGCCGGACGTGTTCTACCGGCTGCGCGAACTGTCCACAGGGGACAGAGTCATCGTGACCGTCAAGGGCGGCGAAAAGCTGGTGTTCGTCGTCGGCCGCGTCGAGCAGCACGCCAAGACGAGGTTCCCGATCGAGAAGGTGTGGCTGCCGACGGCCGAACCGGAGCTGCGGCTCATCACCTGTGGTGGCGAGTTCGACCAGTCCCGCGACAGCTACCGCGACAACATCATCGCCTTCGCATCACTGCACGAGGAGTAAGCCATGCGCATCGCGATCCCGGTGGCCGCGGCCGCCATCGCCCTGTCGGCCTGCGCCGCGTCGGAGCAGGCCCCGTCTGCTCCGACGACCACGCCGGCGCCGCAGAGCACCCCGGCACAGCAGGGCTCATCGCACCACGGATCGGGACACCACGACTCCGCGACGGCGGAGACGAAACGCGTGCCGATCGTCGACTTCACGTTCCAGCCGGCCAGCCTCACCGTGCCGGTCGGCAGCACGGTCGTCTGGACGCAGCGGGACCAGTCCACCCACACCGTCGACTTCGACGACGGCACGAAGTCCGGTGACATGGCAAAGGGGGACACCTACCGCCGCACCTTCACCAAGCCCGGCACGTACCCCTACATCTGCTTCTACCACCCGGACATGACCGGAAAGATCACCGTGACCGGGTGACGTTGCGCCGCCGTCGTCCTCAGACCCGCACGCTGCCGGACGCCACCTGCTCGACGTACTCGGGGTAGTACGGCACGTAGCCCTCCGCGCCGGCGAGCACGAACAGCGGGTCGGGCACGCGGGTCGAGTCGTAGCCCTGGTCGCGTAGGTCCACCTTGCGGCTCTTGAACGTGGACGTCTGCTCCACCTCGTCGATGAGCCGGACGAACAGCGGCACCGCGTAGCCGGGCAGCTGCGTGGCGAGGTGCTTGGCCAGCGATGCGCCGTCGAAGTGCACGCCGCTGGCCAGCTTGATCGCGGCCATGCCCGCCTTGCCGTCGGCGCCCGGCACCTCGACACCGAAGACCACGGCCTGCTCCACGTCGGGATGCTCGGCGACGGCGGCTTCGACCTCGGTGGTCGCGACGTTCTCGCCCTTCCAGCGGAAGGTGTCGCCGAGCCGGTCGGCGAACGCGACGTGGTTGAAGCCCTGCTTGCGCACCAGGTCGCCGGTGTTGAACCAGCAGTCGCCGGACCGGAACGCGTCCCTGATGAGCTTGCGCTCGGTGGCGTCGCGGTCGGTGTAACCGTCGAACGGCGCCCGGTTCGTCACCTTCGTGACCAGCAGCCCGACCTTCCCCGTGCTCACCTTGCGCAGCTTGCCCTTGTGGTCGCGCACCGGCTGCTCGGTGGCCGGGTCGTACTCGACGATCGCGAACGGCAGCGGGCACATCCCGGCGGTGCGGTCGATGTTGAGCGCGTTGACGAACGCCACGTTGCACTCGCTCGCGCCGTAGAACTCGGCGATCCGCTCGATGCCGAACCGCTCGGTGAATTCGCCCCACAGCTCGGGCCGCAGCCCGTTGCCGACGACCACGCGCACCCTGTGGTGTTTCTCGGCCTCGCGCACCGGCTGGTTGAGCAGGTAGCGGCACAGCTCGCCGATGTAGCAGAACGCGGTGGAGTCGGTGCGGACGACGTCGTCCCAGAACCGGGAGGCGGAGAACGACGCGCCGAGCGCGAGCGTGGCGCCGGCGGCGAGCACCGAGGAGAGCGAGACCGTCAGCGCGTTGTTGTGGTAGAGCGGCAGGCAGCAGTACAGCGTGTCGTCGGGGTTCAGCCGCACCCCGAGACCGCCGAGCCCGGTCATGCTCTTCAGCCAGCGCAGGTGCGACATGGCGCTGGCCTTCGGCATTCCGGTGGTGCCCGAGGTGAAGATGTAGAACGCCGTCATGTTCGCGGTGATCTCCGCGCACTGCGGCGGGTCGGTGTCGGTGGCTCCGGTGGCGAGCTCGTCGAGGTCCTGGTGACCGGAGAGCCGGCTGTCCTGCGTCGCCAGCCCGACGACCTTGCCCCTGACCTCGGCGTCCGGTAGCGAGGCGAGGGCGTCGTCGCACTCGGCGCCGACGACGAACACCGTGCTGTCGAGCAGCTGCTGGCTGTGGTTGAGAACGTCGCCGCGCTGGTTGTAGTTGAGCATGCCCGCGATCGCGCCGAGCTTGACCGCCGCGAGCGCGACCAGGACGGTCTCCGGCCGGTTCGACGCCAGCACGCCGACGACGGAGCCCTGCCGGACACCCAGCTCGGCGAAGACGGCCGCGTAGCGGTTCACCCGCGCGTTGGCCTCGCCGTAGCTGATCTCGGCGTCGCCGAACCGCAGAAACGGACGCTCCGGGTGCTTGGCGGCGGCCTCCTGGAAGACGCGGCCGAGCGAGTTCTTGCTGCCCGAGCGCGTGGTCGCCAGGCCGAGCGCGCCCCGGGCCATCTTCGGCATATCGGGCGCCAGCCGGGGCAGCGCCCGCATGACGTCCGCGAGTCCGACCGTGCGCACCACATCTCGCTCTGACGTGTTCATGGCCCGCTACCTTACTGGCGAGTAGCCCCAGGAGCGCAAGGCCCACCATTCCCGCAGGTCAGCAGGAGGCCAGGCTTCGCGCTGCGTACCGGCCACGATGCGGCGGACAATGACGTCCGACACCCGTTACCAAGGAGGGCACCCGCCATGGCCGATCACACCTACCGCGTCAGTGAGATCGTCGGCTCGTCCGGCGACAGCCTGGAGGACGCCATCCGGGGCGGCATCCGCCGCGCGTCGCAGACGCTGCGCGAGCTGGACTGGTTCGAGGTCACCGAGATCAGGGGCCACATCGAGAACGGCGACGTCGGGCACTTCCAGGTGGGCATGAAGGTCGGCTTCCGGCTGGAGGAGCCGGAGTAGTCAGCGCAACCGCGAGGGCGCGTAGAACCACAGGTACGCGAATGCGAGCGCGGCACCGAGCGCGAGCAGGATCATCGCGAGCGTGCCGAAGACCACCTTGCCGATCAGCGCGACCGTCACCACCACCGCGCAGGCAAGGCAGCCGAGCCCCGCCAGCACCAGACGGTTGCCCCTGCGCAGGATCTCGTAACGACGTCCTTCGCGGAACAGCACGCGGTGCCACGCGGCCGGGGCGCTCAGCAACGCCGTCGACAGCACGGCGAGCCCGACCGCGATCATGTGCAGCGTCTTCTCGAAGGTCCCGATCTGCTGGAACTTCGCGGTGAACGCGACGGCGAGCAGGAAACCGAACAGGATCTGCACCCCGGCCTGCGCCACCCGCAGCTCGCCGAGCAGTTCGGCGACGTTGCGGGTCAGCCGCTGATGCTCCGCCTCGTGATGGTGATGCTGAACGTCCGGCATGACGGTGTATACCTCCCAGCACCTGCGGCGAAACGCCGGTTAGCCTGGAGAACATGCCCGCTACGACGACACCGCTGCGGATCGGCCCGTTCGAGGTCGATCCGCCGGTCGTGCTCGCTCCGATGGCCGGCATCACCAACCGCGCGTTCCGGCAGCTCTGCCAATCCTACGGCGCCGGGCTCTACGTCTGCGAAATGATCACGGCGCGCGCGGTCGTCGAGCGCCATCCGGGCACGATGCACATGATGAGCTTCGCGCCCGGCGAGTACCCGCGCTCGATGCAGCTCTACGGCGTCGATCCGAACACCATGCGGGAGGCCGTCAAGATCGTCCTCGGCGAGGGCCTCGCCGACCACATCGACGCCAACTTCGGCTGCCCGGTCGCGAAGGTGACGCGCAAGGGCGGCGGCGCGGCACTGCCCTACAAGCGCAGGCTGTTCGGCGACATCGTGCGGGCTTCGGTGGCGGCGGCCGAGCCCTACGGCGCACCGTTCACGGTCAAGTTCCGGGTCGGCATCGACGACGAGCACCACACCTACCTCGACGCGGGCCGCATCGCCGAGGCCGAGGGCGCGGCGTCCGTCGCGCTGCACGCCCGCACGGCGGCCCAGCGCTACTCCGGGCAGGCCGACTGGTCGGCCATCGCGCGGCTCAAGGAGGCGGTGACGTCGATCCCGGTGCTCGGCAACGGCGACATCTTCACCGCCGACGACGCGCTGCGGATGGTCGAGCGGACCGGCTGCGACGGCGTCGTGGTCGGGCGCGGCTGCCTCGGCAGGCCGTGGCTGTTCGGGGAGCTCGAGGCGGCGTTCGCCGGTCGGCCGGTCCCGGAGGGGCCGAACCTCGGCGAGGTCGCGGCAGTGCTGCGGCGGCACGCCGAGCTGCTCGTCGAGCACGACGGCCACGACAAGGCCATGCGCGACCTACGCAAACACATGGCCTGGTACTTCATGGGCTTCCCGGTCGGCCCGCAGCTTCGTCGCCGCTTCGCCACCATCACCAGCCTCGGCGAGCTGGACGAGCTGATCGGCCAGCTCGACCACGACGCGCCGTTCCCGGCGGCGGCGACCGGGCCGCGCGGCAGGCAGGGCTCGGCGGGCAAGGTCACGCTGCCGCACGGCTGGCTCGACGACCCGGACGACGCGTGCGTGCCGGCGGGCGCGGACATGATGCACAGCGGCGGATAGTCACAGCGGAATACCGGGCTCTTAGCGCAACAAGACACGCCGATGCTTTAGGGCAGAACACGAACCTTCAGCCCTGCGTGTTCACAACTCCCACAGAGGTTGCCCGCCAATCGAGTGATATTCCCCTCGGACCCGTCCCGCTGTCTCAAGGCTGCGCTCCTACCCGACGACAACCAAGTCGTGGCACGAGGTGGCAGGGAATCGCAGGCCACCACAGCGCGGCGCATGACTATGCCGCCATGTGCACGGCAGCGCGGCAACACGCTCCTCACGGGGTGACGGGCGCGCGGAAACTGGCACGCACCGACTGGAGCAGGAACGTGACGCACCGACTGCACCCGCAATCGAGCTGGGACACCAGCGAGATCGGCGCGTCAACGCGTCCCGGGTCGATCGACGTCGACCTCATCGAGGACCCGCAGCACGAGACGGGCGAGCTGGTCGACATGCACGAGTCCATCGCGCAGGTGCTCGCGACGCAGGGCAAGTGGCGGCTCGCCTACTCACATCTCAACGAGGCGCTGCGGCTCGCGCGTGACACCCAGGGTGTCACGCCGCTCATCCCGGAGCAGTACCAGCGGCAGGTCGACGAGCTCAGGCGGGCGCACGCGGAGGCGGTCGACGCGAGCCTGCGCGACGCGCTCACCGCGTCCTACAACCGTCGCTACCTCGACCAGAAGCTGGACACGCTGCTCGCGGAACAACCGCGCGACGGCAAGGGCATCGCCGTCGGGCTCATCGATCTCGACCACTTCAAGCAGGTCAACGACACCCATGGCCATCTCGTCGGCGACCGGGTGTTGCAGCAGGTCGTCGCGCTGCTGCAGGCCGACCTGCCGGCCGGGTCGTTCTGCGCGCGCTACGGCGGCGAGGAGTTCGTGCTCGTGCTGCCCGAGGTGAGCCCGTGGTTCGCCGTCACGACGCTCGAACGCGCCAGGGCCCGGGTCGCGGAGCACAACTGGTCGAAGATCGTGCCGGAGCTGGCCATCACCATCAGCGCGGGACTGGCGCACCGGCCCGGCTGGGAGCTGCCGCAGCGGGACGCGGAGTGGCAGCTGCGTCGCGCCGACGACCTGCTCTACGCCGCCAAGCGCGCGGGCCGCAATGTGGTCGCGTACCGCAAGAGCGGCGCGATCAGGATCGCGGGCCTCGACGACACCTGCCGTTGACGCCGTTTATTGCTCCGTCCGGAGCAGACTCGGCCAGTTGAGGTCGCATTTCATCGCGGAATGACAACGCTCTGCCGCGGTTATCGTCCGACCGTGTTCCCACAATCCCGTCATCTCCGTACGATTACGGCACGACACGAGGCGTTGTCATCACAACGCAGTCGTCTTCGCGTTGGCAGGGCAGCGCGCACCATATCCACGTGGCACGCAAGGGAGGCTCCGTGCACGACGATCCGCACGCGCCTCACCGTGGGTCGCCCCGGTACCGGGGACAACCACCGCCGGGTCCTCATCGGCCGCACCGGCGTCCCATCGCGAGCGTCGCGACCAGACACTGGCGCGACGAGCAGACCACCCAGTTCCCCGCCGTCACGCCAGACACCGCCGCGGCCAAGCGGATCAAGGTCGGGAAGGAAGACCACCCGAGCACCCGGCTGCGTGAGAAACGCAGTCGCCAGGACCGCCGCTCGATCCTGCTGCTCAAGATCATCGTTGGCATGCTCGCGGCCATCGTCCTCGCCGCGACAGGCACAGCCTGGGGCATGAAGGTCTGGTACAACTCGAAGTTCCAGCAGATCGCGGCGCTCGACGTCCACTCGGCCGACATCAGGGACGCGCCCGCCCAGCTCGGCGACGAGAACTTCCTCATCGTCGGCTCGGACACCAGAGCCGGTGCGACGAAGGAGATGGGCGTCGGCGACGCGAACGCCGTGTCGGGCGCCCGCTCGGACGCCGTGATGGTCGCGCACGTTCCCGAGGCCCGCGACCGCGCCGTGCTGGTGTCGTTCCCGCGCGACCTCGAGGTGACCCGCCCGGCGTGTGAGCGCTGGGACTCGACCACCGGCCGCTACACCGGGGAGATCGCGCCCGCGGAGCGGCTGGTCAAGCTGAACACCGCCTACGCCGTCGGCGGCCCCCGCTGCGTCACCAAGCTCGTCCAGCAGCTCACCGGGATGCGGATGAACCACTTCGTCGGCATCGACTTCCAGGGCTTCAAGGACATGGTCGACGCGGTCGGCGGCGTCACGGTCACGGTGGACGGTCCCATCATCGACGCCGAGGTCGGCACGGTCGCGACCAAGGCGGGCCCGCTTCGGCTCGACGGCGACAAGGCGTTGCGGTTCGTCCGCGCGCGCAAGGTCGAAGGCGACCCGACCTCCGACTACGGCCGGATGAAGCGGCAGCAGTCGTTCATCGGCGCGCTGCTGCACAAGGCGATGTCGCACCACGTGCTGATGAACCCGGGCACGCTGACCCGGTTCGTCGACGCCTTCGCCGCGGCGACGTTCGGCGAGAACATGGGCGTCGACCAGATGCTGACCCTCGCCCAGTCCATGAAGGGGATGGACACCGGCACCATCACGTTCCTGACCGTGCCGACGACCGGCTACGCCAACGACCTGGGCAACGAGGTGCTGCTGCGGAAGGACGCCGGCAGGCTGTTCCGGGCGCTGATCAATGACACCCCGCTGCCGGGCGAGAAGCCGGAGCCCACGACCCAGGTCAGGGACAGCAGCGTGCACAAAGACACGGGTGGTGGGTGACGTAACCGGCTCGATTCACTGTCGGTTCATCTCGCCGCTACAGCGTGGTGCGGGCGGTGGACGTACAGTGGTCCCATGCGCGAGGCATATCACGTAGAGCTGGAACGGCTGGCCGACAAGCTGGCCGAGATGTGCGGCATGGCGGCGACGGCGATGGAACGGGCCACGTCATCGCTGCTCGAGGTCGACCTGCCGCTCGCCGAACAGGTCATCACCGACGACCAGAAGATCGATGATGCCCGTGCGCGCTGCGAGGAGCAGGCATACGCCCTGCTCGCGCTGCAAGCACCGGTCGCGACCGACCTGCGCACGGTGCTCGCGGCGATCCACGCGGCCGAGAGCCTTGAGCGGATGGGTGACCTCGCGCTGCACGTCGCACGCGCGGCCCGCAGGCGGCACCCCGAGCCGGTGCTGCCCGACGAGGTGGCACCACACTTCGCCGAGATGGGCAAGGTGGCGGTGCGGCTGGCACGGCAGGCGGAGGAGGTCATCCGGACCCGGGACGTCGACGCGGCCAAGGCGCTCGACCTCGCGGACGACGAGATCGACGACATCCACCGGCACCTGTTCACCGTGATCATGGACAAGAACTGGCAGCACGGCGTCGCGGCCGCGGTCGATGCCACCCTGCTCGGCCGGTTCTACGAGCGGTACGGCGATCACGCCGTGTCGGTGGCGAACCGGATGGTGTTCGTCGCGACCGGGAAGATGCCCGGCTACAACTCCGACGAGGTCTGACCGCGCCTGACGCTTACTCCGGGGCTTCCGGCACGGTGAGCTGGTAGCCGTGCCCCCGGATCGCACGGATCCAGTCCGTGTCGTCGGCGTCGCCGCTCAGATGCTTGCGCAGCCGCATCACGTGGACCGCGAGGGTGTTGCTGTGCTTCTGCTGGCCGGTGCCCCAGATCGCCTCGATCAGGTCTTCCCTGCGGACGACCTGGCCCGCACGCTCCGCGAGACAGCGCAGCAGCGAGAACTCCATCGGCGGCAGCGGGACGTGCCTGCCGTCGACCCACATCTGCGGCGCGGACCCGTCGACCCGCAACCTGCCGAGGTCGATCAGCGGCGGCCGTAGCGCGAGCCGTTCCGGGCGCGGCGCGAGGGATCGCAGCATCGCCAGCAGCTCGCCCGCCCGATACGGCCGCGGGATGATGGCGGTCGCGCCAGCGGCGGCGGCGCCCGCGGCGAACTCGGCGGCGTCCGCGCCTGCTCCCGCCAGGATCGGCAGGTCCGGGTCGTCCGACCTGGCGATGCCGATGAAGTCGATCGGGTCGAGCCTGCCGTCCCCTGGGCCGAGCAGCACCACGTGCGGGCTGACGCGGCCGAGCATGACCAGCGCCACCGCGACCTCGGCACAGTGCTCGAGGTCGATCGGCTGACCGGCCACGATGTCGGAAACCCCGGCCAGCACGGCACGATCACGCTCGACGACGAGCACCATCAGCCGGTCGGTCGATACGGCACTGTCCGGTCGTTCCATCGGCGCCCCCGGCACAGCGGGTCAGCCGAAACGGCCGGTGATGTAGGCCTCGGTGCGCTCGTCGGAAGGGTTGCTGAAGATCCGCTCGGTGGTGTCGACCTCGACCAGCCTGCCGGTGCGGTCGCCGTGGTCGTTCGCCACCGTGGTGAGGAACGCGGTGCGGTTCGAGACCCTCGCAGCCTGCTGCATGTTGTGCGTGACGATGATGATCGTGAACTCGCGCACCAACTCCGCCATCAGGTCCTCGATCTTCGAGGTGGCGACCGGGTCGAGCGCCGAACACGGCTCGTCCATCAGGATCACTTCCGGCTGCGTCGCGATCGCCCGCGCGATGCACAGCCGCTGCTGCTGCCCGCCGGACAGCGCGTTCGCACTCTGCTTGAGCTTGTTCTTGACCTCGTCCCACAGCGCAGCCTTGCGCAGCGACTCCTCGACGAGATCGTCCATGTTGTCGACCTTCATGCCGGTCACGCGCGGCCCGTAGGCGACGTTGTCGTAGACCGAGCTGGGGAAGGGGTTCGGCTTCTGGAAGACCATGCCGATGCGCCTGCGCACCTCGATCACGTCGACGTCGGGCCCGTACAGGTCCATGCCGTGGTAGCCGATGAGCCCCTCGACCCTGGCGCCGGTGATGAGGTCGTTCATCCGGTTCAGGCACCGCAGCAGGGTCGACTTGCCGCAGCCGGACGGGCCGATCATCGCGGTGATCTCGTTGCCGCCGAACGAGAGGTCGACGTCGGCGACGGCACGGAACTGGCCGTAGTAGACGTTGACGTCCTTACAAGACAGCACCGGAGCGCCGGGGCGCATGGTGGTCGCCAGCTCGCCCGCCCGCGCGGCGCTGAGGTCCGTCCCGCTCGGGAGAACGCCAAGCATGTCGTCAGTGTGGTCGGCAGGTGTCATCCTCATCCGGTCCGTTCCTCGTCCGTCAGCCGATCCGGCCGGACACATACTGGTCGGTCCTCGGATCCCTCGGGTTGGTGAAGATCTTGTTGGTGTCGTCGTACTCGATGACCTCGCCCCACCGGTTGTGCTCGTCGGAGTCCAGCTCGACCATCAGCAGGGCCGTCATGTCGGAGACCCGCGCGGCCTGCTGCATGTTGTGGGTGACGATGACGATGGAGTAGTTCCGCTTCAGCTCCAGCATCAGGTCTTCGATCTTTCCGGTCGAGACCGGGTCGAGCGCCGAGCAGGGCTCGTCCATCAGGATCACCTCGGGCTGCGTCGCGATCGCCCGGGCGATGCACAGCCGCTGCTGCTGTCCGCCCGACATCCCGTAGGCGTTGGTGTGGAGCCGGTCCTTGACCTCGTCCCAGAGGGCGGCATCACGCAGCGCCTGCTCGACGATGTCGTCCATGTCGTCCTTCATGCCGAGCGACTTCGGCCCGAAGGCGACGTTCTCGTAGATGGATTTGGGAAACGGGTTCGGCTTCTGGAACACCATCCCGATCAGCTTGCGCACCTGGACCGGGTTGACCTTGCGGTCGTACAGGTTCGACTCGTGGTAGAAGACCTCACCCTCGACGCGAGCGCCGGGGATCAGGTCGTTCATCCGGTTCAGGCTCCGCAACAGCGTGCTCTTGCCGCAGCCGGACGGGCCGATCAGCGCGGTGATGTTGCGATGGTAGATGTCCAGCGAGACGTCGCTGACGGCCTTGGAGTCGCCGTAGTACACCGAGACCTTGTTGAGCTCGAACACCTTCTTGCTGTGCTCGATGTGCCCGTGCGTGTGCAGCTCACTCGGGTCCACCTGGATCGCCGGAGCGCCGGACTCGTCCATCACAGCTCCACCTTCGTCACGTCTGTTCGTCGTCGTTTCGACCATGCCAGTCCTACCAACGCTGTTCATAGCGATTCCGCAGCCAGACGGCGAACGAGTTCATCAGCAGCAGCACGGCGAGCATCACGATGATGCCTGCCGCGGCGAGGTTCCTGAACTCCTCCTGGGGCCGCACCGCGTAGTTGTAGATCTGCACCGGCAGCGCCGTGTAGCCGCCCGAGAAGAACGACGGGTCGAACATCACGAAGGTGACCGCGCCGATCATCAACAGCGGCGCCGCCTCGCCGATCGCGCGCGAGATCGCGAGAATCACTCCGGTCAGAATGCCCGGCGTCGAGGCGGGCAGCACCTGCCTGCTCAACGTCTGCCATTGCGTCGCACCGAGTGCCAACGAGCCCTCTCTGATCGAGGGCGGCACCGCGCGAATCGCCTCGCGTGCCGCGAGGATCACCGTCGGCAACACCAGCAGCGCCAAGGTGATCGACGCCGAGGCGGCGATGAAGCCGAGGTCGAGCGGCCCGCGCACGATGAACGCGAGACCGAGGATGCCGAACACGATCGACGGCACACCGGCGAGGTTCTGGATGTTGAGCTCGATCAGCCGGTTGTACCAGCGTTCGCGGTTCGCGTACTCCTCCAGGTAAATGGCGGCGCCGACACCGAGCGGCACGATCAGCACGATCACGCCGGCGATGATGTAGAGGGTGCCGAGGATCGCGGGCCGGAAGCCGGCCGTCGCCGGGAACAACGTCGACGGCGCGTTGAAGATCAAGTTGGCGTCGAGCCGTGGGTAACCCTTGACGAAGGACCAGACCAGCAGCGAGGCCAGGCCGGTGAGCGCCAGCGTCAGCGCCAGCAGCAACACGGCGGGAAAAAGCACGCTGCCTGCCCGCTCACCTGGTGATGACTTGCCGAAGACGCTGACCGAGCCGGCCCGCGCGCCCGCGACCGCCAGCCTGGTACGGCCCGTGCGCGGTGTTTTCTCGTTCGTCACCATCACTCGTAAACCTCACGGAAGCGGCGGACAAGGTGCATGGCCAGCATGTTCATGCTCAAGGTCATGACGAACAGCAACGTTCCGACCGCAAAGATCGTGTTGTAGGTGATCGTGCCGGTCGCGATGTCGCCGGTCGCGGTGCTGCCGATGAACGCGGTCATCGTCTGCACCGGCTCCGTGACGTCCCACGGCGGCACGATCTGGGACGTCGCCCCCGCCGCGATGAGGACGACCATGGTCTCGCCGATCGCACGGGACGTCGCCAGCACGATGGCCGCCACGATCCCCGAGATCGCGGCGGGAAAGACCACCCGCACCGATACCCGCATCTTGCTCGCGCCGAGCGCGTACGCACCCTCTCGCAGGCCACGAGGAACCGAGCGCATCGCGTCCTCGGACACCGACGAGACGAGCGGCACGACCATCAGGCCGACGGCGACACCGGCGACACCGAACGAGAAAATCGAGTCCCATCCCAGGAACGGAAGCAGTTTCGCGGCGAGCGGGCGAAGAAACATCAACGCGAACAGGCCGATCGCCACGGTGGGAATGCCGCCGAGCACCTCCAGCATGGGCTTGACGACCCTGCGGACCCGTGGATGCGCGTACTCGGAGAGGTAGAACGCCGACAGCAGTCCGATGGGGACAGCGACAAGCAACGACACCGCGACGATGTCGAGCGTGGCGACCACGGTCGGCAGCACGCCGTAACTCGACTGCTCCCCGAACCCGGGCGACCACTTGGTGCCGAACAGGAACTCGGTGATCGGGACCTTCTGGAAGAACCCGATGGTCGGCGCCACCAGGGAAATCACAATGGCGATCGTCACCACCACCGACAGTCCGGCACACAGTGCCAAGAAGGCCTTGATGATTCGTTCGCCGTACCGGGGGCTGGACGCCCCGAGGGGCCGACGCTGGCTGGCGCCGGCCCCCGGGGCATCCGTCGTGCTTGTTGGCATGCGTTGGTTACCTACAACCGTCCTGTCTTGCGCTCCGACTCAGCTGGTGAGCTTCGCGATCGCGTCCTTGGACTCGGACAACTGCTGCCCGGTCAGCGAGATGAAGCCGGCGGCCTCGGCGACCTTGTTCGCGTTGTCGACGTAGAACTGGACGAAGGACTTGACCTCCGGCCGCTCCATCGACTTCTCGGCCGGGTAGATGTAGAGCTCGCGACCGAGCGGCTTGTACGAACCGTCCTGGACCGTCTCGATCGTAGGCTCGACGCAGCCGTTGCCGCCGTCGATCTCCAGCGCCTTCACCTTGTCCTTGTTCTCCGCGTAGTACGAGTAGCCACCGTAGAACATGCCGCCCTTGGAACCGCTGACACCCGTGATGCCGGCGTTGTCGTTCTCACCGATGTTGTTGTAGTCGGTGCGCTGCGCGCCTTCCTCACCGTTGATGGCCTCGGTGAAGTAGTCGAAGGTGCCCGAGTCGGTGCCGGGGCCGTACAGCTCGAGCTTCTCGTCGTACGCCGGCTTGAGGCCGTCGATCTCGCTCCAGCTCTTCAGCTTCGAGCCCGGCTCCCAGATCTGCTTGAGCTGCTCGGTCGTGATGCAGTCGACCGGGTTGTCCTTGTGCACCATGACGGTCAGGGCGTCATTGGCGACCGCGATCTGCTCGGTCTTGACACCGTTCTTGTCGCAAAGCTTGGTTTCCTCTGCCTCGATCGGGCGAGAGGCGTCCGAGATGTCGGTCTCGCCGTTGCAGAACTTCTCGAAGCCACCGCCGGTGCCCGCGGTGCCCACGGTGATCTTGACGCCGGGGTTCTGCCCCATGAACAGCTCGGCGGCACCTTCCGACAGCGGAGCCACGGTGCTCGAACCGTCGATCAAGATATTGCCCGAGAGCTCCTGACCCCCGCCTTCCGTTCCTCCGCTCTCACCACAGGCTGCGGCTGTGATGGCCAGCACCGGCACGGCCACCGTGATGATGGCCTTTGAACGCCAGTTGTGCATCTTGTCCGACTCCTTCGGGAGGTTGTCGCGTCTTGATAAGTGACCTTCCGGCCCATTCCGCCGTGAACATAGACACCGGAGATGAACGGAAGATGACACCACCTGAACTGGGGATGACTGCCAACACTCCATCGCGCCAAATCATCCGATCGAGGCACGCAATAGCCCATAGGGTTGTCATCGGAACACGTTGGGTTACGGCTCGGCTCGCTCGTACTGCACGGCCGTGGACTCGGTGTCGAAACCGAGCTTGCGGTAGACGGCGATCGCGGCCGGGTTGTCGCCCTCGACGTAGAGGATCACCTTGCCCAGCCCCTGATCCCGCAGGTAGGCGAGGCCCGCGATGGTGAGCGCCGTGCCGAGGCCGCTGCCCTGGGCGGCGGGGTCGACGCCGACGACGTAGACCTCGCCGACCGGCACGGCGTCCGGTTCGTCGCCCGGCGGGTGCACCTTGGTCCAGTGGAAGCCGAGCAGGGCGCCGGAGCGTTCGGCGAGGAAGAAGCCGTCCGGGTCGAACCAGGACTCCCGCTCGGCCGCGGTGAGATCGGCCACGCCGAACACGGCCTGCTCCGGGTGCCAGGAGAAAGCACCGGTGTTGACGTCGATGACCGCCTTCTCGTCCTCGCCTGGCCGGAAGGTCCGCAGCCGCACGCCGTCGGGCAGCACCGGCTCGCGCAGCCGCAGCTCGGCGGTGGCGGCGCCCATCACGAGCAGCTCGCGGACCCGGGTGAACCCGGCGCGGGCGGCGAGCTTGGCCGCGCCCGCGTGGTCGGCGTGCGACCACGCCCGCACGGTGCCGGTCCCCGCCACGTCGAGCACCGCGTCGAGCAGCGCCGAGCCGTGGCCCCGGTTCCGATGCTCGGGGTGCACGATCAGCTCGATGACCTGCCGTCCGAACGCGTCACCCTCGGTGTCGAGGTGGGCGTAGCCGATCAGCTCATCGCCGAGGTAGCCGAGCAGGTGCGCGGCACCGGCGAACTCGCCGGGCAGCGGACCGGTCGCGGTGACCGCGGGCCAGCCATCGGCGGTGTGCACGGCGCGCAGCAGCCCGCGCACGTCATCGGTGTGGGGATCGTCGAGGACATCGAACCAGCGTCGGGTCAGCACGTGGCCACGCTACCGCCGCCCCGAACGTCGAACACAGCGTCGTGACTGTGGGACACGACGCACATCGCGCCGCTTTACCGCGAGGTCAGCGAGCGCAGCGCGGCGTCGAACCTGTCCTCGACCGCGCCGCCCCTGGCGGGCTCGTTCCGGTGCTGCGGCTGCTGGGCCTGCTTGGCGGGGCGCTCGAACTTGTAGCCGACGTTGCGCACGGTGCCGATCATCTGCTCATGCTCGGGGCCGAGCTTGGCGCGCAGCCGCCGGACGTGGACGTCGACCGTGCGGGTGCCGCCGAAGAAGTCGTAGCCCCAGACCTCCTGCAGCAGCTGCGCCCGCGTGAACACCCGGCCCGCATGCTGCGCGAGGTACTTGAGCAGCTCGAACTCCTTGTAGGTCAGCTCGAGGGTGCGCTTGCGCAGCTTGGCGGTGTAGGTGGCCTCGTCGATGACGAGGTCGCCGACCCGCAGCTCGGCGTCGGCCTGCGACGGCGAGCCCTCGCGGGTGGTGGCGAGCCGCAGCCGGGCGTCGACCTCGGCGGGGCCCGCGGTCGGCAGCAGGATGTCGTCGGTGCGCCACTCGGCGGTGACGGCGACCAGCCCGCCCTCGGACACCACGGCGAGCACCGGCACCGCGTCCTCATCGCCGGTGCTGGTCAGCAGGCGGCACAGGCTCTTGGCCGAGGCGAGGTCCTGGCGGGCGTCGACCACGATCACGTCCCGGTGCCCGGCGTCGAGCAACGCGGTAACCTCGGGCGTGCGCACCCGCACCGAGTGGGGAAGCAGCCCGAGCGCAGGCAGTACGGATGACGCGTCGGACTCCGTGGTGAGAACGAGCAGTTCCATACTCATCGACGTACCGCCTCATCTCGATGGGTTCCACCGGGGTTTCGTAAGAGGATAGCGGGTGACCAGCCAGTACACACCCAAGAGCAAGCTGCGTCACAGAATCGGCCGAGGTGACCGAGCAGCAGAAGGAGATCGATTGAGCACCCGGGGCACGAAACTGCTCGTCTTCCTGCTGGTTGCCGGTGGCTTGCTGGTCGGTGCCGACTTCGCCTTCGCGGCGGTGGCCGAACACCAGGTGTCCCAGCAGGCGCGCAAGAAGTTCCACCTGACCAGCGACCCGGCTGTCACCTTCCACGGCTTCCCGTTCACGACCCAGGCGCTCAGCGGCAAGTACCAGCACATCAGCCTCTCGGCCGACGGTGTCACCGTGAAGAACCTGCGTAACCTGCGGCTCAGCGCCGAGATGCGCGACGTGACGGCGCCGATGAAGGACGTCATCAACGGCAACACGGCCGCGATCGAGATCGGCAAGCTGAAGGGCGCCGTCGAGATCACGCAGGCCGACGTCGGACGGCTCATCAAGCTGCCGAACCTGGCGATCGAGCCGGCGTCGAAGGGCTACGTCAGGTCGGGCGACCCGAAGGACAAGATCCCGGTATCCGTGCTGGACCGGCGGCGCGACGCAATGGACGCCTTCCCCTCGACCGCGGGCGTCCGGCTCACCGCGACGACCAGCATCGCGGGCACCCGGACCGAGATCGTGACCTACGCCATCCTCCGGCTCACCAAGACGTCGGTCAGCATCAACCCGCAGCGGCTTGAGATCGGTCACGACAACGGCCTGACGGTCGTGCCGCCGCAGGTTCGGCAGGCGTTGTTGCCGCAGTTCAGCGCCACGATCAGCCCGGGAAGCCTGCCATTCAACGTGCGGCCGAGCGGGGTGGCCGTCACGTCCGGAGCGGTTATCGTGCAGGGGAAGGCGAACAACGTCACCTTCGCCGGGAACGCGGGGTAAGGAGAGCGAGCGATGGGCCTGACGGGGCTGTGGATCGTGCTCGGCACGCTCGCCGCCGGTCTCGCCGTCGGCGCCCTGTTGCGGCTGCGCGAGGGCAGGATCCGTCCGGCACGGGCGGCCGAGACCGGCGCGGCCCAGTCCCGGCTGCCGCAGCGGGTGGCCGACGCGATCGGGCCGTCGGTCACGCTGGTGCAGATCTCGACCACGTTCTGCAGCCCCTGCCGCCACACCCACGCCAGGCTGACCGCGCTCGCCGAGACCAACGACGGCCTGCGTCACGTCGACATCGACGTCACCCACGAACCGGAGATCGCGCACCAGCTCGGGGTGCTGCGCACGCCGACGACGATCGCCTTCGACGCCGACGGCGCCGAGCTGCTGCGGGTCGGGGGCGTGCCGGACACCGCGAGCCTGCTGGAGTCGCTGCGGCCGCACCTGGCCCCGGCGTGAACCCGCGCCGCACGGAGTCCGACGATCGTGTTCCATTCCGTGGACGCCCCTCCCACGGAGAGGAATGCGCCGGTAATGTCACTCGCGTGAACCAGCGACACACGGATCGGCTGACCCTGCGGCTGTTCACGCAGCGTCGCGCGGTCGACCTGTGCCGCGTGCGCAGCGCGCTGTGTCTCTCGCTCACGAGTCGAGCCGACAGCCAAGCACAGTTCACCGGGAGACGACCATGTCAGCAGGTCAGCCAGTCGATCCGCGCGGTCCTCGGTTCGCCGCTGGGGTGACGACGGTCGTGCTCGCCGTCGTGCTGGTCACGTCGTGGTGGCCGCTGCTCGCCGTGCAGACCGTGGTCTTCGGCATCGGGGCGTTCATCGGGCTGCGCCACGCGCCGTATGCCGTGCTGTACCGCACCCTCGTCGCGCCGCGGCTCCGGCCGACGGCGGAACGGGAGGCGGCGGCGCCGGTGCGGTTCGCGCAGGGCGTGGGCTTCGGGTTCGCGCTCGCTGGCACCATCGGGTACGCGACCGACGTGGTGCTGCTCGGCGTGATCGCGACGGCGTTCGCCCTGTTCGCGGCGTTCCTCAACGTCGCGTTCGACTTCTGCCTCGGCTGCGAGACGTACCTGCTGCTGCAACGACTCACCCCGGGCACACGCACCCAAACCTGACAACCGACGACAAGAAAGAGAGTGCCGCTGACATGAGCCGCGAAGACGTCCTGGTCACGACGGAGTGGGCCGAGGAGAACCTCGACACTCCGGGCGTGGTCTTCGTCGAGGTGGACGAGGACACCACCGCATACGAGGGCGGACACATCCGCAACGCGGTCCGGATCGACTGGAAGACCGAGCTGCAGGACCAGGTCCGCCGCGACTTCGTCGACAAGGCCGGGTTCGAGAAGCTGCTCTCGGAGAAGGGCATCGGCAACGACGACAAGGTCGTGCTCTACGGCGGCAACAACAACTGGTTCGCCGCCTACGCCTACTGGTACTTCAAGCTCTACGGCCACGAGGACGTCAAGCTGCTCGACGGTGGCCGCAAGAAGTGGGAGCTCGACGGCCGCGAGCTGACCGACGAGGTGCCGGAGCGGAAGCAGACCAGCTACGCCGCCAAGGAGCAGAACCTGAGGCTGCGCGCCTTCCGCGACGAGGTGGTCGACGCGATCAACACCAAGAACCTCATCGACGTGCGCTCGCCGGACGAGTTCTCCGGCAAGCTCAACGCCCCGGCGCACCTGCCGCAGGAGTCCTCGCAGCGGTCGGGTCACATCCCGAGCGCGCTGAACGTGCCGTGGGCGTCGACGGCCAACGAGGACGGCACCTTCAAGAGCAACGAGCAGCTCGCCGAGCTCTACCAGGAAGCGGGCCTCGACACGTCGAAGCCCACCATCGCCTACTGCCGCATCGGCGAGCGTTCCAGCCACACCTGGTTCGCGCTCCGGGAGCTGCTTGGGCACACCGACGTCAAGAACTACGACGGTTCATGGACCGAGTACGGCTCGCTTGTCGGCGTGCCGATCGAGTTGGGAGCGAAGTGAATGAGTGACGGTTGCGGCGCACCAGCGCAGACGGCCACCCCGGCGAGCCTGGACACCAACGGCCAGGTCGTCGTGGCTGGCAAGGTGTCGGGCAGCGACGGGCCGATCGGCGGCGCCTACGTGCGGCTGCTGAACGGCGACGGCGAGTTCGTCGGCGAGGTGCAGGCGTCGCCGGAGGGTGACTTCCGGTTCTACGCGGCGGAGGGCACCTGGACCGTCCGCGCGCTGCACAGCTCGGGCAACGGCGAGGCGTCGGTGATCACCGGCGAGCCGGGCCTGTACGACGTGCCGATCAACATCTGAGAGACGCGCACACAGCGGCGGGGCACTCCGGTTCTCGGGGTGCCCCGCCGCCGTCAGTGGCGCCGCCGGATGACGAGGACGGCCGAGTCCACCCGGGGCGGTGGATCGAAGGCGCGTCTGGGCAGCGCTGATCCCTGCCGAGCGGTCCAGCCGCGATAGCGGGCACCGGCGTGGTGGCGCACCACCGCCCGCTGCAGCACGATGTCTGCGGCGTACAGGCCGGACCTGGTGATGAGCAGAGCGCGCAGCAGTGCGGCGGTGATGGCATACGGCGGGTTCGCGACCACCCGGAACGGCCGGTGTGGCAGTCGCAGTTCGTCGGCGGTGATCTCCAGGACGGTGACCGGAGCGGCCGAGAAGCTTTCCCTGAGCAGTGCCGCCCGTGCCGGGTGTGGTTCCACGGCGAGCACTCGTGCGCCGGCATCGACGAGCGGGGCGGTCAGCGCGCCGTGCCCGGCACCGATGTCGAGGACCAGCTCGCCCGGCCGCACCCCGGCGTCGTCGACGATCCGCCTCGCCCAGGTGTCAGTGAGCCGATGCCATCCCCACGCGCGGCGTGACGTTCGTGCGCCGGACACGACGCACCATCACGAAGAAGCTCATGCGGCGACCGTATCCGGTGCCGGAACCGGGGGGCGAACGAATTTCCGACAGAGCGTTGAGAGGCGCTCGGACGCGGTCAGTCAGCGTCGAACGGTAGGAGCCGGAACGACGTCCCCGGGGTACCTGGCAGCGGTCGCAGCGCCCGGAAGTGCCGTTGATCGACGGTCAAGATCTCGCGAGTTCGGTACGTGTAGGCGGTTACCGCGACGGACGCGTCGGTCAGCCCCAGGCCGATCTCCCCATAGGCGCTGGCGATCTCCGCGGCGGAAACGAACATCTGCTGGGTGAACTCGGCGACAACCGCCGCCTCGGCGAGTTCGGCCGTGATCTCCGCGCGTGCCGCCTCCCCGAGCCGTGCGGCGACGAGGTAATCGAGTTCGGCGAGGACCAGCGGCGGGATGACGATCTCGGTGTCCTCCGCCAGCACGTCGCATACGTCATGATGAAACGCGTCATCGCGGTCGTAGGCCGCGTACAGGCCGCCGGTGTCCACGATGACCGTCACGCAGCGCCGAATCCGGTGTCTCGCAGCACCTCGTCGACCCGAGCAGACGTGTCGGAGTGGCCGCTCGCGAACTTGCCGAACGACAACTTCGAGGAGCGACCGCGGGGCTGCAATGCCGCCGACAACGCATCCCGGATGACGTCGGCCTCGGTGCGGCCCTCCAGCTTCGCGCGTTGCTCGAGGGCGCGCTTGAGCTCCTCTGGCAGGTAAACCGTCGTGCGCTTCACAAACGCCAGTATGCCATACGCGTATGTCGTGGTCAGG
The DNA here is from genome assembly GCA_009377395.1 of Actinophytocola sp. Taxonomy (GTDB): domain Bacteria; phylum Actinomycetota; class Actinomycetes; order Mycobacteriales; family Pseudonocardiaceae; genus Haloechinothrix_A. The sequence continues at coordinate 116,747 of WHUB01000001.1, read as the reverse complement.
CGAACTCGTGGCGCACGATGGTCTGCTCACGGCCCGGCCCGACACCGATCGCCGACACCCGAGCGCCCGCAAGCTCCTCGATCCGCTCGACGTACGCGCGCGCGTTGGCGGGTAGCTCGTCGAACGTCGTGCAGTCGCTGATGTCCTCCCACCAGCCGGGCATCTCCTCGAAGATCGGCACGGCGTGGTGGACGTCGGTCTGCGTCATCGGCATGTCCTCGTTGCGGAAGCCGTCGACCTCGTAGGCAACGCACACCGGCACCTTCTCCAGCCCGGAGAGCACGTCGAGCTTGGTGAGGAAGAAGTCGGTGATGCCGTTGACGCGGGTGGCGTACCGGGCGATGACCGCGTCGAACCAGCCGATGCGCCGGTCGCGGCCGGTGGTCACGCCGATCTCGCCGCCGGTCTTGCGCAGGTGGTCGCCCATGGCGTCGTGCAGCTCGGTCGGGAACGGCCCCGACCCGACCCGCGTGGTGTACGCCTTGAGGATGCCGAGCACGGTGGTGATGCGCCCCGGCCCGATGCCCGAGCCGGCGCTCGCGCCACCCGAGGTCGGGTTGGACGACGTCACGAACGGGTAGGTGCCGTGGTCGACGTCGAGCAGCGTGCCCTGCGAGCCCTCCAGCAGCACCGTCTCACCGCGTTCCAGCGCCCGGTTCAGCTCCAGCCGGGTGTCGGCGATCCGGTGCGCGAACTTCTCGCCGGTCTCGAGCACCTCGTCGGCGACCTGCTCGGGGTCGAGCGCCTTGCGGTTGTAGACCTTGACCAGCACCTGGTTCTTGTACTCCAGCGCGGCCTCGACCTTCTGCCGGAAGATCTTCTCGTCCAGCAGGTCCTGCACCCGGACGCCGACGCGGGCGACCTTGTCCATGTAGCACGGCCCGATGCCGCGCCCGGTCGTGCCGATGCGGCGGGAGCCGAGGTAGCGCTCGGTCACCTTGTCGATGGCGACGTGGTACGGCATGATCAAGTGCGCGTCCGCCGAGATCAACAGGCCCGCCGTGTCGACGTCGCGCTCCTCCAGCCCGGCCAGCTCGTCGAGCAGCACGCCGGGATCCACGACGACGCCGTTACCGATCACGTTGGTGACCTCCGGCGTGAGGATTCCGGACGGGATCAGGTGCAGCGCGAAGTTCTGCCCATCGGGCAGCACGACGGTGTGACCGGCGTTGTTGCCGCCCTGGTACCGCACAACCCACTGCACCCGATCGCTGAGCAGGTCGGTGGCCTTGCCTTTGCCTTCGTCGCCCCACTGGGCGCCGATCAGCACGATGGCGGGCATGTGACACTCCTGTTTGTCTGCTTGGGCCGCACCCGATCGGATGGCCGGTCAACGAGGGTAACGGAGGTCAAAGTCATGGGTGGCATCATGCTCGCATGTGGGACGAGCATCCCACCGGCCGTCCTCGCTCGCGCAGGCCTTGAACAGCACCGCATAGTGCCCGTTCCGGCGCGACCTGGCAAGTCCGACGTCGACGCCGAGCTCGCCAAGGCCGCCGACGGCGCGAGCGGCCCCGGCGCGGGCGTCATCGTGGCGGGAACCGACGCCGACCTCGCCGCCGTCGCGCTCCGGTTGCTGCGGCGGGACCGGCTCGGCACGGTCAGCGTCGGCTACGCACCGCGCGGGCGCTCGTCCTGCGCCGCGCTGTGGGGACTGCCGGGCGGCCTCGAAGCGGCGCTGCGACTGGCTGCGAGCGGACAGCCGCAAGGCGTGCCGCTGATCCGAGACGACACGGGCGGCGTGCTCGTCGGCACCGGCACACTGCACCGGATCGAGGGCGTCGCCTACTGCGACGACGAGCTGGTGCTGCGCGGCAGGGCGCACCGGATCGACGTCACACCGGACACCGCAGACGGCCCCGGGCTGGCGGTCACGGTGCGGTACCGGCGGTTCGGCGGACAGCGGCACACGGCGCGGAGCCGTGCGTTCGACATCGGCTGCGAGCCGACGACGCCGGTGCTCGACGGCGTCGCGCGGGAGCGCACCACGGAGCGCTGGACCTGGTACCGCCACACCGAGGACCTGCTGCTGGTGCGCCCCTCAGGCTAGGCCGGTCGCCTTGGCGGCCTCGGGGTCGGAGTCGGACAGGACCTGCGAACAGCGCAGGTACTCCTCGGTCTCGCCGATGCGTTCCGCCGCCCGCGCCAGCGCCGCGACCGAACGCAGGAAGCCCTGGTTGGGCCGATGGCTCCACGGGACGGGGCCGTGCCCCTTCCAGCCCGCCCTGCGGAGCTGGTCGAGGCCCCGGTGGTAACCGGTGCGCGCATAGGCGTAGGAGGCGACATACTCGTCGGCCTCCATCGCCTGCTCGGCGAGCGCGGCCCACGCCTCGCTGCAGTCGGGGTGCTCGGCGGCGACCTCGGACGGCGAGGTACCGGCGTCCAGCGCGGCCTGCGCGTCGGCGCGCGCGGGCAGCAGTGTCGGATCCGGTTCAAGCAAGTTCGTCATGACGCCATCCTGCCAGCACCGTCCGCCGAGCCGACAGCGGTCAGCCGAGCATGCTGAACAGCCAGCTCGCGCCCGCGAGAACCATCGCGGAGATCAGCACGAAGGCGATCACACGTTTCGACATCGTCATCATGACGATCAGAGCTTCTTGCCCGCCGACTTGAGGGCCTCGGCGGCCTGGACGACGCGGGCGGCCATGGCGCCCTCGGCGACCTTCATGTAGCTGCGCGGGTCGTAGACCTTCTTGTCGCCGACCTCGCCGTCGATCTTGAGCACGCCGTCGTAGTTCTTGAACATGTGGTCGGCGATCGGGCGGGTGAAGGCGTACTGGGTGTCGGTGTCGACGTTCATCTTGACCACGCCATACGACAACGCCTCGTGGATCTCCTCGAGTAGCGAGCCGGAGCCGCCGTGGAAGACCAGCTCGAACGGCTTCGAGCCCGCGGGCAGGCCGAGCTTCTCGGCCGCGACGGCCTGGCCGCGCTTGAGGACGTCGGGGCGCAGCTGGACGGCGCCCGGCTTGTAGGAGCCGTGGACGTTGCCGAAGGTCGCGGCGAGCAGGTAGCGGCCCTTCTCACCGGCGCCGAGCGCGTCGACGGTCTTCACGTAGTCGCCCTCGGCGGTGTAGAGCTTCTCGTTGATCTCGTTGGCGACGCCGTCTTCCTCACCGCCGACGACGCCGATCTCCACCTCAAGGATGATCTTGGCGGCGGCGGCCTTGTCGAGCAGATCGGCGGCGATCTTCAGGTTCTCGTCGAGGTCGATCGCGGAGCCGTCCCACATGTGAGACTGGAACAGCGGGTTCTTGCCCGCGTTGACGCGCTGCTGCGAGATCTCGATCAGCGGGTTGACGAAGCCGTCCAGCTTGTCCTTCGGGCAGTGGTCGGTGTGCAGGGCGACGTTGACCGGGTATTTGTCGGCGACGACGTGCGCGAACTCGGCCAGCGCGGTCGCGCCGGTGACCATGTCTTTGACCTTCTGGCCGGAGGCGAACTCGGCGCCACCTGTGGAGAACTGGATGATGCCGTCGCTCTCGGCCTCCGCGAAGCCACGAATGGCGGCGTTCAGCGTCTCCGACGAGGTGACATTGATGGCCGGATACGCGAACTCTCCCTCCTTGGCTCGGTCAAGCATCTCCGCGTAAACCTCGGGGGTTGCGATGGGCATCGTGCTCCTCCTCGAGCGGTCCGGCGTCTAGCCGCCTCGGGATCAGGCGGGTGGGGTCTCCTACCCGCATCCTACGAGGAGCCGGGTGAGCAGGGGCATGCCCCGGGTCCCGCGTGATAGCGACGACAGTTCCGTCGGCGCCAGTACCTGTTACTCTACGACAATACTTACCGGGAGTAAGTCCACTCGAGATCGCAAGGAAGCGGAGGGTCAGTGGTGCGCAACCCCCTCACCCGCAAGGGCAATCTGGACGGCGCCGTCGTGTTCATCACCGGCGCGGCACGCGGCATCGGCGCCGGGCTGGCGGAACGATTCGCCCGGCGGGGCGCCAAGGTCGCGCTCGTCGGTCTCGAGATCGAGGAGCAGAACGCCGTCGCGGCCCGGATCGGTGCGAACGCGGTGTCGCTCGAAGCCGACGTCACGAGCTGGGAGGAGCTGGAAGCCGCGACGGCCGCCGTGGTCGAGAAGTGGGGCGGCATCGACATCGTGATCGCCAACGCGGGCATCGCGACCACCGGCTTCGCGCGGTCGGTCGACCCGGTGGCCTACGAGAAGGTGTTCGAGGTCGACCTGCTCGGCGTGTGGCGCACATTCCGGGTCACCATGCCGCACGTCATCGAGCGCAAGGGCTACCTGCTCGCGATCTCGTCACTGGCCGCGATCACGCACGCGCCCGGACTGGCGAACTACTGCGCCGCGAAGGCGGCCGTCGAGGCGTTCAGCAACAGCCTGCGGGTGGAGCTGCGCCATCTCGGTGTGCGGGTCGGCGTCGCGCATCCGAGCTGGATCCGCACCGACCTGGTGGAGAGTGCGGACAAGCACCCGGTGTTCGGCAAGCTGCGCGGCGGAATGCCGGGGCTGCTCGGCAAGACGTATCCGCTCGAGTTCGCGCTCGACAAGCTGGAACGAGGTGTGTTGCGGCGGGCACGCACGATCCACGTGCCGCGCTGGGTCGGCGGGCTCAAGGTGATCAGATCGTTCCTGCCGCCGTTCGTCGAGATCGGCGCGCGGACGATGGACGTCGCAGACGCCGATGCCGATGCGATCGAGGACATCCGGCGCAGGGGCGCGCGGGACGCGGCCATGACCGGGCACGGCGGCAGGGCGGCGACCGAGCGGTCGGCCTAGGCTGCTGGCATGTCCCGACGTGATCAGATCAGGATGTCAGCGGCCGAGGTCGGCAAGTTTCTGGCGGTGCAGCGGGTGATCAACGTTGCCACCATGGGCCCCAACGGCAGGCCGCACCTGGCCCCGCTGTGGTACGTGCCCCGGGTGGACGACGTCGATGCACCCTGGATCGAGACGTGGACGTACGAGCGATCCCAGAAGGTGCGGAACATGCGGCGGCTCGCCGAGGCGACGGTGCTCGTCGAGGCGGGCGAGTCGTACGAGAAGCTGCGGGGCGTGTCGATGGAGTGCGACGTCGAGATCATCGACGACGCCGACGAGACGCTGCGCATCGGCATCGACCTCATGCACCGCTACACCTTCGAGGACGAGACCGTCGAGGTCCCGCCGTCCCTGGTGGACGTCCTCCGCAAGCAGGCCGCCAAGCGGGTCGGGCTGGTGTTCACGCCGACGAAGACGGTGAGCTGGGACCACGCAAAGCTCGGCGGGACGTACTGATCACGCCTGTGCGAGGTCGGCGAATCGGCTGTAGTGCAGCTGGTGCGCCACGGTGACGGTACTGGTGGGACCGGCGCGGTGCTTGGCCAGAATCAGGTCAGCCTCACCGGCGCGGGGATCGTCCCGCTCGGACGCGTCGGGCCGGTTGATCAGCAGCACGATGTCGGCATCCTGCTCGAGCGAACCGGACTCACGCAGGTCGGACAACATCGGTCGCTTGTCGGTGCGCTGCTCGGGACCACGGTTGAGCTGGCTGATCGCGACCAGCGGCACATCCAGCTCCTTGGCGAGCAGCTTGAGCTGCCGAGAGAACTCCGACACCTCTTGCTGCCGCGACTCCACCTTCTTGCCCGAGGTCATCAGCTGCATGTAGTCGACGACGATGAGCTGCAGGTCGTGGCGTTGCTTGAGGCGCCGCGCCTTCGCGCGGATCTCCATCATCGTCATGTTCGGCGAGTCGTCGATGAACAGCGGCGCCTCGCTGATCTCGCTCATCCGCCGCGCCAGCCGGGTCCAGTCGTCGTCACTCATCCGGCCACCGCGCATGTCCTGCAGCCGGATGCGCGCCTCGGCCGAGAGCAACCGCATCACGATCTCGGTGCGGCTCATCTCCAGCGAGAAAATGACACTGCTCAGACCGTGCTTGATGGAGCATGACCTGGCGAAATCCAGTCCCAGCGTCGAGTTGTGGGTCGGGACCATGGCACGCCCCGCGAGGTAGAGGTGGTCTTCCGCAGCCACCTCGACGCAACGGACCGGCACGCTCGCCACCGGCCGCACGTCCACGATGAACCGCGAGCCGGTCCTCGCGGTGCCGGCCGTCCGCCTGCGTTCCTTGTGCGCCAGTCGCTTGCGTTCCAGCCGAAAGACGACCTCATCGGTCGCGAAGGTCAAGGTATACGCGGTGGAGCTGCGCTCGGATCTGCCGTTGACGTGCTTGGTCGACAGTCCGCAGCGATAGCCGAGACTCACGATCAGCTCGCGCACGTCGGCGGCAAGGCGCTCGTTCGTCACGCTGATCTGAACCGAACCGCCGCTGCTGACCGTGCCGTCCGTGTCGAGCAATCCGGCCAGCAGCGCGCGCCGCTGCGCCACCGAGCCCCGCAGGTATCGCTGCGGGATCTGCTTGTCCCCGAGCACGCTCATCGACCGCAGCCGCGCCTGGACGGTCCCGTGGTCATTGCGGCAACGCTGGCACAACCGCAGCCCGCACGATGGGCCGCCGCAGTCGGCACAGGTAGGAGCGGGTACCGGATCGGAGACGAAACGAGCCTTGCCACCACACGACTGGCCGCAGGTCCGAACCTGGCTCGTCTTGGGAACGAAACCAGCCCCGCAGACGACACAGGTCCGCTCCGGAACCGGCTCGGCCTCGGGCAGCCGCAGCCCGTAGTTCAACCCGCCGTGCTCGACGACGTCGATACCGTCGGCCTCGATGTAGGTCACGATCTCCGGGTCAGCCGTGGTGAACCGCGCGCCGGATGAGTGTCCGTCCCCGAGCCAGACACCGAGCACGTACGGCGGGAGTGGCAGGTCCTGCTCCGGCAGCTCGAGCGGACCGCAGTTCGTCACCGAGTGGTTGAGGCGGCGGTCCGCCGTCTCGCAGCGCAGCGTCGCGCGGATCTCCTCGGTCGTGCGCACGTCCGCGAACGTGCGCTGGTTCTTGTGCCGGTTGTAGCCGGTACGAGCCTGCTGCGCGCTCCGCCGCGATGCGCGCGTCTCGGTCAGCCACTGATGCTGCCCATCCGCGATGATCACGGTGCCGTCGGAGAACTCGACCTCGTGACACGGACGATCCCGCATGACGTCGGTCGCCGCGACCACCCGCGTCGGAATCCCACCCGCGCCAAGCAGTTCATCCCCAACGGCGACCTCGCCCATGGTCGTCCAGCCGCCCGGCGTCGGCAGCGGAGTGTCGAGCGCGAGCGCCTTGCCGATGCCCGGCCTGGCCGCAACGATGACCATCTGGCCCGCGTGCAGGCCGTTGGTCACCTCGTCCAGATCGGCGAAGCCGGTCGGGACGCCCTCCGCCGTGCCACCGTGCGACGCGATCGCGTCGATCTCGTCCATGGTCGGCTGGAGCAGCTCCTCCAGCGCGACGTAGTCCTCGCTGGCGCGCCGCTCGGTCACCTCGTAGATCGCGGCCTGCGCCCGGTCGACCACCTCGTCGACCGCGGCACCCGATGACTCGGCCGCCCCATAACCGAACTGCACGATCCGGGTGCCCGCCTCGACCAGCCTGCGCAGGATCGCCTTCTCCGCGACGATCTCGGCGTAGTAGCCCGCGTTCGCGGCCGTCGGCACCGTCGCGATCAGGGTGTGCAGGTACGGCGCGCCACCGACCCGGCCGAGCTCGCCGCGCCGCTCGAGCTCGGCGGAGATCGTGATCGGGTCGGCGGGCTCGCCACGACCATAGAGATCCAGGATGCAGTCGTAGACGGCCTGGTGCGCCGGCCGGTAGAAGTCGCCCGGCCGCACCACCTCGATGACGTCGGCGATCGCGTCCTTGGACAGCAGCATGCCGCCGAGCACCGACTGTTCCGCGGTGACGTCCTGCGGCGGCTGCCGGTCGAACCCGCTGCTGCCACGACCCGAGTCGGGCGAGTCGGTCGCGAACGAGGGACCGCGGTCGTCGGTAAGCGCCACCGGGCCGAACACCCCCTCCTGCATCACGTTGACACGGCGAGCCATGTCGAATATACATTCGAATTATATCGCTGGAGCTACGTCCGGCCCGGTCGACACGCGCGCGATTCGTGGACCAAGACCGTCATGGCAACCGCTGATCCCCAGCACGCTAGACCGCCGTCGGAGCGATAAGCAAAACGGCCTGGGGATCGTTTGGGGACAGTTTTCGACAGCGCTGTGCACTGCCTGGGGACGATCGGCCCTGTTCAACCACAAGCAGCTTTTTCGCTGGGGATAACCTGTGGGCAACCTTCACGCTGTTGTGAGAAACCGCAGGTCAAACGCTGTGTACAAGCTGTGGATAACCTGGGGTGAAACTTCTTCGGCGTGTCGTGCGAAACTCATCCTTCGGCGTGTCGCCTCGACTGTCCACAGTGACCCCAGATTGTCCCCAAGCTTCCCGGGTTATCCACAGCAAAGCGCCCCCACTCCGAGTGAAGCGGGGGCGCTTTGTGCGTCGCTGTCAGCGCGCGGTGACGTCAACGCGGAAGTCCGCCGAGACGTCCGGGTGCAGCCGCACGGTGACCGGGTAGACGCCCAGCGTCTTGATGTGGCCACCGAGCTGGATGTTGCGCTTGTCGAGCACCGGCCCGCCGGCGGCCTTGACCGCGGCGGCGACGTCGGCCGCGGTGACCGAGCCGAACAGCTTCTTCGATCCCTCGGACGCCTTCGCCTCGAGCGTAACGTTGCCGAGACCCTCGAGCGTCGCCTTGACCTCCTTGGCGTGGTCGAGGTCGCGGATGCGACGAGTCTCCTGCGAACGGCGGATCGTCTCGATGTTCCGCTCGGCACCCTTGGTGGCCCGCATCGCGAGCCCGCGCGGGTACAGGTAGTTGCGCGCGTAGCCGTCCTTGACCTCGACGATGTCCCCGGGACCGCCGAGGTTCGCCACGTCGGCAGTCAGAATGATCTTCGCCATGACGTCCTCCTTCTACTCAGCGCGCGGTCGAGGTGTAGGGGAGCAACGCCATCTCACGCGAGTTCTTGACCGCGATGGCGACGTCACGCTGGTGCTGGCTGCAGTTGCCCGTCACCCGGCGAGCGCGGATCTTGCCGCGGTCGGAGACGTACTTGCGCAGCAGCGCGGTGTCCTTGTAGTCGATCAGTTCTGGGCGGCCCTTCTTCTCCGCCTTGCAGAACACGCAGACCTTCTTCTTCGGCTTGCGAATGGGTGGCTTGGCCACGGTAGCTCTCCTGGGTTATGTCTTGGGTTCCGTTCAGATGTCGACGGCTGGCGTCAGAAGGGCGGCTCATCGGAGAAGCCGCCGCCCTGGCCGCCCGCGACGGGCGCCGAGCCCCACGGGTCGTCGGCCGGTGCGGAGCCGCCGCCACCGCCGGAGTTGCCGCCGAATCCGCCGCCGCCCCGGCTGACCTTGTTCACCTTGGCGGTGGCGTAACGCAGCGACGGGCCGATCTCGTCGACCTCGAGCTCGACGACGGTGCGCTTCTCGCCTTCCTTCGTCTCGAAGGAGCGCTGCTTGAGCCTGCCCTGCACGACCACGCGGGTGCCCCTGCTCAGCGACTCGGCGACGTTCTCCGCCGACTGCCGCCAGATGTTGCAGCGCAGGAACAGCGCCTCGCCGTCCTTCCACTCTCCGGCCTGCCGGTCGAAGATGCGCGGCGTCGACGCGACCGTGAAGTTCGCGACGGCGGCGCCGGACGGCGTGAAGCGCAGTTCCGGGTCGGCGGTCAGGTTGCCGACAACCGTGATGATGGTGTCACCGGCCATGGCGAATCACCTCAAGCCTTCGCGACGGAACGTTTGGTGTCACGGCGGAGGACCTTGGTGCGCAGCACGATCTCCTGCAGCGAGAGCTGCCGGTCCATCTCCTTGACCGCCTCGGGCGTCGCGTTGAGATCGAGCACGGCGTAGATGCCCTCGCTCTGCTTGGCGATCTCGAAGGAGAGCCTGCGGCGGCCCCAGACGTCGACCTGCTCGACGGTGCCGCCCGCATCGCGGATCACCTTGAGGTAGTTCTCCAGCGTGCTGGGAACGGTTCGCTCGTCGAGGGTGGGGTCGAGGATCAACATGACCTCGTAATGACGTGACAAAACCACTCACCTCCTGTGGGCTACAGCGGCCACGGACCATCCGTGGCAGGAGGGTTAGTCAACGCGTCATCTTACCGTGCGCGGCAGCGAGACCCGCACATGGGCCGCCGCGACACTCCGGAGTGATCGGCGTCAGTGGCTGCGAGCGATGCCCCGCAGCACCCAGGTGCGCACCAGGCCCGCGCTCGCCGCCGCCAGCGCGAGCACGGCGAGCAGCACCGGCAGGCCGACGCGGCTGTTCGTCGTGGGCAGCGCGTCCGCGCTACCGGCGTTGCTGACCGCACTGGTCTCCGCGCCGCCCTGGCCAAGCACGCCGAAGGACGGGGCGTAGTCGCCGAAGCCGGAGCCGTAGCGGAGGCCGGGAGCGTGGGAGTAGAAGGAGGCGTTGCGGTACGGGAACGACGAGAACGCGCTCATCGGCGAGAAGGCGCTGTAGTACGGCGCGCTGTAGCCGCTGGCGCTGCGCTCGACCGGCGGGCTCGTCGGGCCGGGCACGCGCTGGTCAGACGAGCCGGTCCGCGAGTCGCCGCCGTCGCCCGTCTGCTTGCCGGGGCCGTCGCTCGGGCCGGGGCCGGACTTCGGGCCTTCGCCACCCGGGCCGGGGGAGTCACCGCCGAGAAGTCCGCCGACGGCGTCGGTGACCGGTTCGGTGGCCTTCCGCACGGTCTCGGTGCCGTCGTTGACCGCGCCTGTCAGCGAGTCCGCGGTCTTCTTGACGGTCTGCGTCGCGTCCTCGAGCGGCCCGCTGGTCTGGTCCACGCCGGTGACGGTCAGCCCGCACACCTTGGGCAGCGTGGTGCCGAGCAGCGAGATGCCGGTGAGGGCGTCGGCCAGTTCGGTGTTGCTGAGGGAGTAGGTCCGCGTGCCTTCGGCCACGGTTCCGAGGTTGACCTTCGGCGCGGCCGGGATGCCGAGCGCGGAGGCCAGGTCGAGCGACAACGGTGATCCCGCAGCGCCCTTCAGCGTCTGGCCGCAGCGGTCGGCGACCAGCGGATCCACCGCCGCCGCCGAACCGGGGAACGCGATCATCGCTGACGTCGCGACGAGCATCGTCGTCGCGCCTGCTGCCACGTTGCGCCTCAGCTTGCCCATGTGACCAACCTTGCCCTCGTCGATGTCACCCAGTGTGCAATGGCTCACTGGTTAAAACAACGTGACAAGGTGCACTCCGTGACGCTCGCTCGCGAAACTCTATCTCGCTGTGATCACTCGCCGTACCGTCACTAGGCCAACCGCAGTAAGCAGGGCCATCGCGAGCACGAACGGCGTCCGGGTGATCTGGGCCAGCGACACGGCGTCCGCCCGGACGTCGGTCGGCGTCTTCGAGACGGGTTTCGGCTGCTCGGCGGCAGCGGGGTCGGGGTCGGTGGTGCTGCCGTGGTCGGCCGCAGCGCCCAGCATCGGCCCACGGGGGTTGGTGCGATCGGGTGTGACGGCGGACGGCCGCTCCGCTGCCGCCGGTTGGACCTGCGCCGGTTGGCGGTGTTCCGGTTCCGTGACGTCGTCCTCGACTGGTGCCGGGACCTCGTCGGCAGCCGGGGCGACCGGAACGGCTGGGAGGTCGGCAGGGGCGTCAGCGGGCGGGGTGGTCTCGGGCGGCTCGGGCGCCGGCGGCGGTGCAGGTTGCTCCGGCGGCGCGGGTGCCTCGGGCACCTCGGGTGTCTCTGGCAGCTCCGGCGGCTCGGCAAGGGCGTTGCTGCGCACGACCCCGGTCAGCAACCGCCGGGGTGTGTCGGCGACCCGCTGGACCGCGTCGGTCACGAGCGTCCCGCTGGCCGGCGCGGGCTGCTGGCCGGTCAGCGCGCCGAGCGTCCCGGTGACCGGCGTGAGCAGTGACGACCCGTCGTCAGGTTGCTCCGCTGCCTGCGCGGCTCCCGTCGTCACCGGGCCGACGCAGCCGAGCACGAACGCGGCCAGCGCCGCACCGAGATATCGCTTCACCTTGGTGTCCTTTCACGAACGACTGACACCCCGCGACCTGGTTGGCGCTCCTCCGGGTTGGAAACCTAACCGGAACGGGTGCTTGCCGCGAAGCCCTCGGCCGGTAGTTCACTCGGCAGAGCGTTGAGAGTCGGCTCGGATAGGCTCGCGCCATGCTTATTGGCGCGCACGTCCGTGACGGCGACCCCTTGGCGGCTGCCCGCGAGCGCGATGCCGAGATCGTCCAGTTCTTCCTCGCCGACCCGCAGGACTGGAAGGCCCCGAAACCGCACCCGTTCACGGACGAGCTCACCGCGTCCGACGTCGAGGTGTACATCCACTCGCCGTACTTGGTGAACGTGGCGTCGCTGAACAACCGGATCAGGATCCCGTCCCGCAAGCTGGTCACGCAGCACGCGAAGGCCGCCGCGGCGGTGGGCGCACGCGGGCTGATCGTGCACGGCGGTCACGTGCGCAAGGGGGAGGACCCGGCGGCGGGCATCGAGAACTGGCGCAAGCTGTTCGAGCGGGCCAGCTTCGACGTGCCGATCCTGATCGAGAACACGGCGGGCGGCGACAACGCCATGGCGCGCGACCTGGACATGCTCGCGCGGCTGTGGGAGGCGGTGGCCGACTTCGATCCCGGGTTCTGCCTCGACACCTGTCACGCGTACGCCGCGGGCTGGGACCTGGAGACCGCGGTCGAGCGGGTCAAGGCGATCACCGGCCGGATCGACCTGGTGCACCTGAACAACTCGCGCGACGAGCTCGGCTCGGGCCGCGACCGGCACGCCAACGTCGTCGGCGGCGACGGCACCATCGACCCGCAGCTGCTGGCGGACGTCGCGGCCGCCGCCGGTGCCCCCGTCCTCGTCGAGACCCCCGGCGACGGTCAGGCCGACGACATCGCCTACCTCCGCAAGGCCGCCTGAACGCCGAACACGGCGTCGCGAACGCCGGACACGCGGGCCTGAGTGCAGGACACGACGGCAGGAGCGCGGGACACGACGCAGGGCGCTACCGGGCGGGTGTCTCGGCGGGGGCGACTTCCTCGTCGGGGGGTGCGGGTGGGCGGCTGAGGCGGAGGGTCACCACGTCGCGGGCGCGGTCGAGCACACCGCCCGCCGAGTCGTCCTCGCCGCCGGCTCGCATCGGGTCGGTGCTCGGCCGGTAGATCTCGTACACGATCAGCGCACACAGCCCGAGCACCGCGAGGTCGCGCAGCACGACCGCGCCGACGAACCACTCCTCGGGCAGCCCCATGTCGTCGGTGCCGAGGTAGTAGTACATCCGAGGCACCCACACCAGCGCGTCGATCGTCATCCAGCCGAGCAGCAGCCGCCAGTGCCCGATGGCCAGCACCGCGAGCGGCACCAGCCACAGCGAGAACTGCGGGCTCCACACCTTGTTGGTCAACAGGAACGCCGCCACGACGAGGAACCCGAGCTGCGCCAGCCGGGGCCGCACCGGAGCCTGCAACGCGACGACGGCGATCGCCAGGCAGCACAGCAGGAACAGCACCCCGGCGACGGTGTTGAGCGTGGTCGGCGTCTGGCCTGCCGCGAGCGGGCCGTCGAAGCCCTCCCAGCCGGTGAACACCCGCACCACGTTGTAGAGCGAGTCCGGGTCCATGCCGCGTTCGGCGTTGAGCCGGATGAACTCCCGCCAGCCGTCCGGGAACAGCAGCGCGAACGGCACGTTCACCGCCGCGGCCGTGCCGACGGCGGCCACCGCGCAGCGCCCCCACGCGCGCAGCTTGCCCGCGCGCAGGCACAGCACGAGCAACGGCCCGAGCAGGAACAGCGGGTACAGCTTCAGCGACGCCCCGATGCCGATCAGCACGCCCGCCAGCCCGGGTCGTCGCCGGGACCAGGCGAGCACCGCCGTGGCCGCGCAGGCGGTCGCGAGCGTGTCGAAGTTGGTGAAGGCGTGCGCGACGACGAGCGGGGACAGCGCGACGAGCGCCGCGTCCCACGGTCGGCGGCGCGCGGTGCGAGCGACCGCCCACACCGTGACCAGCCAGGCGAAGCCGAGGAACAGCGCGGCGAGGTCGAAGTAGATCGCGACCGGGAGCGCGCCAGGCAGGAGTCCGGCCCGCACCCCGTCCAGCCAGGTGTGCGTCAGCTTGGCCGTCGCCCACTGGAACAACCCGGTCAGCACCGGGTACTCCATGAACCTGATCTCGTCCTCGGCGCCGAGCTCGACCACGCGGCCGTCGGCGAACCGCAGCGTGTCGCCGACGGGCTTGAACCGGTTCTCCGGGGTGATCTGGTACTCGGCGCCGTTGGCGTCCTCGGCGGTGACATCGCCCGCGACCCGGTACCACTCGCCGTGGCCGGTGACCGTGACGCTGATCGTGCTGCCGTTGCCCGCGTCGAGCTCGAGCCAGCCGTCCTTGTAGGGGAAGAAGCCCTCGGTGTCGAGCCGCTCCGCCCCGTACAGCGGCACGATGTCGGAGTAGCACATCGCGACGTACTGCCGGTCCGCGCTCCAGTCGAGAGTGGCGGCGCCGTCCCCGCTCCCGGTCTGCTGGATGCACGCCGCCTTGCCGAACCAGGCGAACATCAGCATGACGACGCCGAGCATCAGCACGACGCGCAGCGGGGTCCAGAACCAGTGCCGCCCGACGAGCGCGTGGCCGCCGAGCGGTCCGCCGACCGGCTTGCTCGCCGCCGCGGCGAGCGGTTCGGTCCACGTCGGGATCACCCGGTCAGCCTCGCTCCGGGTGTGCTCACCGAGCCACGGACGCGCTGAGGGAGAAGCCACGCCAGGACGTTACCGCAGGTCGCCGTGGGCGCTCGTCGTCGGTCGGTCCGACGCCGGCATCAGCCCGGGAAGATGCTGCCGCCCTCGCCATTGCCATTGCCGGGCGGCTCGTCTTCCTCCTCCGTCGTGGTCGTCTCCTCCGGCTCGGTGGTCGTCGTGGTCGTCTCCTCCGGCGCCGTCGTCGTGGTCGTCTCCTCCGGCGCGGTCGTCGTCGTGTACGTCGGTTCCGGCTCGGGTGGCGGCGGTGGCGGCTCGCCGATCACCTCGACCTCGGGGAACGACAACTCGGGCGTGCCGTCGAGATACTGGTTCATGAACATCTGCCAGATGTCGCCCGGCAGGGTCGAGCCGTAGAGCGGGGAGCCGTACTTGTCCGTGGCCGGTTCGAGAGCGGAGTCGCCGACCCAGGCCGCCGCGCAGATCTGCCTCGCATAACCGACCATCCACGCCTGTGAGTTCTGGCCGGGATACCCCGGCGCCTCGTGCGTGCCGGTCTTGCCCGCGCAGTCACGGCCGTCGCCGCAGCGCAGGTCCGAGTGCCCCAGCACCGGCTCCAGCGTCATCGTGACGTTGCCCGCGATCTGCTTGCTCTTCTGCGGATCGGGCGAGAACGCGGGCTCGCCCGACCGGTCGGCCTGGTAGACGACGTCGCCGTCCGGCGTGGTTATCTTGCTCACCAGATGGGAGTCCCGCCGGATGCCGTTGGCGGCGAACGTCGAGTACGCGGCGGCCATGTCCTGCGGCGTGATCTTGTTGTCACCACCGCCGATGGCGATGTTGCCGTCGAGGTCGCTCACCGACGAGTCGTTGCTGATGCCGGCCTGGTGCGCGGCCTTGACCACCCCGCGCGGGTGCACGTCGTTGTAGACCATGTCGTAGAACACCGTGTTGATGGAGCGCTTCATGCCCTCGAACACGGTGCAGTCGGGACACTGGTCTCCCTCGGAGTTGCGGACGACGACGTCCCCGAACTTGCGCGGTGAGGTGCCGTTGTAGGTATGCCATGGGCCGATGCCCAGCTTGAGCGCGCCGACGAAGTCGAACGCCTTCATCGTCGAACCGGGGTTGCGCGCCTGGTCCGCCCAGTTGAGGTAGTCGGTCTGGTCGTACGGCCCGCCGTAGTACGCCTTGACCCCGCCGGTACGGGGGTCCTGGGCGACGAACGCCTCATGCAGCTTCGTCGGCTGGCCCTTCATCACCTGTTCCACCACGTTTTCGGCGATGCGCTGCGCCCGGCGGTCGATGGTGGTGTGGATGGTGTAGCCGGCGCTGCGGACCTGCTCCTCCGAGTAGCCCAGCGAGGCGAGCTCCTCCGACAGCGCGGCCTTCAGGTTGCTGCGCGGGCCGCTGAACTCCGGTATCTCGGCCTTGCTGAGGCTGATCGGCATGGGGAACTTCGCCGACGCCCGTTCGCTCGGCGAGATCCACTGGTTCTGGACCATCTGGTCCAGCACGTAGTTCCAGCGTTCCCTGACGTAGGAGTACTCGTCACCATTGCTCGGGGCCTGGATGATGCCCGCGAGGTACGCGGCCTGCGCCGTCGTCAGCTTCTCGGCGTCCGTGCCGAAGTACGACTGCGCCGCGGCCTGGATGCCGTAGGCGCCCCTGCCGAAGTAGATCGTGTTCAGGTAGCCGGTGATGATCTCCTGCTTGCTCATCTGGTTGCTGAGCTTGAACGCCGTGACGATCTCGGTCGCCTTCCGCGTGATCGTCACGTCGTCGTCGCCGGTGGCGTTCTTGATGTACTGCTGCGTGATCGTCGAGCCACCACCGGAACCGCCGGTGAGCTGGCTCTTGACGGCACGCAGGATGCCCAGGATGTCGAAGCCCGGGTTGGTCTGGAAGGTCTCGTCCTCGGCCGCCATGGCGGCGTGCTTGACCACCTCGGTGATCGACTCCGGCTGGAGCATGACGCGGTTCCCGCTCTGCATGTCCTTCGCCATCAGGCTGCTGTCGTCGTAGGTGTAGGTCACCGTCTTGTTCTGCGTCGCGGCGACCTCGTACGGCGACGGCACGTCGACGAAGAAGTACATGATGGTGAAGATCGCGATCGGCAGCAGCACGAACCCGACGATCGACCCGTAGATGCCCCAGCGGATGACGCGTCTGCGTCGCTCCTGCTTGCTCAGGCCGACGTGCGCCAGCTCGGTGACCTCCTCGTCGCCGGGCGGTCCCGGCTCGGGGTCGGCGTCGGGGGCGAACGCGTCGAACCGCTGTTGCGCGGCGTGGTCTTGCTGCCATGCCGGGGCCATGCCATGGGCATGGGTCAGCAGCTCCGGCTCGCGATACTCCGGCTCGTAGCCTCGGTTCGCGGGCGGGAACATCTCGGTGGCGTAGGGGTCGTGCTGCGGCGGCTGGCCTCCCGGCGGGCCTACCGGGGGGCGGCCGCGCGGCGGCGGCGCGCCGGGTGGTGGGCCCGCGGGAGGCGGACCACCCGGCTGACGGGGACCGCCGGGTGGCGGCGTCCGGCGCGGCTGCGCGCGTCCGCCCGGCGGCAGGCCGGACGGGCGTCCCGGGGGTGGCCCCGGCTGGCGCGGATCGTGACCGGGATGACTCGGACCCTGCCGCTCGCCACCATGCCCGTGCTGCGGCCGCTGCCTGCCCTGCTCCCCGCCGGATGGCCAGCGCGGGTCGTCGCCGGCTGGCCAGCGCGGGTTCGGGCCGCGATCCTGGTCGCTACCTGGCCACTGCGCGTCGCCGTCCATGAAGTGCCGTCCTGAGCTGCGGTCTGTCACGAATCAGTCTCTAGGGTGAACATTGTCAGCACACGCCTACTCGGCATCGGCAACGGGGGAGGCAATTGTGCGTCTACGCAGAGGTCACGGGGTCGCGGACTTCCGGGGCCGGGTGCGCGGCGCGGGGGCGCTCGTGCCCGGCTCGCCGGTGCCGACGACGTAGGACAGTGCCAGATGGTTCCAGCCGCAGGCCAGGCAGACCTCGACGACGTAGACGGTGAACTCGGTGAACAGCTCCGCCATCTGTTCCAGCTCGTCCGGTTTACGCGCCGAGCCTGACGCCTGCTTGAGCTCATCGCCGAACACCCACGCGACCAGCGACATGCGGTGCTTCGCGCACACCGGGCACGGGTGCTCGACCGACTCGCCGTGGAACCGGGCGGCCCGGGTGAGGTACGGGTTCGCGTCGCAGATCTCACTGCGGTCGACGTGACCGGCACGCCAGCGCCCGAGTAGCGCCCTGCGCCGCAACGCGTAGTCGACGATCTGCCGCTGGTTCCGCACGAGAACAGCGTACGTGCACCGAGGGGGTTGGCCACAGGCTCAGCCGACGATCGAGGCTGTGCTCACCTCGGCCACGGCGGTATTCGCCACATCCCACGCGCGGTTCGGCTAGGATCGATGTATCGGCGCGATATACTTGGTCGCTAGATTGCACCGATAAACCAACGACGGCCGTTCGAGCGGGGAGAGCGAAGGAGGTGCCGGATGCTGGAGTTCGCGATCCTCGGGCTGCTGCACGAGGCGCCGATGCACGGCTATGTGCTGCGCAAGCGCTTGCACGACACGCTGGGCATGTTCCGCACGTTCTCCTATGGCTCGCTGTATCCGACCTTACGCCGGTTGCAGCGGGCTGGCTGGATCGCGGAGGAGTCCGACTCGGCGGCCGACCACGATCGCGCCTGGGGGCGCAAGGCGCGGCGGGTCTACAAGCTCACCGCGGACGGCAAGGAACGGTTCGCCGAGCTGCTCGGTGACGCCGGTCCGCAGACCTGGGACGACGAGGGCTTCGGCGTCCATCTCGCGTTCTTCTCCCGAACCCCGGCTGACGTCAGGATGCGCATCCTCGAGGGCAGGCGCAGGCGGGTCGAGGAGCGGCGCGAGGGCTTGCGGGCGGCGCTGGCTCGGGCCGAAGAGAGGATCGATCGCTACACCCGCGAGCTGCACCGGCTCGGGCTCGAAAGCAGCGAACGGGAGGTGCGGTGGCTCAACGAGCTCATCGCCAACGAACAGGCGGAGCAGCGCGGTCAGCACGGCTGAGACGCGCCGCCGAGAAGCACGACATATCCACATCACGTAGTGAAGGAGAACCCGGCATGGGCGAAAGCGGCCAGACTGTGAAGGTGGCCATCGTTGGCGTCGGAAACTGTGCGGCCTCCCTCGTGCAGGGCGTGCACTACTACCGGGACGCCGATCCCACCGTGCGCGTGCCCGGTCTGATGCACGTGCGGTTCGGCGGCTACCACGTAGGCGATGTCGAGTTCGTCGCCGCGTTCGATGTCGACGCCAAGAAGGTCGGCCGCGACCTGTCCGAGGCGATCGTCGCGAGCGAGAACAACACGATAAAGATCGCCGACGTGCCGCCACTCGGCGTCAGCGTGCAACGCGGCCATACCTATGACGGGCTCGGGCAGTACTACCGCGAGACGATCACGGAGGCCGACGAGTCGCCGGTCGACGTCGTCGCCGCGCTGCGGGAGTCGGGCGCCGACGTGCTCGTGTCCTACCTGCCGGTCGGCTCGGAGGACGCGGACAAGTTCTACGCCCAGTGCGCCATCGACGCCGGGGTGGCGTTCGTCAACGCGCTGCCGGTGTTCATCGCGTCCGACCCGGAGTGGGCGCAGAAGTTCACCGACGCGGGCCTCCCGATCGTCGGTGACGACATCAAGTCGCAGGTCGGCGCGACCATCACGCACCGGGTACTGGCGAAGCTGTTCGAGGACCGCGGCGTCGAGCTGCAGCGCACCTACCAGCTCAACTTCGGCGGCAACATGGACTTCCAGAACATGCTGGAGCGGACGCGGTTGCAGTCGAAGAAGGTCTCCAAGACCCAGTCGGTGACCTCGCAGATCCCGCACGAGATGCAGAAGGCCGACGTCCACATCGGACCGTCGGACTACGTGCCGTGGCTCGACGACCGGAAGTGGGCATACATCCGGCTCGAAGGCCGCGCGTTCGGTGACGTGCCGCTGAACCTGGAGTACAAGCTCGAGGTGTGGGACTCGCCGAACTCGGCGGGCATCATCATCGACGCGGTGCGCGCCGCCAAGATCGCCAAGGACCGGGGCATCGGCGGCCCGATCCTGTCGGCGTCCTCGTACTTCATGAAGTCGCCGCCGGTGCAGTACAACGACTCCGAGGCGCACAACGCGGTCGAGCGGTTCATCGCGGGCGAGACCGACGGCGACTGACGCCATCGCCTGCCGCCGTGGTCCGCGCGGCCACGGCGGCGGGCGTCAGCCGATGTAGGAGATCTTCCAGCCGCCGCGCTCGCGCTCCAGGTTGTACGAGTTCGTCTCGTCGGGGTCGGTGCCGTTGCGCTTGGCGATCAGCTCGTGGCTGATCACGGCCTGCTTGCCGTGCTTCATGAACTCGACGTCGGACGGGGCGAACAGCAGCGACGACAGCTTCGTGCTGCCGAGCTCGTCGTGGAGCTGGTGGATGCCTTCCTCACAGCTGCTCGCGCCGGGGTTTCGCGCGTAGACGCCCTGTAGCTGCGACGTCAGCAGCGTGCACGCCCGTCCGGCCTTGTCGGCGTCGACCGCCAGGTGGAAGGTGTTGATCAGGTCGACGACGGCCGCCCTGGGGTCGGGCCGCTCCGGCGTCGGCGCGGGCGCCGATGAGGACGTCGCGGACGTGCTCGGCGACGGTTGCGCCTCGCTCGCGCCGTCACCGCAGCCGGCGAGCGCGGCCGTCACGCCGAGCAGCATCGTCGTCACTAGCACACGTGCGGAAGTAGCCACCGGTTCTGTGTAGCACGCACGACGCGTCAGAGCAGGTCGGACGTGATGCGGGTCCTATTCACCGGCCGCGCCTCGGGTGGCGCTACCCTGCTCCCGTGCGTGTCCTGGTTATCGGCTCCGGCGCCCGTGAGCATGCCATCGTCCTCGCCCTGTCCGGCGATCCCCGGATCTCGGCGCTCTCCTGCGCGCCGGGCAACGCGGGCACGGCCACGCTGGCGGAGCCGCAGTCCGTCGACGTGAAGGACGCCGCCGCGGTGGCCGCGCTGGCCACCGACTGGCGCGCCGACCTGGTCGTGATCGGCCCGGAGGCGCCGCTGGTCGTGGGCGCCGCCGACGCGGTGCGCAAGGCGGGCATCGCCTGCTTCGGGCCGTCGAAGGACGCCTCGCGTATCGAGGGCTCCAAGGCGTTCGCGAAGGACGTCATGACGACCGCCGGGGTGCCGACCGCGACCTCCGAGGTGGTCGACAACCCGGCGCACCTGGACGCCGCGCTCGGCCGGTTCGGGCCGACCTGGGTGGTCAAGGACGACGGGCTCGCGGCGGGCAAGGGCGTCGTCGTCACGGCGGACTACGACCAGGCGCGCAAGCACGCGCTGACGCTGCTCGACGGCGGCCACCCGGTCCTGCTGGAGAGCTTCCTCGACGGCCCGGAGGCGTCGCTGTTCTGCCTGGTCGACGGCACCACGGTGCGGCCGCTGCTGCCCGCGCAGGACTTCAAGCGCGTCGGCGGCGGCGACACCGGGCCGAACACCGGCGGCATGGGCGCCTACGCCCCGCTGCCGTGGGCGCCTGACGACCTCGTCGACGACATCGTGACGCGCATCGTGCAGCCGGTCGTCGACGAGCTGGCCGCGCGGGGCACGCCGTTCTCCGGCCTGCTCTACGCCGGGCTGGCGCTGACGTCGGACGGCCCGCAGGTGATCGAGTTCAACTGCCGGTTCGGCGACCCGGAGACGCAGGCGGTGCTGGCGCTGCTGCGGAGCCCGCTGGCGACGCTGCTGCACGCGACGGCGACCGGCACGCTCGCCGAGCAGCCGCCGCTGGAGTGGGAGCCGGGCGCGGCCGTCACGGTCGTGGTCGCGGCGGAGGGCTATCCCGGCCGCCCGCGCGTCGACGACGTCATCACCGGCGCCGACCTGGCCGGGGTGCTGCACGCGGGCACCCGGCGTCGCGACGACGGCGCCGTCGTGTCCAGCGGCGGCCGCGTGCTGTCCGTCGTCGGCACCGGCGGCGACCTCGCGGCGGCCCGCGAGCAGGCGTACGAGCGGCTCGCGGCGGTGCATCTGCCCGGCGGGCATCACCGCACCGACATCGGGAGCGCGGCGGTCAAGGGCGAGGTCACGCTGCCCGCGACTTCCTCCTAACCGTCCCCAGCGGCGTCGCGAGCTTGGTAGCCTTGCCGATCGAAAGTGTTCGGCTACCGTCCGTAGACGCAGGGGGTTTCACGGCATGTCGACGTCACGCGGTCACGGCAACGACAGCACCGGCGGCATCCCGGCGGAGGGCATCGCCGGCGACGTGCTCGGCGCGACCGGCACCACCAGCCTCTCGCTGGAGCCGGAGGAGGTGCTCGCGGCGGCGAGCATCGTCTCCGATCGGGCGGAGGCGCTCAGCGCCGCGCTGATGGCGCACGAGACGGCGATGCGCATCGACCCGCCGGCGGAGAACGAGGTCAGCGCCAACGTGGCGACCGCGTGGAACGCCGCGGTGGTCGACGGCGACGACTCACAGCTCGGCAAGGCCAAGGCGTACCTGCGCACGCTGCAACAGCTCGCGCTCCAGCTCCGCGAGGCCGCGCAGCGCTACCAGCTCAACGAGGACTGCTCGGCCGACGCCTTCGAGGACCGCGGTGCGGCCTGGTAGCGCGGTCGTCCTGCTCGCCCTGCTGGCCGGCTGTTCCTCCCCGCAGCCGGACCCGCTGCCGCCTGGCAACCCGCCGGCGTACGAGGCGGCGCACGCCATCGCCGAGCTGCCGCCCCGGCCCGCCGAGCTGAGCCTCGACGGCGTCGACCCCTGCACGCTGTTCAGCCGTGGCTCGCTCAACCGGCTCGGCATCACCCAGCGGCCGCAGCAGATCGGGACCGAGGACGGCGCGACCTGCGTGCTCTCGCAACACCAGCTCGAACCGATGTACGACCTGCAGGTCACGGCGGTGGCCGACGCGGGCATCGCCACCTGGATCACCGGCAACCGCGCGCGACCGGCCACGATGGCCGCCGAACCGGCCGCCGTCGCCGGGTTCCCCGCGCTGACGGTGTTCCCGGAGTCGCAGCCGACGGACCACTGCGACGTCGTGGTCGGCGTCGGGCAGTCGCAGTCGCTGCTGGTGCGGTTCGGCACCGCCTACACCGGCGAGTTCCCGCACCAGCATGCCTGCTCACTCACGAAACGGGCGGCGACGGCCGCCGTCGACGCACTGCGGCAGCAGGGTTAGGAGGCACCATGCGGATGAGCCCGCTCGACATGGTCACGCAACTGCGCTTCGACGGCTACACGGTCGAGATGCTGGCACTCGAGATCGACATGCTGCGGTCCGGCAGCGGCACATCGACCATGGCGAACGCGGTCGACGCCGTCGCGGCCGTCGCCGCCGCGGTCGGCCACGCCGACGACACGCTGCGCGAGCAGCTGGGCAAGCTCGGCGTGGCATGGGAGAGCGAGGGGGCGTCGATCGCGCAGGGCGTCATGGCGGCCAGCGCCGACTTCGCGGCCGAGGCGACCGACAAGCTCACCGGCACCGCGCAGGCGGCGTTCGAGCTCAGCGAGGCGTTCAGCCGGGCGCTGAACACGCTGCCCGACTCGCAGACGTTGCGCGCGGGCGCGGAGGGGCTCAACGCCGTCGACATGCTGGCCGACCTGATCGGGCACGAAACCGATCACGCCGCCGTCGTGCGGGCCGCGTCGACGGCCCGGGACCAGGCAGTCGACGCGCTCAACCAGCTCGCCGGATCCTGCGGCGAGGCGCTCGGCGGCATCAGGCCGATCAGCGAGCCGGGCGCGATCGTGCTCGCCGACGCCGGGCCGCCCCGGTCGCCGGGCGGCGGCGCCCAGGCCGGGTACCAGGCGATGGCGGCAGCGGCGGACGCGATCTCCGACCCCGACCCGGACCACGGCGGGACCACGACCGCGCCGATGGCCGCGAGCCCTTCGCCGGTCGAGCGGCAGTCGACGACCGGCGGCGGCGAGAGCACGCACCGCTCGTCCGGTACGGACGGCGTGGCCGCGACGGCGGCCGCCATGGGCGCGGCCGGCATCGCGGGCGCGGTGAGCGCCGAGCCGGACCGGGGACGAGCGGCGACACCCGTCACGGACGGCGCCCGGCACGACTTCGACGTCGGCACGATGGCGGAGGAGGCCGAGGCGGACGCCGCCGAGGCGATCGAGTCCGGCGACGACAGACGGGACACCCTGTGATCGACACCCCGATCGCGCTGTCGGTACTCCAACTGGACGTGGTGTGGGAGGCCGAGCGGCTCGGGCCCCGCCACGTCGCGCTCGGCGTGCCGAGCCCCGGCGTCACCCACGCCGAACGCGCGGAGCTGGCCGGTCAGGCGTGGGCGGCGCTGGAGCGACGTGGGCTCGCGCGCGACCACCGGCTCGCGGGCGCGCTGCTCGACCAGCTCGGCCTGCTCGCCGCGCCGGAGCGCTGCGTCGACATCTGGCTGTGGGCGGAGCATCGGGTGCACGGTCTCGTGGCGAGCCGGGGCGACGACGCGGTGCTCGGCATCGTCGACGGGGACGAGTTCTGGCTCATCCCGGCCCGGGCGGACACCCTCGCGGAGTCGGCGGTGTCGGTGGCGGGCGAGCTGCCCGCCGGGGTCGGGCAGTCGGTCACGCTGCCGTACGCGCTGCTGACCGAGGCGGCGGTGCGGGCGCGCGGCGACGCGCACGCGCTGGTCGGCGCGTTGCAGGATCGCGGCGTGGACCTGTACTCGGCGCAGGAGCTGGCGGGCATGCTGCTCGGCACGGTCGCCAAGGGCCAGTTCGGCGTCGAGCGCCTCGGGGCGTCCGGCGCCCGCGAGCGCGCGAGCCACGTCGTCGCCTGCCACGACACCGACGCCGGTCGGTACCTGATGGTGGTCGAGCGCGGGGGCGACGGCACCGACTGGTGCACCGTCGCCCCCGCCGACAACACGCTGCTCGCCGAGCGACTCTGGGAACTCCTGCTCGACCCCGCCAGCAGCGCCCGGTAGCCAGGCGCGAGTCCCGACATCCGGGGTCGCGAGTCCCCGGAACTCGCGCCACCGGATCAGGGGACTCGCGCCTCCGGAACGTGGGACTCGCGGTGGGCGGACACCCGGCGAAGCGCCATCGGGCCGCCGATGGCCATGCTCGTGACGAGTGCGGCGGGGACGATCATCGCGACGCCGAGCGAGGTCGCCTCGGCGAGCGGACCGATCACCGACGGCCCGGCGAGCATGCCGACGTACCCGAACGTCGTCACCTTGGACAGCGAGCTGCCCGCGGCCTCGCCCGACCCGGCACCGGCGAAGATCACCGGAACGACCACGGCGAGGCCGAGCCCGGCCAGGAACCACCCGGCATAGCCCACGAACAACCCGCCCGACGGCACAATCGGCGACAGCAGCACCAGGCCGTACCCGGCGGCGGCAGTACTCGCCGACAGTCGGAGTGTCCACACCGGACCGCAGCGGTGCCGCACCCGGTCCCCGGTCAGCCGCATGGCCGTCATCGCGACGGTGAACACGATGTACGCGATCGACGCCGACGACAGGTCCGCCCCCAGCACCCGGTTCGCGTGCAACGCGCCCCAGTCCAGCGCGGCACCCTCGCTGATGAACGAGCAGGACGCGACGAGACCGAGCGCGATCACCAGCCCGAGCGGCAACCGGCCGCTGCCGGCCGTCTCCTCCTGGGCCCGGGCCGCCTCGGCTCGCGCCCGCTCGTCGGTCAGCAGCCAGTTCGCCGGCAGCCGGAACAACAACGCGGCGGCGAGCGCGCCCGCCACCATCACGTGCTGGATGTTCAGCGACAGCGCCAGTCCCGACGCGATGATGGCGCCCCCGGCGGCACCGCCGAGGCTCCACACGCCGTGGAACGCCGACAGCACCGGCCGGGGGTAACGCTGCTCGACCTTGACGGCGTGGGTGTTCATCGACACGTCGATCGCGCCCATGCCGATCCCGAACCCGAAGGTCGCCACCAGCAGCGCCGGGTACGACGGCGCCAGCGCGGGCCCCAGCAGGGCCAGCGCCGACACCGGACCGGCCACCGCCACCACGCCACGGCTGGTCAGCCGGTCGCACAGCCGCCCCGCGACCGGCATGGACGCCAGCGCGCCCATGCCGGTCGCGAGCAGCACCGTGCCCGTGCGTGCCTCACCGAGGTCGAGCCGGTGGTTGATAGCGGGCAGCGCGGCTCCCCACAACCCCACCGTCACCCCGCACAGAGCGAAGATCCCGAAGACACCCAGCCGTGCCGTTCGGACCTCGGCCGTCGTTCCCCCCGACGCCGTCATAACGTGGGACTCGCGGCACCGGAACGTGGGACTCGCGACGACTCACAGGACGCGGGTCCGCTGCTCGCGGCCGATCGAGCCGTAGGGGTAGTCCGCCGGCTCCGGGTCGCTGGCCTCGTCGAGACGCTTGCGCTCGGCGTCGGTCAGCACCAGCCCGGCCGCGCCGAGGTTGTCGACGAGCTGCGCCTCGGTGCGGGCGCCCAGGATCACCGACGTCACCCCCGGCCGGTCGACCAGCCACGACAGCGCGACGTGCGCCATCGGCACTCCCCGCTCGGTCGCGATGTCGCCGACCACGTCGACGACGTCCCAGGTGCGCTGGCTCGCCGCCCTGCGGTCGTAGCCCTCGACACCCCGGTCGGGGTTCTCACCGAGCCGGGTCGCCCCCGACGGCCGCTCGTCGCGGGTGTACTTGCCGGTGAGCCAGCCGCCGCCGAGCGGTGACCACGGCAGCACGCCGAGGCCGTTGGCCATGGCGGCGGGCACGATCTCCCACTCGATCTCCCTGGCGAGCAGGTTGTACTGCGGCTGCAACGTCACCGGCGGCACGAAGCCACGAGCGGCGGCCAGATCGACCGCTCGCTGTAGCTGCCAACCGGCGAAATTGGACAGTCCGATGTAGTGCACCTTGCCTGCCCGCACCGCGTCGTCGAGGAACCGCAGCGTCTCCTCCAGCGGCGTGAGCGGGTCGTAGCCGTGCAGCTGGTAGAGGTCGACGTTGTCGACCCCCAGCCGCCGCAGCGACGCGTCGAGCGCCGCCGCCAGGTGCTTGCGCGAGGTGCCGACGTCGTTGCGGCCCTCGCCCATCGGAAACCGCGCCTTGGTGGCGAGCACGATCTCGTCCCGCCGCGACGGCCGCTGGGCGAGCCACCGGCCGATGATCTGCTCGCTGGCCCCGTTGGCGTAGACGTCCGCCGTGTCGACGAACGTCCCGCCCTCGGCGGTGAACCGGTCGAGCTGCGCGTGGCTGCCGGACTCGTCGGTCTCCTGACCGAAGGTCATCGTGCCGAGCGCGAACGCCGACACCACGCAGCCACTGTTACCGAGCGTGCGGTACTCCACGCTCTTCTCCCTCCCTCTATGTGTGTTCAGTCGGACAGCCGCAGCCAGGCCGCGGTGTCGGTCGGCAGCGATGCGCCGTCGAGCGGGGCGCTGCTCAGCAGCACCTCGGCCCCCTCGGGCAGCGGGAACGGCGTGGCGCCGAAGTTGACCACGCACGCGACGCCGTCGCCCCGCTCGAAGAACAGCACCTCGTCCGGCGCGTCGCGCCAGCGGAAGTCCTCGCCGAGCAGGCCGGGCTCCGCCCTGCGGGTCCGCAACGCGGTGCGGTGCAGCGACAGCATCGACGCCTCGTCACCGTCCTGAGTGGACATCGCGTACTTGGCGAGCCACTCCGGCTGCCGCAGCCACGGCGTCTCGGCCGCATCGCGTGGCGAGAACCCGAAGCTCGGCGCCTCCGGCGTCCACGGCAGCGGCACCCGGCAGCCGTCCCGGCCCACGTCGAGGCCATCGGTGCGGATCCAGCTCGGGTCCTGCCGCTGGTCGTCCGGCATGTCGAGCACCTCGGGCAGGCCGAGCTCCTCGCCCTGGTAGAGGTAGTGCGAGCCGGGCAGCGCCAGCAGCGCCGTGATCGCCGCCCGGGCTCGCTGCTCGCCGAGCGGGACGTCGACGTCGCCGCGCGGGCGAACCTTCGCCAGCCTCGGGTCCAGCTCATCCGGCACCTCGTCGGCGCGCACGATGCCGTAGCGGGTGACCGCCCGGTGCACGTCGTGGTTGGCGAGCGTCCAGGTGATCGTCGCGCCCGTCGAGCCGATCTCGGCGAACGCGCGGTCGATCGACTGCCGCCACTCCGTCGCCTGCCACGGCTGCATCAGCAGGTCGAAGAAGAACGCCTGCGGCAGCTCGTCGGGACGCAGGTACAGCGCCAGGTCCTCGACCGTCGGCACCCAGATCTCGCCGACCAGCGTCAGGTCCTTGCCGTAGGAGTCGGCGATGCGGCGCCACCGCCGGTAGATCTCGTGCACCTCCTGCCGGTTCCAGCCGTACTCGTTGTTCGGCCCGCCGTGCCAGTCCGGCAGCTCGGCGTGCTTGAACAGCCCGTGCGCGACGTCGATGCGGAAGCCGTCGACGCCGCGGTCGAACCAGAACCGCAGCACCTCGTCGAACAGCTCGACGACGTCGGGGTGGCGCCAGTTGAAGTCCGCCTGGGTGGAGTCGAAGAAGTTCAGGAACCACTGCCCCGGCGTGCCGTCCGGCTCGGTGACCCGGGTCCACGCCGGGCCACCGAACGCCGACTGCCAGTTGTTCGGCGGCAGTTCGCCGTGCTCCCCCTTGCCATCGCGGAACAGGAACCGCTCTCGCTCCGGCGAGCCGGGCCCGGCGGCGACCGCTTCCTTGAACCACGGGTGCTCGGTGGAGCAGTGGTTCGGCACGAGGTCGAGCAGCACCTTGACGTCCCGCGCATGTGCCTGCGCCAGGAACTCGTCGAACGTCGCCATGTCGCCGTAGTCCGGCTCGATGCCGGTGTAGTCGGAGACGTCGTAGCCGTGGTCGTTCTGCGGCGACGGGAAGCACGGGTTGAGCCAGATGCCGTCGACGCCCAGGTCGGCGAGATAGTCCAAACGCGACAGCAGGCCAGCGAAGTCGCCGATGCCGTCACCGTCGCCATCGGCGAAGCTCCGCAGATACACCTGGTAGATGACGGCGTTGCGCCACCACGGTGTGATCGATGCCTGGTTCATTTCCCTCCTAGTTCTTTGGACTGGTTACTTCACCGCGCCGGCGGTGAGACCGTCGACGATGCGCCGCTGGAAGACGACGACGAGGATCACCAGCGGGATGGTGACCAGCACGCCGGCCGCCATCTGGCTGCCGAACGGCACTTGGAACTCGCTGGCCCCGGTGAACTTCGAGATCGCGACCGGCGCGGTCGCCATGCTCGGCTTGTTGGTCATGGACAGCGCGATCAGGAACTCGTTCCACGCCGCGATGAACGTGATGATCGCCGTGGTGAAGACGCCGGGCGCCGCCAGCGGCAGCATGATCCGGCGGAACGCCTGGCCACGGGTGCAGCCGTCCACCATCGCGGCGTACTCCAGCTCGATCGGGATCTGCCGGAAGAACGCCGTCAGGATCCACACCGCGAGCGGCAGCGTGAACGACATCGACGGCGCGATGATCGCCTGGTAGGTGTTGATCCAGTCGATCGCGGTGAACATCTTGAGCAGCGGGATCACGATGGACACGACGGGGAACATCGACGTCGCGATGATCGCCGTCAGCACCAGCCGTTTGGCGGGAAAGTCCAGCCGTGCCATGGCATACGCCGTGAACGTCGCGATCAGCAACGCGAGAACCGTCGTCGTTCCCGACACGATCAGGCTGTTCAGCAGCGAACGCACGAAGCCCTGCGACGGATCGAACACCGCCTCGTAGTTCTCGAACGACAGCGGCGACGGCAGCAACGACTTGTCGAAGATGTCCGCCGTCCGCCGCAGGCTCGACACCACCATCCAGTAGAACGGCGCGAGGCAGAACACCACGACGCCGGTCACGCCGAGGGTGATCGGCCACCGCCGCCGCCGTGGCTTGCGCGTCCCCACCGGCCTGGTGCCCTGCTGCGGCTCGGCCGGCGCCGGGGCCGGAGCCGTGGTCGTCGGCGCTTCGGACGTCGTCATGACGAGCTCACCTCCTGCCTCTTCCGAGCCTTGCGTCGCATCCGGCGAGACGTCGGCGGCGCGACATCGCCGACCACGTCGGCGCCGAGCAGCTTGACGAAGGTGAACGCGACGAGGAACACGAACAGGAACAACAGCACCGCGTACGCCGCGCTGGGGCCGAAGCTCAGGTTCATCGCCTCGTCCTGCGCCAGCATCGACAGCGTCTCGACCGACTCCTTGTGCGGTCCGATGAGGACATACGGCATGTCGAACATCCGGAGCGCGTCGAGGATTCGGAACAGCACCGCGACCAGCAGCGCCGGCTTCACCAGCGGCAGCGTGATGCTGACGAACCGCCGCCATGCCCCGGCGCCGTCGACCTTGGCCGCCTCGTAGGTCTCACTCGGGATCATCTGCAACCCGGCGAGCACGAGCAGACCGATGAACGGCGCCGTCTTCCACGTCTCGGCGAAGATGACGGCGAGCTGCGCGTGGAAGCCCTCCGTCGTCCACAGAGTCTTGCCGGGCAGGATCGCGTTGGCGACACCGTCGGCGTTGAAGATCCACCGCCACAGCAGGGCGACGATGGCCGTCGGGATCGACCACGGCACCAGAATGCTCGCCCGGATCAACGCCCGGCCGCGCAGCGCCTGGTGCATGATCAACGCCATGCCGATGCCGAGCGCCGTCTCCAGCGCGACCGAGGTCGCCGTCAGGAACACGGTGTTGTAGAAGGCGTTCCAGAACCGGGCGCCCGCCTCGGTGAAGATCACCGCATAGTTCTTCAGGCCGACGAACGGATCCACATTGGTGTAGAACCCGGTTTGCGGGTCGATGCCCTCGCGGCCGTACAGCGACTGCCGCACCGCCGCCAGGATCGGGTAGACGATGACGACGGCCAGCACCAGCATCGTCGGCGCGACGAGCAGGGAGCCGAGCTTGACCGACTCTGCTCGCCGTACCGACTCCGTACCTCCCGGCCGTCTGCCGGACGGACGCAGGTTGATCGCGACCATGTCAGGGCCCGCTCACGAGTCCGGCCAGCCGGGACTGGAGGCTGTTGAGCGCCTCCTCGGCAGACTGCTCACCGGTCAGCGCGTCGTACGCCTCCTCCTGGATCGCGACGGTCAGGTCGCCGTAACGCACCACCCGCGGCCTCGGCTGTGCGCTCAGGATCGACTGCTTCAGCTCGGGCAGGTACGGGAAGTCCTTGATCAGCTGCTTGTCCTCGTACAGCGAGGCGTAGGCGGGCGCGAAACCGTTCGCGTACAGGTTCCTGCGCTCCATCTCCTCGGTGGTCACGAACTTGATGAAGTCGAGCGCGGTGGCCTTGTTCTTGGTGAACGACGACACCGCAAGGTTCCAGCCGCCGAGGCTGGACGAGCCCTCGGCGCCGCCGATACCCGGCAGCGTCGTGACGTCGAACTTGCCCGCCACCGCGCTCGAGCCGTCCCGCGCGTTCGCGAGCGGGTACTGGTACGGCCATTGCCGGTGGAAGATCAGCTCGCCCTTCTGGAACGCCTGCCTGCCGATCTCCTCCTCGTAGGTGATGGCTTCCTTCGGGATCATGCCGGACTTGAAGCCGTTGACGAGGGTGCTGAAGCCCTTCTTCGCCTCAGGGGTGTCGAGCGCCGGCTTGCCGTCGTTGCCCACAA
This sequence comes from Actinophytocola sp., assembly GCA_009377395.1. Lineage (GTDB taxonomy): Bacteria > Actinomycetota > Actinomycetes > Mycobacteriales > Pseudonocardiaceae > Haloechinothrix_A. Next base: position 85,588 of record WHUB01000001.1, on the reverse strand, counting down.
TGGACCCGCCTGCGGACTGGATGGCCTCGGCGAAGTTGACCGTCAGGCCCTCGTACTTCTCGTACTGGCCCGCATAGCACGACATGTCCTTCGCCTCGGGCAGCTTGAGGATCTTGCGGCACTGTGCCCACATCTCCTCCCAGGTCTCCGGCGGCGCCTTGATGCCGGCCTTCTTCAGCAGGTCGGTGCGGTAGTACAGCAGCCCGGCGTCGGTGTAGTTCGGCACCCCGTAGAGCTGGCCCCGGTACTCCGCCGCCTCGACGACCGGGTCCAGCATCTTGTCGGTCTGGAACTGGTCCTCCGGCAGCGGCTCGATCCATTGCTGAGCGGCGAACTCCGAGGTCCACACCACGTCGGTGGCGATCACGCCGTAGGTGTCCGACTTCGTCTCGAAGTTCTGGATGTACTGCTGCCGCTGCGCGTCCGACTCCTCGGGCAGCTCGACGAAGGACACCTTCTGGCCGGGGTGCTCCTTGTTCCACGCTTCGATCAGCTGGGCCGAGTTGCCGGTGACGTCCTTACCGGACACGAAGGTGATCGGGCCACGTCCGGTGAAGTCACTGACCTTCGGCTCGGCGGCCTGGGTGTCGCCGCCGCCGGTCCCGCACGCGGCGGCGAGCAGGGCGGCCGCGAGCGTGACGCCTGCGGCGGCACGGGTGCGTGCTCGGGTCTTCACGAGATACTCCTTGGTTGTTCGGACAGGGTTGATGGGCACCACCGGCCGCGCCGGTGGCGTCACGGAGTGTTCGGGAGATCAGGCGGAGAGACGTTCGCCGGTCGCGGCGGAGAACACGTGCGTCTCGCCGGGGCGGACGCGCAGGTTGACCCGGTCGCCCTTCGCGGGAAGGTTGCGGGGGTCGGCGCGCGCGATCACGTCGACGTCGCCGAGCAGGGTGTCGTCGCCGTCGAGGGTGCCATAGACGTAGGCGTCCGAGCCGAGCTCCTCGACGAGGGTGACGGTGATGGGGAATCCCTCGCCGTCGCCGACGATCTCCAGCGACTCGGGGCGGAACCCGAGCGTCGCCGTCGTCGCGCCCTCGTCCGCCAGGGCGCTGATCGTGTCCCGGCGCAGCTCGACCTTGTGGCCGCCGATGTCGGCATTGCTGTTCTCGACGCGGAAGTCGCGCAGGTTCATCGCGGGCGAGCCGATGAACCCCGCGACGAAGACGTTGGCCGGGCAGTCGTAGAGCTCACGCGGCGTCGCGCACTGCTGCAACACGCCGTCGCGCATGACGGCGACCCGGTCGCCCATGGTCATGGCCTCGACCTGGTCGTGCGTCACGTACACGGTGGTGACGCCGAGTCTGCGCTGCAACGCCGCGATCTGGGTGCGGGTCTGCACCCGCAGCTTCGCGTCCAGGTTGGACAGTGGCTCGTCCATCAGGAAGACCTGCGGCTCGCGCACGATCGCCCTGCCCATGGCGACCCGCTGCCGCTGCCCGCCGGACAACGCCTTGGGCTTGCGGTCGAGATATCCCTCCAGGTCGAGCAGCGCGGCGGCGTCGGCGACACGCCTGCGACGCTCCTCCTTGGACACACCGGCGATCTTGAGCGCGAAGCCCATGTTGTCGGCCACGCTCATGTGCGGGTACAGCGCGTAGTTCTGGAACACCATCGCGATGTCGCGATCTCTCGGCGCCAGGTGGGTGACCTCTCGGTCGCCGATGAAGATGCCGCCGTCATCGACGTCTTCGAGGCCGGCGAGCATGCGCAAGCTGGTCGACTTGCCGCAGCCCGACGGGCCGACGAGGACGAGGAACTCCCCGTCGTCGATCTCTAACTGGAGCGAGTTGACTGCGGGACGCTCCGCTCCCGGGTAAGCACGAGTTGCCTTCTCGTACGTCACGATCGCCATGATCGGTCCTTTCACCAGCGACACGGCCGGACGACGACGGGTGTGGTAACCGCCGTGCTAAATCGAGTTAGCCGACAGGATGTGCCGCCAGTCACAGTGCTGTCAATAGCCAACCGAGAATTGGGGTCGATCTACGCTGGAACCAGCCGGTCATCAAGGAGCAAACGCATGCAGTCCTCGCGCGTCACGTTGGCGGACGTCGCCCGCAAGGCGGGGGTGTCACGCACCGCGGCGTCGTTCGTGCTGTCCGGCAGGACCGACATGCGCATCGCGGCGGCCACCAGGCAGCGCGTGCTGGACACCGCGGCCGAGCTCGGCTACCGGCCCAACCTGACCGCGCGCGGCCTGCGCACCAACGTCACCGGGGTCATCGGCCTGATCTCGGACACCATCGCCACCACCCCCTACGCGGGTGAGGTCATCCGGGGCGCGCTCGACACCGCGCGCGAGCACGACCGGCTGGTGCTGGTCGCCGAGACGTCCGACGACCACGAGATCGAGCACGGGCTGATCCAGCAGATGCTCGACCGCTCGGTCGACGCGTTCCTGTACGCCTCGATGTTCACCCAGGAGCGAGAGCCGCCCGCGCTGCTGCGCGACTACCCGGTGGTGCTGCTGAACTGCATGGCAACGTCGTTCTCGGCTCCCACCGTGGTGCCGGACGAGATCAGGGCGGGACACACCGCGGCACGGGCGCTGCTCGACGCCGGGCACACCGACGGCATCCACGTCATCGGTGGCAGGCACGACACGGTGACCACGCCGGGCGGGGTCGTCGCGGGCCGGGAACGCATGCGGGGCATCGAGACCGAGCTGCGGAAGGCCGGGACCGGGCCGGCGAGCGTGATCGAGTGCGCGTGGCACGTGCCGGACCACGGCTACCGCGCGGTGTCCGATCTGCTCGGCGAGCGACGTCCCAGCGCGCTGATCTGCATGAACGACCGGCTCGCGTTCGGCGTCTATCAGGCGCTGCAGGAACATCACCTGCGCGTGCCGGAGGACGTCTCGGTGATCTCCTTCGACGACTCCGATCTGGCGTCCTGGCTGCGGCCCGCGCTCACCTCGGTGGCGCTGCCGCACTACGAGCTCGGCAGGACCGCCGTCACGTTGCTCACCGAACCCGAGCACGGGCGCTCGCTGCTGCGGGTGCCGATGCCGCTGCGGTCCCGCGCGTCGGTCGCGCCACCGGCCTCCTTCAGTTGAGAATGCCCTAAATTCCGTTGCCAGTGCGCGCTAAATCGAGTTAGCTTGCTACATGACCCCGGTACGAGTCACTTTGGCGAATGTTGCCCGCCGGGCCGGAGTGTCACGAACCACCGCGTCGTTCGTGCTGTCCGGCAGGAGCGATATGCGCATCTCCGAGGACGCCCAGCGCCGGGTTCACACCGCGGCCGCCGAGCTCGGCTACCGGCCCAACCAGACCGCGCGAAGCCTGCGCACCCACGTCACCCGCACCATCGGGCTGATCTCCGACACCATCGCCACCACCCAGTTCGCCGGTGAGGTCATCCACGGCGCGCTCGACACCGCGCTCGAACACGGCTACCTCCTGCTCGTCGCGGAGACGTCCGGCGACCCCGGCATCGAGAAGAAGCTGGTCGACGAGATGCTCGACCGGCAGGTCGACGCCGTCATCTACGCGCTGATGTACACCAAGCCGGGACAGCCGCCGGACGCGCTGTCCAGCCTGCCCGTGGTGCTGCTCAACGGCACCGAGGACTGCTTCGACGGGCCCCGGGTCCTGCCCGACGAGTACAGCGCGGGCAGGGCGGCCGCCCGAGCGCTGGTCGACGCGGGCCACGCCGAGGCGATCTACTCCCTCGGCGGACGGCATCTGACGTCGGAGGCGCCGAACGGCGTCTTCGCGGGCAGGCAGCGGATGGCGGGCGTCGACGAGGTGCTGGCCGAGGTGGGCACGGCGATCGCCGGATCGTACGAGTGCGCGTGGGAGCCGGAGCACGGCTACGCGGGCACGTTGTCGCTGCTCGACGACGGCCACCGGCCGAAGGCGCTGGTCTGCCTCAACGACCGGCTCGCGCTCGGCGCCTACCAGGCACTGCGCGACCGCGGACTGCGCGTGCCGGTCGACGTCTCGGTGGTGTCCTTCGACGACTCCGATCTGGCGTCCTGGCTGCGGCCCGCGCTCACCTCGGTGGCGCTGCCGCACTACGAGCTCGGCAAGACGGCGGTGTCCACCCTGCTCGACGGCAACCGGCAACGCCGGCTCGTCACGGTGCCCATGCCGCTCCGCTCCCGCGACTCGATCCAGCCACCGCGAGTCCCCTGATCTGGTGTCGCGAGTCCCCGGATCTCGTGTCGCGAGTCCCGTGACCTCGCCGCGCGAAAGTCGGGACTCGCGACCCCGGAACGCGGGACTCGCGACACCGGTGGCACGTCCTAAGCTGCCGGGCATGGCTCACCCCGCATCGTTTTCCGGACCGTCCGCCCGGGCCGACGTCGCACCGTTCCACGTCATGGAGGTGCTGTCCGCGGCATCGGCCCGGCAGCGCAGCCACGGCGACGTCGTCTCGCTGTGCGCGGGCCAGCCCGCCGCGGGCGCGCCGAAGCCGGTGCTCGACGCCGCGGCTGGCGCGCTCAGCAACGGCGATCTCGGCTACACCGAACAGCTCGGCATCCCGGAGCTGCGGGAGGCCATCGCCGGGCACTACGCCCGCCGCTACGGCTTCACCGTCGACCCGGGCGACGTGATCGTGACGACCGGTTCGTCCTCCGGCTTCCTGCTGTCGTTCCTCGCCGCCTTCGACGCGGGCGACCGCGTCGCCATGGCGCGGCCCGGCTACCCCGCCTACCGCAACCTGCTCGCCGCGCTCGGCTGCGAGGTGGTCGAGTTCCCCGCCCGGCCGGAGACCCGGTTCCAGCCGAGCGTCGAACTGCTCGACCAGCTCGGCGACATCGACGGCCTGATCATCGCCAGCCCGAGCAACCCCACCGGCACCACGCTGTCGGCCGGGGAGCTGGCCGCGATCTCCGACTGGTGTGCCGCGCGTGGGGTCCAACTCATCAGCGACGAGATCTACCACGGCATCACCTTCACCGAGGGCGCCGACGTCAGCGCATGGCAGCACGGCACCGAGGCGATCGTGCTCGGCTCGTTCTCCAAGTACTTCGGCATGACGGGCTGGCGGCTCGGCTGGCTGCTGGCGCCGCGGCGGCTGCACCGCGCCGTCGACGTCCTGGCGGGCAACTTCACCATCTGCGCACCCGCGCTCTCGCAGCGCGCCGCGGTGCACGCGTTCACCGACGCGTCCTACGCCGAGCTCGACGGCCACGTCGAGCGGTACCGGGAGAACCGCGACCTGCTGCTCGCCGGGCTGCGTGGCATGGGCATCGACCGGATCGCCCCGGTCGACGGCGCGTTCTACGCCTACGCCGACGTCTCCGAGTTCACCATCGACAGCCTCCGCTGGTGCCAGTGGCTGCTGGACGAGACCGGGGTGGCGATCACGCCGGGCGTGGACTTCGACCCGGTGGACGGCGGGAAGTTCGTGCGGTTCTCGTTCGCGGGCTCGGCGGCGGACGTCACCGAGTGCCTGCGCCGCATCGAACCGGCGCTGCGACGGTCCCGGAGCTGAGGGGAAACCCGGAAAAGACCCGGAGATTCGCGCCGGACGCGAGCCTCGGACCCGTCGTGGTGGCAGGGTTGAGACAGCGGCTCATCGAGCACACCGGAGGAAAGCATGTTCTGGAAGATCGTCGGCGGACTGATCGCGCTGTGGCTGGCGGTCACCGTGATCGGGTTCGTGCTCAAGGGGCTGTTCTGGCTCGGCGTCATCGGCGGGGTCGCGTTCCTCGCCACCGCCGCCTACAGCGCCATCAAGGGCGGCGAGCACCGCAGGCAGCTCCGCCCCTGACCACGCCTCACGCCCGGACGGTGGTGGCCTCGTGCCGCCGTTCGCGCCGGGCACGCTCCTCGCCGATCCGGCGCAGCACCTCGTCGATCTCCGCCGCAGTGACGTCGCGGTGCGTCACGAACCGCACCTTGCCCGCCATCGGCAGCGCCAGCACGCCGACGTCGCGCAGCGCGGCGAGCGTCGCGGGCACGTCGGCGACCCCGGCGAGCACGATGTTGGTCTCCGGCTGCACCACGTCCCAGTCGAACTCCCGCAGCCCGTCCGCCAGCCGCTCGGCGTTGGCGTGATCCGCGGCGAGGTCGTCGAGGTTGTCGAGCGCGTGCAGGCACCCGGCCGCGAGAATGCCGCCCTGCCGCACGCCGCCGCCCAGCATCTGTCGCATCCGCCGCGCCTGCTCCACGAACGCGATGCTGCCCGCGACGGCCGAGCCGACCGGCGCGCCGAGGCCCTTCGAGAAGCACACCGAGACCGTGTCCGTGCCGACCGTGAGCGCGGCGGGCGGCACGTCGAGCGCGACGGCCGCGTTCCACAGCCGCGCGCCGTCGAGGTGCACCGCGAGGCCCGAGTCACGCGCGGTAGCCACGAGCTGGGCGTGTTCATCAGGCGGAGTGACGGCGCCGCCCGCGGCGTTGTGGGTGTTCTCGAGGCACAGCAGCGTGGTCCGCAGCGCGTAGTACGGCGTCTTGGACGCGCCCGCGGTCAGCCGCCGTACCGCGGTCGACGACGGCCTGCCCGGCCCGGCGTCGGTCTCGATCGGCTCCGGCATGCCACCGGCGAGCCAGGCCGCCGAGCCGAGCTCGTTGGTCAGCACATGCGCGCCGCGCGGCGCGAGGAATCTGTCTCCCCTGCGCAGATGCACGCTGAGCGCGATCAGGTTCGCCATGGTGCCGGACGGCGTCCACAGCGCGGCGGGTTTGCCGAGCAACTCGGCGACGCGTTCCTCGAGCGCGCGTATGGTCGGATCGACGTCGATGACGTTGTCCCCGACCTCTGCCTCGGCCATGACCGCCCGCATGCGCTCATCGGGCTTTGTAACGGTATCCGAACGAAGATCGATCATGGCTTCCGGCGCGAAGGTCACGGTTCGATCACATCACACAGCGTTGCGTGGGGCAATACCGATGATGGGCTGGAACGGTACACCGGAAGTGACCCCGCCGTGCAACGCGGCGGCGCCCGCGTCACGTCCTTAGTGCATGCCAGACAGAGTGGAGCTCGCCGCGCGTGGACCAGCAGGAGGAAGCGGAGTTCGCGAAGTACTTCGCGAACCGGCGCGACGCCGTCCGGCGGACGGCGTACCTGCTGTGCGGCGACTGGCACCGGGCCGACGACCTGGCGCAGCTCGCGTTCGTGGCGTTGCACCGGAGGTGGCACAAGATCCGCGACCACGGCGCGCTGGACGCCTACGTGCGCAAAACGCTCGTCCGGTCGGTGATCGACGAGTCGCGCCGGCCGTGGCGTCGCGAGCGCTTCGTCGACGAGGTGCCGGAGCCGCCCGCGTCGTCGGCGGGTTTCGACACCCAGGTCGTCACCCGCGAGGCCCTGCTCGCCGGGCTGCGTGAGGTGCCGCCGAGGCAGCGGGCTGTGCTGGTGCTGCGGTACTTCGAGGGGCTGGACGTCGCGACGGCGGCCACGGCGCTCGGCTGCACGGAGGGCACGGTGAAGAGCCAGACGGCGCGCGGGCTCGCGGCGCTGCGGGCGGCACTCGACGAGGAGGTGAACGTCAATGGATGAGCGCGAGCTGACCCGGCTGTTCCAGGGCGCCGCCGACGACGCGCCTCCCGCCGGCTTCGACGTCAAGGACGTCACGGCCGCCTCCCGCCGGGCGACGGCCAGGAACCGGATGCGCGTCGCGGCGGTGGCGTCGATCGCGGCCGTCGTCCTCGGCGGCGCCGGGTTCGTCGCCGCGACCAGTCCGTTCACCGGCGGAGACGGGGACACGATGGCGGGTGCGGCCGGTGAGGCGGCGCAACCCGCACAGCAGGACATGCGTCTAGAGAACGGTGATCCCCGAAAGCCACCGGTGGCGTTGTCCATGCAGGGGGACGGCGCTGCCAGGGCTCAGGCCGGCACGGCAACGGGGCTCACCGGCACCGAAAGGTGCGTAGCGGTCGACCGGCGGCTCGCCACCGCCCTCGCTGGCGAGTTGCCGGTCGTCCCTGACGATCCCCAGCCCGTCCCCGGCCGGCTCTGTGCGGTCGACGGCCGCAACGCCGCGTACCGGGTCACCGACGGCGACGCCAGCGGGCTGGTCATGGTGGCGTATCTGCCGGGACGACCCGAGGCGACGGTCACGCTGGCGGGGCGCGCCACGGTGGCGACGGCGCGGACGTCATCCGGCGGTGTCGTGGTGGTGGCGAGCGTGCCCGATGGCGGCTCGCCGACCGCACCGTTCGCGGGCCAGATGCAACGCATCGCGGACGCCATCGCGGCGACTCGCTGAGACTCACCGCGCCTATCGACCGCGAAGAAGTGCCAAGCTGGCAAGATATCCGGCCATGACGACCGCAAGCACCCCCAAGGGAGAGCGACGTCGAGCCGCCCTCGTCGACGCCGGTTCCCAGCTGCTCGTCGAAGGCGGGTTCGACGCGGTGCGGCATCGGGCGGTCGCCGAGCGCGCCGGCCTGCCGCTCGCGTCGACCACGTACTACTTCAGCTCGCTCGACGACCTCGTCACCGCCGTCGTCGAGCACCAGGGGAGGCAGGAGCTGGAACGCGGCAGGCGTCAGCTCGACGAGCTCGCGACCCGGCACCGGGGCATCGACACCGTCGTCGAGCTGATGATCGACATGCTGCTCGGCTCGAAGCGGGACGACGTCGCGGCCGACGCGGAGTTCGTGCTCTCGCGCTACGAGCGGCTGGTCGCCACCGGCCGCAGGCCGTACCTGCGGCCGGTGATGAACACCCTCGGCGCTGAGCTGCGCTCGCTGCTGTCCGAGATCATGTCCCGGTCCGGCATGCCGGTGTCGGAGACCGAGCTGGAACGGCTGATCGCGCTCGTCGACGGCGCCGTCGTCAACGCCCTGATCGAGATCGCCCCGGATCCCCGCTCCGCCGCCGCGAAGATGCTCCGCGCGGAGCTGACGGCGTAGTCCCCGCCTCCCGACCCGCCCTGTACTCCCGCGAGTCCCGACTTCTCGTGCCGCGAGTCCCGAGATCCGGACCCACGTGTTCCGAGATCACGTGCCGGATGGTCCGACTTCCCGCACGCCAACGTGGGACTCGCGACACCAAAACGTGGGACTCGCGTAGCCGTTTAGGCTGAGACCGTGACTGACAAGCCGCGCATTCCGAACGTCCTCGCGGGTCGCTACGCATCCGCCGAGCTGGCCACGCTGTGGTCGCCCGAGCACAAGGTGGTGCTCGAACGCGAGCTGTGGCTCGCCGTGCTGCGGAAGCAGTCCGAGCTCGGCGTCACCGTCCCCGACGGCGTGATCGAGGCCTACGAGCGGGTGCTGCATACCGTCGACCTCGACTCCATCGCGGCGCGGGAGCGGGTCACCCGGCACGACGTCAAGGCGCGGATCGAGGAGTTCAACGCGCTCGCCGGGCACGAGCACGTGCACAAGGGCATGACGTCGCGCGACCTCACCGAGAACGTCGAGCAGCTCCAGGTGCGGCGGTCACTGGAACTGCTGCGGGACCGGGTGGTCGCGGTGCTGGCGCGGCTGTCCGCGCTGGCCGCCGAGCACGCCGAGCAGGTCATGGCGGGCCGGTCGCACAACGTCGCGGCGCAGGCCACCACCCTCGGCAAGCGATTCGCCACCGCCGCCGACGAGCTGCTCGTCGCGTTCGAGCGGCTGGAAGAGCTGATCGCGCGCTACCCGCTGCGCGGCATCAAGGGCCCGGTCGGCACCGCGCAGGACATGCTCGACCTCGTCGGCGATCAGGCCACGTTGGACGAACTCGAACGGCGTGTCGCGGCCCATCTCGGTTTCGAGCGGGTGCTGACCAGCGTCGGCCAGGTCTATCCGCGCTCGCTGGACTACGACGCCGTCTCGGCCGTGGTGCAGCTCGCCGCCGCGCCGTCGAGCCTGGCGAAGACGATCCGGCTGATGGCGGGCCACGAGCTGGTGACCGAGGGCTTCAAGCCGGGCCAGGTCGGGTCGAGCGCGATGCCACACAAGATGAACACCCGCTCGTGCGAGCGGGTCAACGGGCTCGCGGTGGTGCTGCGCGGCTACGGCTCGATGGTCGGCGAGCTGGCGGGCGACCAGTGGAACGAGGGCGATGTCTCCGACTCCGTGGTGCGCCGGGTCGCGCTGCCGGACGCGTTCTTCGCGGCGGACGGGCTGTTCGAGACCCTGCTGACGGTGCTGGACGAGTTCGGCGCGTTCCCGGCGGTGATCGATGCCGAGCTGGCCCGCTACCTGCCGTTCCTCACCACGACGAAGGTGCTGATGGCGGCGGTCCGCGCCGGGGTCGGCCGGGAGACCGCGCACGAGGCGATCAAGGAGAACGCGGTCGCCGCCGCGCTGGCGATGCGGGAGCGGGGCGTGGAAAACGACCTGGTCGACCGGCTCGCCGCCGACGACCGGCTGCCGCTGGACAAGGCCGCGCTCGACGCGCTGTTCGCCGACCCGCTGTCCTTCACGGGGGTGGCTCCGGCGCAGGTCAGGGCGGTCGTCGAGCGGGTGGACGCGGTCGTCGAGCGCTACCCGGACGCCGCCAAGTACACCCCGGCGCCGATCCTCTAACCATACGGACCGGAGATCACGCACTCCGGGAAATGACCCCGCACCAGCCCGAGCTTGGTGGCCGCCGACGCGCCGTTGATCGCGAGCGCGAGCATCCCGGCCGAGTCCACCAGCAGGATCAGCTCGCCGTTCTCGACGTCCTCGAAGGTGCGGCCGAGGACGGCGATGTGCCGCGCCTCGCCCATGTGAATGGTGACCTGCTGCCCCTCATCGAACCCCGCGTCGGCGAGGGTGCCCGCCCGCGCGGCGAGCTGGATGTTGCCAAAGTGGTCGATCATCAGCACCTCGGTGGTGATCGCGCCGAGCCGCACCGTCGGCGCCGGTGCGCTGACCCTCTCGAGCTCGCGCACGCCGACCGCCGGCCCGAGTCGTTCCGGCGGCACGCCGGTCGCCAGGTGGGCGGCGGCCGGGGCGAAGATGTCCCTGCCGTGGAAGGTGGCCGACACGTCGGGCAGCCGGTACTCCGGCTCCCGCAGCTCGTAGGCGGCGAGCGCGCCACCGAGTTCGGCGGCGGCTGCCAGCAGCAGGCCGTTGTCGGGTCCGACGAGCAGGCCGTCGCGCGCCACCACCGCGACCGCTCTGCGGGCGGTGCCGACGCCGGGGTCGACGACGGCGAGGTGCACGGCCGGTGGCAGGTACCTCACCGCCTGCGCGAGCGTGAACGCGCCGTGGCGGATCTCGCCCGGTGGCACGGTGTGGGACAGGTCGATGATCCGCGCGGTGCTCGCGATCCGTGCGATCACACCGTGACAGATGCCGACGAACGGGTCTTCGAGCCCGTAGTCGGTGGTGAACGAGATCCAGTCGTAGCGCATGCGATCAGACCGTCAGCACCTCGCCGGAGTCGAGCACCCGCACCTCGGTGCCGTCCGGAGCGAGGTTGGTGAACAGCCCGTAGTGCATCGCGGGGTAGGCGAGCACCGCCTCGTGGATCGGCACCGCGATCCTGGGCCCGACCGCGCGCAGGAAGTCGACCGCCTCGGCCGCCTTGAGCCATGGCGCGGCCGTCGGCAGGCCGAGCACGTCGATGCGCTGGTCGGTCACGTGGAACGAGTCGCCGGGGTGATAGAACGCGCCGCCGTCGACCAGGTAGCCGACGTTGGCGACGCACGGGATGTCCTTGTGGATGGTGGCGTGCTCGCCGCCGACGACCTGCACCACGGTGTCGCCGATCTTCAACGACTCGCCGGGGTAGGTGGTGTGGGAGTCGAGGCCGAGCTTGGCCACCGTCTCCTGCGTGCCCGGGTCGGTGATCAACCGCGCCTTCGGGTTCGCCTCGAGCAGGTCGGGCAGCTTCTCGGCGTCGATGTGGTCGTAGTGCTGATGCGTGATCAGCACGGCGTCGAGGTCTCGCTCGCGCTCGAAGCCGGACGAGAACGCGCCGGGGTCGATCAGGAAGCGGGCCGAGTCGGTCTCGACGAGCACGCAAGAGTGTCCGAAATGAACGATTCGCATCTCGGGACGTCCTCCTCGGTCGTCGCTGCCAGGCCGTTTAGGCCGTGTCTCGTGGATCTCGGTCGATGGGATCGGTGATCCAGATTGTTCGGAGCAAGGCGGAAAAGGATGGCCATAGCGGAGCTATGGTCGACGACGACAACGCAGCCCCGGGCGATCTGGGCGCCGAGACCGCGACCATGGATCCGCGAGACACGGCCTCAGCCTACGAGCGCTCGCTTGGCTCGCCAAGGGCCGAAAGGTGTCTCATGCTGGGTACGGGTGACACCCCGTTGGCATCACGCCAACAATAGGGCATGCTCTACGCCGTTCGACGCATTCGCGCAGGAGGCATCCATGGCTACCGTGCTGCCAGACAGCTCACCCGACGACACCGCCGAGCGGCGGACCTTCGACTCGCTCAACCCGGCGACCGACGAGGTGCTCGGCACCTACCCGATCACGACGCCGGCCGAGGTCGACGCGACCGTCGCGCGGGCACGGGAGGCCGCCGAGTTCTGGGGCGGACTCGGCTTCGCCGGACGCGCGAAGCGGCTGCGGACGTGGAAGAGCATCATCACCCGGCGGCTGCCCGAGCTGTGCGCGCTGGTGCGCGCCGAGACCGGCAAGCCGGAGGGTGACGCCCAGCTGGAGATCGTGCTCGCGATCGAGCACATCGAGTGGGCGGCCAAACACGCCAAGAAGGTGCTCGGCCCGCAGCGGCGTTCGCCCGGCCTGCTGCTGGCCAACAACGCGGCGAGCGTCGAGTACCAGCCGCTGGGTGTCGTCGGCGCCATCGGCCCGTGGAACTACCCGGTCTACACCCCGCTCGGCTCGGTCACCTACGCGCTGGCGGCGGGCAACGCGGTGGTGTTCAAGCCGAGCGAGTACACCCCCGGCGTCGGCAAGTGGCTGGTCGACGCCTTCGCGGACGCGGTGCCCGAGCAGCCGGTGCTGCAACTGATCACCGGCTTCGGCGAGACCGGCGCCGCGCTCGCGGCGAGCGAGGTCGACAAGCTCGCCTTCACCGGTTCGGCCGCGACCGGCAAGAAGGTGATGGCGACCGCGGCGCAGCGGCTGACGCCGGTTGTCATCGAGGGCGGCGGCAAGGACGCGGTGCTCGTCGACGCCGACGCGGACCTCGACGCGGCGGCCGACGCCACGGTGTGGGGCGCCTGCGCGAACGCGGGCCAGACCTGCGCGGGAGTGGAGCGGGCCTACGTGCACGAGCGGGTGTACGACGAGTTCGTCGCCAAGGTCGTGGCGAAGGTGGGCTCGGTGCGCGGCGGCATCGAGCCGGACGCGCAGTACGGCCCGATGACGATGCGCTCGCAGCTCGACGTGATCCGGCGTCACGTCGAGGACGCGCTGGCGCGGGGCGGCAAGGCGGTCTACGGCGGGCTCGACTCGATCGGTGACCGCAGCGTGCAGCCGATCGTGCTGGTCGACGTGCCGGAGGACGCGGCAGCCGTGCGGGAGGAGACGTTCGGGCCGACGGTGACCATCGCGAAGGTGCGCGACATGGCCGAGGCCGTCGAGCGCGCCAACGACTCCAGCTACGGGCTCGGGTCGGCGGTGTTCACCAAGGGCGACGGCATGGCGCTGGCCCGGCGGCTGCGCACCGGCGCGACGTCGATCAACGCGCCGCTGTCGTTCGCCGGTATCGCCTCACTGCCGTTCGGCGGGCACGGCGACTCCGGCTTCGGGCGAATCCACGGGCCGGAGGGGCTGCGCGAGTTCGCCCGGCCGAAGGCCATCGCACGGCAGCGGTTCGCGCCACCGCTCGCGCTGACGTCGTTCTCCCGCTCGAAGTCGACCGAACGGCTGGTGTCGAGGCTGATGCGGGTGCTGCACGGCCGCTCGCGCTAACGCAAGATCCGCAGCAGCCCGGCGGCCGCCGCGGCGTTGACGATGCCCTCGCCGTAGAAGGAGTTGCGCTCGGCGGTGCCGACGCAGCGGTCGTCGGCGGGGCAGGGGAGATCACGCGCCTGGGCGGCCATGCGCTGCCGCAGCTGCGCCGGTGTCGCCTCGGGGTACGCGCTCGCCAGCAGCGCGGCGACCCCGGTGACGTGCGGCGTCGCCATCGACGTCCCCGCCTTGTAGAGGTACCGGCCGCCGGGCACCGTGGAGAGCACGCCCTTGTCCTGCAACCCGGGGTCACCGCCCGGCGCGGTGATGTCGACGATGCCCGCGCCGTAGTTGGAGTACGACGCCTTGCGCTTCTCCTTGCCGGTGGCCGACACGGTGACGACGCCGGGCAGCTCGCTAGGCACGTCGATGCACGCGGAGCTCAGCGGCCGGTCGGGGATGGGCCGGGAGTCGTCCGGGCTGGAGCTGTCGGTCGTCTTGTTGGCGAGGTTGTAGTTCGAGTTGCCCGCGGCGGCCACGTGCAGCACGCCGTGCCGCTGGGCGTAGCCGGCCGCGCGGCGCACCGCCTCGATGATCGCGGCCTGGTCGGGGTTGCCGCGGCAGAGGAACTGCCAGGGGTCGACGTAGTAGCTGTTGTTGGTGACGTCGAAGCCCTGGTGGGCGGCGAACATGAACGCGCAGATCGCGTTCTCCGGGAAGAACAGCCCGCTCGGCTCCTCGGCGAGGCGCACCGACGCGATCCTGACGCCGGGCGCCACGCCCACGACGCCGGCCCCGTCCCGGGCCGCCGCGATGGTGCCCGCGGTGTGGGTGCCGTGCGAGTCGGTGTCTCGCCACGCGCCGTCACGCCGGTCGAGCGTGCCGTAGGCGCAGGACGCCGACTCGCTCGCGTCGAAGGCGTCGTCCAGCTCGGCGTGCTCCCCGTCGACGCCGGTGTCGAGCACGCCGACGAGGACGTCGCGCGACCCGGACGACGGCGACTTCCCGGCACCGATCTGGGTCATGTTCCACGTCCGCGGCTCGGGGCCGAACGGCGTCTGCTGGGGTGGCCTCGGCGGGATGCCGGGCGCGTACGCCTGCTTCGGGACGTCGGAGGTGCGGGTGGCGCCCGCCTGCTGGACGCCGGGCGCCTGCCGGACCGCGCTCGCGAAGTTCTCGCCCGTCGCGTGCGCGACGACGACGCCGATCTCCGGGTACGCGGCGAACACCGACCCGCCGTGGGAGAGCACCGCCCGCTTCGCAGGGCCCGCGTCGCCGCGCTCGCTGATGACGACGTAGGAGCGAAGGCCGGGCTCCCAGTGCGGCGCGGCTGCCTCGGCCGCCGCCTGCTTGGCGGTGACGGCACTGGTGAGCAGCGACACGAGCGCCACGGCGATGAGCCCGGCGATCAGACGTCGCCCGGCGGCGGGCCATGCGATCACGGCGGCGTCCTCCAAGCCCGGTCGGTCACAAACTGCCAGCCGGACCCTAAGCGCCACCGCCTGCCGGGGCAGCCGACTTCGCCGGATCGGACGCCGACATCACCTGACCGTGGTGTTGCGGAGCGTGACGCACGTCGCGGCCGGGACGCCTCGGCAGCGGTCGGAATCCGCAGGCCAGGTAGGCTGTCGGCGTCGATAGGACCCCCGAAACCCGGAGCTGTCACGTGGCCAAAGTCGTCGTCGACGTCATGCCGAAGCCCGAGATCCTCGACCCGCAGGGACAGGCGGTCGCCCGCGCGCTCCCTCGCCTCGGGTTCGACGGCGTGAGCGATGTCCGTCAGGGCAAGCATTTCGAGCTGGAGGTCGACGACTCGGTCGACGACGACACGCTCGCCAAGATCGCGGAGGGATTCTTGTCCAACCCGGTGATCGAGGACTTCGTCGTCCGGCGGGTGGCGGAATGACGGCGCGGATCGGCGTCATCACCTTCCCGGGCACGCTGGACGACATCGACGCGGCCCGCGCCGTGAAGTACGCGGACATCGAGGCTGTGTCGCTGTGGCACGGCGACCACGACCTCAAGGGCGTCGACGCGGTGGTGGTGCCCGGTGGCTTCTCCTACGGCGACTACCTGCGCGCGGGCGCGATCGCGCGGTTCGCGCCCGTGATGGCCAAGGTCGTCGACGCGGCGCGCGGCGGCATGCCGGTGCTCGGCATCTGCAACGGCTTCCAGATCCTGTGCGAGGCGGGGCTGCTGCCCGGCGCGCTGGTGCGCAACCACAAGCTGCACTTCGTCTGCCGCGACCAGTGGCTGCGGGTGGAGAACACGTCGACGGCGTGGACCACCCGGTACGAGCCCGGCGCGGAGATCCTGGTCCCGGTCAAGAACGGCGAGGGCGCCTACATGGCCGACGAGGCGACGCTGGACGCGCTGGAAGGCGACGGCCGGGTGGTGTTCCGGTATGTCGGCGGGAACCCGAACGGCTCTCGCCGCGACATCGCGGGCATCAGCAGCCGAGACGGCCGCATCGTGGGCTTGATGCCGCATCCCGAGCACGCCATCGACGCGCTCACCGGCCCGAGCGACGACGGCCTCGGCATGTTCCTGTCCGCACTCGACGCGCTCCAGGGAGCCGCCGCGTGACAACGCTGGATTCTGTCAAGCACGCCGAGTCCACTCCGGACACCGCGCTGCCGTGGGCGGAGCTCGGCCTGAAGGAAGACGAGTACGCCCGGATCCGCGAGATCCTCGGCCGCAGGCCGACCGACGCCGAGCTGGCGATGTACTCGGTGATGTGGAGCGAGCACTGCTCCTACAAGTCCTCCAAGGTGCACTGGCACTACTGGCAGGAGAACACCACCGAGGAGATGCGCGCCAAGATGCTGGCGGGCATCGGTGAGAACGCGGGCGTCGTCGACGTCGGCGACGGCTGGGCGGTCACGTTCAAGGTGGAGTCGCACAACCACCCGTCCTATGTGGAGCCGTACCAGGGCGCGGCGACCGGCGTCGGCGGCATCGTGCGCGACATCATCGCGATGGGAGCCCGCCCGCTCGCGGTGCTCGACCCGCTGCGGTTCGGCGCGGCCGACCACCCGGACACCAAGCGGGTGCTGCCCGGCGTCGTCGCGGGCATCGGCGGCTACGGCAACTGCCTCGGCCTGCCGAACATCGGCGGCGAGGTCGTCTTCGACCCCTCCTACCAGGGCAACCCGCTGGTCAACGCGATGTGCATCGGCGCGATGCGCAGCGAAGACCTGCACCTGGCGCACGCGTCCGGCGTCGGCAACAAGGTCATGCTGTTCGGCGCCCGCACCGGCCTCGACGGCATCGGCGGCGTCTCGGTGCTCGCCTCGGAGACGTTCAGCGGCGACGAGTCGGGCACCGGGCGCAAGAAACTCCCCAGCGTCCAGGTCGGGGATCCGTTCACCGAGAAGGTGCTGATCGAGTGCTGCATGGAGCTGTACCGCGAGGGCATCGTGGTCGGCATCCAGGACCTCGGCGGCGCCGGGCTCTCCTGCGCCACCAGCGAGCTGGCCAGCGCCGGCGACGGCGGCATGCGGGTCGAGCTCGACCGGGTGCCGCTGCGGGCAACCGGCATGACGCCGGCCGAGATCCTGTCCAGCGAGTCGCAGGAACGCATGTGCGCGGTCGTCAAGCCCGAGGACGTCGAGGCGTTCCTGCGGGTCTGCCGCAAGTGGGACGTCATCGCCACCGAGATCGGCGAGGTCACCGACGGCGACAACCTGGTCATCACCTGGCACGGCGAGACCGTGGTCGACGTCCCGCCGCGCACCGTGGCGCACCAGGGCCCCGAGTACCACCGGCCGTTCGAACGGCCGACCGAGCAGGACGTGCTGCGGTCCGCGACGCCGGACCTGCTGCCGCGCCCGAGCACGCCGGAGGAGCTGCGGGAGACGATCCTGACCATGATCTCCTCGCCCAACCTGGCGTCGCGGGAGTGGGTAACGCAGCAGTACGACCGCTATGTGCGGGGCGGCACGGTGCTGGCGCAGCCGTGTGACTCCGGCATGATCCGCATCGACGAGGAGACCTGGCGCGGCGTCGCGGCCGCGACCGACTGCAACGGCCGGTTCGTCAAGCTCGACCCCTACACCGGCACGCAGCTCGCGCTGGCGGAGGCGTACCGCAACGTCGCCACCGGCGGCGCGACGCCGCTGGGCGTGACCAACTGCCTGAACTTCGGCTCGCCGGAAGATCCCGGCGTGATGTGGCAGTTCGAGCAGGCCGTCAAGGGCCTCGCCGAGGGCTGCCGCGAGCTGGGCATCCCGGTCACCGGCGGCAACGTCAGCTTCTACAACCAGACCGGCGACACCGCGATCCTGCCGACGCCGGTCGTCGGCGTGCTCGGCGTGATCGACGACGTCCGCAGGCGGATCCCGACCGGGTTCGGCAACGAGGCGGGCGAGTCGCTGATCCTGCTCGGCGAGACGCGCGAGGAGCTCGGCGGCTCGGAGTGGGCGCACGTGGTGCACGGCCATCTCGGCGGCACCTCGCCCGAGGTCGACCTGGCGCGGGAGAAGCTGCTCGCCCAGATCCTGGTGGCCGGCTCGCGCGACGGCATGGTCTCGGCGGCACACGACCTCTCCGAGGGCGGCCTCGCGCAGACCGTGGTCGAGATGGCGCTGATCGGCCAGACCGGGGCGCGAGTGGTGCTCGACCCGGACCTGGACCCGTTCGTGCAGCTGTTCTCCGAGTCGGCGGGCCGGGTGCTGGTCGCGGTGCCCCGCAGCGAGGAGCTGCGGTTCACCGAGCTGTGCTCCGCCCGGGGCCTCCCGTGGCGCAGGACCGGCGTCGTCGTCCCGGAATCGGACTCGCTCGAGATCCAGGACGTCGCGACGTTCCCGCTCGATGAGCTGCGCACCGCATGGGAGGGCACGCTGCCCGCCCTGTTCGACTGAGGGTGTGTCAGCTGGCGGTGCGGTGCTGTTCGATGTTGTCGAGAGTAGTCAGGGCCTCGTGGAGAGTGCGCCGGACGTCGGTGAGGTCGGGTTCGTGGTCGCGTTCGGTATCGAGGCGTTCGAGTACCCAGCGGCGCATCAGTGCGGAGGGCTGCTCGCCGCGCTGGGCGGCGAGGGAACGTAGTTCCTCGATCCGGTCGGCAGGCATACGCACGGTGTAGACGCTGCTGGTCGTAGCCTGGGTGCGAGCGCGATGCATGCGGCCTGGGTCTTCGTCCTTGCGGGCCTCGGCCTCGGCCGCCTCGGCCGCCAGTTGCTCTCGGATGTTGTTCATGGTTCCTCCTCGTAGCGTTTCCGGTCGGCGTCGTTGGCGTCCATCGCGGTTGCTCCCCACCATCGTCCGGCCGGTGGATGATCTTTGGGGGCCACGATCACCTTCAACAGTCGGCCGGGCTGGCGGGGTTCGTCTCGGCTGGGTGCGCTCGGCGATATCGAGTTCGTTAGGTCGGCCTTTACGGCCACTGCGTTGGCGGATGTGTTCGGCCGCTTCGGACCAGTCGACCTCGGCGAACACCAGATCGGCGTACGGTACGCCGTCGTAGTCGTCCTCACCCGCCACCACGGGTCATAGTGTAACACGCACGTATTACAAGCAAGCTCAGATGCCGAGCACGGCGCGGGCGATCAGGAAGTAGATGATCAGCCCGGTCGCGTCGACGAGCGTGGTGACCAGCGGCGCGGACACGACGGCCGGGTCGATGCCGACGCGCTTGGCGAGCAGCGGCATGGTGCCGCCGATCACCGCCGCCCACACGCAGATCACCACCAGCGACAGCGACACCGCGATCGCGACACTGCTGCCCGCGATCGTCACGCCGAACACGAACGCGACCACCGCGAGCGTGAGCCCGACCAGCAGCCCCACCCGCGACTCCCGGAACGCCACCCGCAACACGTCGCTGCTGCGCACCTCACCGACCGCGAGGGCGCGCACCGCCGCCGTCGCCGACTGCGCGCCGCTGTTGCCACCGGTGCCGACCAGCAGCGGGATGAACGACGCGAGCTGCACCACCTGCGACAACGTGGCCTGGAACGCCTGCAGCACGCCGACGGTCAGCGACGCGGCCACGATCAGCAGCAGCAGCCACACCACCCGCGAGCGCGCGAGCTGCACCACGCTGGCCGCCATGTAGTGCCCGATCCACGGCGTCGTCGCCGACTGCCGCGCGACGTCCTCGGTGTCAGCCGCCTCGATGACCTCGAAGGCGTCGTCGATGGTGACCACGCCGATCACCCGGTCCTCGCTGTCGACGACGACCAGCGCGAGCAGGTTGGCGTCCTGCATCAGCCGGGCGGCCGCCTCGGCGTCCTCCGTGGCGCGCACGATCGGCTTCTCGGTGTTGGCGATGTCGGACACCAGCGTGTCCTGCCCGCCCAGCACGAGCTCCCGCAGCGTCACGACGCCCTGGTAACGGCGGCTGTTGTCGACCACGGGCAGGGTGTAGACGGTCTCGGCGTTCTCGCCACGCTCGCGCACCACCTTGAGCGCCTGCTTGGCGGTCAGCTCACCGCGCAGCACCAGCACGGCGGGGCTCATGATGCGCCCGACGGTGCCGTCCTCGTAGCCGAGCAGCCGCGCGGTCATCGACCGCTGCTCGTGCGACAGTCCGGCGAGCACGCGCTGGGTGAACTTGGCGGGGGCCTCGCCTAACAACCGCGCGCGGTCGTCGGGGTCCATCGCCTCGACCAGCTCGTAGAACGCCTTGTCGCGCAGGCCGGACAGGACCTTCTGCTGGTCGACCGGGTCCAGCTCCTCGAAGACGGCGAGCGCGTGGTCCTTGTCGAGCAACCGGAACAGCAGCACCGCGGTGATCGTCTCGCTCCGGCCGAGCTCGTCGGCGACGACGTGCGGCGGATGATCGTCCAGCCACTGCTTCATGCCGGAGACGTCGTTGGCATCGACCAGGTCGTGCAGCGAATCGAGACCCATCGCTCCTCCGGTTTCCAGGCTCGGTTACGGAGTCGGGCGGCCCGCAGCGCGCTGGCAGGTCTCCCCAAGAGACTTTACGGGGTCACCTAATCGCCGCTGGCGAGCGCCCTGAGCTGGGCCCGGCTGCCGTTGAAGACATTCTGGTCGATGGGGTGGTTGGTGTACTGCCAGAACGTGTGGAAGTCCCACCCCGCGGGCATCTCGCCGACCTCGTCGGAGTAGCGCGCCACCCACATCGACACGGTGTCCTCGAAACCGTGGCCGTCACCGACGCAGGTGTTCCACCAGCTCGCCGACGTGTAGATCACCGGGTACCGGCCGGTGATCTCGTGGTAGGTGTCGTGGAAGTCGGCGATCCACGACCGCATGGCCCGCTGGCTCTTGCCGTAGCAGGTCGCGCCGTACGGGTTGTACTCCAGATCGAGCGCGCCCGGCAGCGTCTTGCCGTCCGATGACCATTCGCCGCCGCGCTCGACGAAGTAGGTCGCCTGCGTCGCGCCGGAGGACCGGTCCGGCAGCGCGAAGTGGTAGGCGCCCCTGATCATGCCGACGTCGTAGGAGCCGTCGTACTGCTGCGTGAAGTACGGGTTCGTGTACCCGGTGCCCTCGGTGGCCTTGACGTAGGCGAACCGCTTGCCCTGTTCCCACCAGTGCTGCCAGTCGACCTCGCCCTGCCAGCCGCTCACGTCGATGCCCTCGAGGCCGTCCGGTTCGCTGGCATCGTCGTCGGCGGCGGCCTGCTGCTGCGAGCGTTCGTGCTTGACGATCTGCGATCCCAGGGGGTGGTCGTGCCGGTGGATGTACTCCGCGATCGCCCCGGCGCTTGCGGCCGGTGCGACGAGCAGTGAGGAGCAGGCCAGTGCGATCACAGCGAGCACCGTGATCGTCGCGTGGCGCCCCAGCCGCCGTCGCGTGGCCGTCATGCGATCTCCCCTCCGCGCTCATCGACGAAACGGCACCCGGCAGCAGCCGTCCGATCGCGATTGTGACGGAGCAGGTCGGCAGTGTCGCCTTCTCGCATGACAAATGACCCGATCGTGGCCGATTTTCGCCGCTGTCACGCCGAGTCGAACCGCGAGAGCGACCGGATGTTCACCCCCACACGCACCGACGCGATCGGTTCTCGCTTGATCGGTCGGTCAGCGGCGACGGCGCCGCACGGCCGCCTCCAGATGCTCGACCGGCACGACGGCGGTGACGAGCCCGTCCGGGTTGATCGCGAGCGGATGCCCGGCGAGCTGCGGCAGGATCTGCCGCCCCGTCAGGGTGCGCGAGCTCGGCCACTCGGCCGGGATCATGGAACGCCGGGTGTAGGCGGGGACCACGATCCGGCCGCGCTTGTCGTAGAAGCCGGTGAGGTTGTCCTGATCCGGCGACACGGCGTAGACGTACAGCGTCGAGCGCAGCACCACCGGCGGCAGGTCGGACACCCGCCGGTGCCCGGTCCGCACCAGCTGCAGCAGCTCCTCGAGCTCGCCGTCCGGCGTGGGAAAGCCGAGCGCCTGCGGCGACGGCCGGTAGTCCTCGTTGGGATGGAAGTCGGTGACGATCTCGCCGCGCGCGTTGACCGGGTACGCCCCGACGACGGCCCAGTCCGGCACATCGCCGTCCGGGTCGAACGCCTCGTCGATGACGTACAGCCACGAGTTCGGGTTGCGTTGCGCGTTGGCGCGCATCGAATCGGTGATGGGCGGCTGCCGTCGCGGCTTCCCTGGTACCACCTTGTCCGTGTCATCGCCTGACATCGTCACCGCCCCCAACTGCTGGCGTCCCTTGAGCGTCGATCATCCTATTCCCCATGTCTGGTCGACGGCACGCACCGAACCCGGCCGAGTTGCGACGCGCCGTCGAGTCCGTGTCGGACTGGCTGTCCGGCGAGGGCGACCAGCCGCGACGGCGAGAGCTCGCCACCGCCGTACGGCTGAGCCTGCACACCCTCGCCCATGACGCGCCGGGCAACAGCGTCGAGGTCAGAGTTCCGCCGTTCGCTGTCGTCCAGTGCGTCGGAGGGCCGAGGCATACCAGGGGAACACCGTCCAATGTGGTCGAAACTGACCCGAAGACCTGGCTGCTGCTCGCCACCGGGCTGACCGACTGGCGGACAGCGGTCGCCGACGGCAGGGTTTCGGCTTCCGGCACGCGCTCCGACCTCTCCCACCTGCTGCCTCTGCTGCGGCTGTAGCGCCGCCGTGACTATGGCTTGCGGCCGACGGCGCAGATGAAGCAGTTCTGCACCGAGTTGAGCGGCTTGAGCCGCGGCCCGTCCGGCCACCAGTCGGCGCACAGCACGAGACCGGGCTCGATCAGCTCGAGGCCGGCCAGCATCTCCTCGCACTCGGCCCGGGTTCGGAAGGTGCCCCGCCCCATCGGGCTGGCGAGGAACTGCTCCTCCATCTTGCGCGCGGTCTCGGTGTGCTCGTTCTCCGGATCGAAGAAGTGGCTGAACGCCACGTAGGAGCCGGACGGCAGCGCCTCGATGTACTCCCGCATGATCTTGGCGGGCTCGTCGCGCGGGCCGTCGTGGAGCTGGAAGGTGCCGACCTGCAGGAAGATCAGCGGCTTGTCGAGGTCGATGTGCTTACGCACCACGTCGTTCTGGAGGATCTCCTGCGGCTTGAAGATGTCGGCCGCCGCGAAGTGGGTCAGCTCGTTCTCCTCGAGCAGCGCTCGCCCGTGCGCGAGCACGACCGGGTCGTTGTCGATGTAGACGACCCGCGCCTCCGGGTTGACCCGCTGCGCCACCTGGTGCACGTTCTCCGACGTCGGCAGGCCGGAGCCGCAGTCGAGGAACTGGTCGATGCCGGTCTGGCCGGCGAGGAACCGCACCGCCCTGATCAGGAACGTGCGGTTCTCGGTGGCCATGTCCTGCGCCTCCGGCACCTTGCCCCGCACCATCTTGAGCACTTGCCGGTCGACCTCGAAGTTGTCCTTGCCGCCGAGGAAGGCGTCATACACCCGGGCGACACTCACCTGGTTCGGGTCGACGCCGGGGATCGGCGAATCCGGGGCGGCACTCGTCATCGACAACCTCGTTAACGTATTGAGTAGCGCGGATCACAGGTAGCCTAGAGGGCTGGCGATCACCACGTAAACGCGGGAGTGCGCTTGACGCCGGAACCCGGCCTTGTACGCTGAGTGATCGGCCGGGCAACGGCGTGACATGCCAGGAGCGAGAGACATGACGCAGTCCCGTACGGGTGGGGCGGACCAGAACAGTGGCACACCGACCGCTCGCCGGATGGTGCTCGGGGCACAGCTGCGGCGACTGCGGGAGCGTGCCGGCGTCTCCCGTGCCGACGCGGGCTTCCACATCCGCGGGTCCGAGTCCAAGATCAGCCGGATGGAGCTGGGCCGGGTCGGGTTCAAGGAACGCGACATCGACGACCTGATGACGCTCTACGGGCTCTCCGACCCGCGGGAGCGCGACGAGTACCTGCAGATGGTGAAGGACTCGAACGAGCCCGGCTGGTGGTATCGCTACCACGACCTGCTGCCCACCTGGTTCACCAACTACGTCGGGCTCGAGGAGTCGGCGTCCCGTATCCAGACCTTCGAGCTGCAGTTCATTCCCGGCCTGCTACAGACCGAGGACTACGCGCGAGCCGTCGCGAGCCGGGGCAGACCCGAGTTCATCACCGAGGACGTCGAACGCCGCATCGCCCTGCGCATGCGCAGACAGAAGGTGCTGACCCGGCCCAACGCGCCCCGGCTGTGGGCGTTCATCGACGAGGCGGTGCTGCATCGCCCGGTCGGCGGGCATGCCGTGATGAAGAAGCAGCTCGACGCGCTGCTCGAGTGGATGACGATGCCTCACATCGCGGTGCAGGTGCTGCCGTACGCCCGCAGCAGCCACGTGGCGGAGGGCGCGTTCAGCGTGCTGCGCTTCGCCGAGCCCGAGCTGCCGGACATCGTCTACATCGAGTACCTCACCGGTGCCGTCTACCTCGACAAGCCGGACGACCTGGAGCCGTACGCGCGCGTCATCGACCAGCTCGCGGTCGACGCGGAGACGCCGGACCACTCCCGCGCCTTCATCGAGAAGGTTCGCAACGAGATCTGAGCCCTCGCCGGCCGTCGCGCCGCATTTCCCGCCCGTTTGGATGACAACCTCCTGAACGGGCCCGCTGAGCGGCACGCTGAACCGACCGGGGCGCACCCTTGGTCCCTTGCCGGAGCACACTTTGTCACCCGATTGCGGCCGTGACACCCGACTCTGAACACGCTGTGCATGACCTCACACAGGTCTTCGTGCACATGCATTTGCGCCTGCCGTTACACGTGCTAGATTGCATCGCACAGCCGGATGCACATGCAGATGCATCCTTTCCAGTCGGGAGGTGAGGGAAGATGGCGAACGACATCGCCAACGGAATGCCCGCAACGGACTTGGACGCCAGCTGGCGCAAGAGCTCCCGGAGCGGCGCCCTCGGCAACTGCGTCGAGGTGGCGACGCTGGCCAACGGCGAGATCGCGGTGCGCAACTCCCGATTCCCCGACGGTCCCGCGCTGGTCTACACCAAGGCGGAGATCGAGGCGTTCGTCGGCGGCGTCAAAGATGGCGAGTTCGATGAAATTGCCCGCTGACACGGCCATCAGCACCGAGGACCAGCTGCGCGCGCTCGTCGAGCGCGGCTTCCGGTTCGTGCATCCGACGGACGACGACGGCGAGATCGCCGCCGTCGTCGGTGTGCGGGTGCACAGCGGCGTCGTCGACGTCGTCAGACTGCACGGCGAGAACGACGTGCACGCGATGCGGATGCCGGGCGACGAGGCGGACATCCTCGCGCCGCGCAAGGTGCTGTGGCAGCGGACCGGGTTCGTCGGCGAGGTGCTCAACGCGATGATCACGCTGCCCGACGACCACGCCGTCCCCCGCCGCCGAGGCGAGAACAGCGGCTGCTGGGTTCCGGTCCGTCCCGGCGCGGCCAAGTGGGTAGGCGCGGCGAGCTGACGCGGGGCGAAGTGGGCAGTACCACCTCCGTGTCGCCCGGACTGGGCACCCGGAGGGGCTACACTGGACGTGGCCGTCCCTCGTCATAGCAGGAGCAACTGTTGTCACCGCACGGCGTGCCCGACCACACCGACGATCCCGACATCGACCAGGAGCCCCGCGAGGAATGCGGCGTCTTCGGTGCCTGGGCGCCCGGTGAGGAAGTCGCCAAGCTGGCCTACTACGGGCTCTATGCGCTGCAGCATCGCGGCCAGGAAGCCGCGGGCATCTCGGTGTCGGACGGATCGCAGGTCGTCGTCTTCAAGGATCTCGGGCTGGTCAGCCAGGTCTTCGACGAGCAGATCCTCTCCGCGTTGCAGGGACACATCGCCGTCGGTCACTGCCGCTACTCCACCACCGGCGGCGGCACCTGGGAGAACGCCCAGCCCACCTTCCGCCACACCGCCGCGGGCAGCGGCATCGCACTCGGCCACAACGGCAACCTGGTCAACACCGCCGAACTCGCCGAGCACGCGGCCGAGATCGGCGCACTCGGCAGGGCCGACGGCCTGCCCAACCCGCCTGCGAGCAAGCGCGCCACCACCGACTCCGACGTCATGACGGCGCTGCTCGCCTCGGCGGCCAACGACAAGGGCGTCGAGGCGGCGGCGCTCGAGCTGCTGCCGACCTTCCGGGGCGCGTTCTGCCTCGTCTTCGCCGACGAGAGCACGCTCTACGCCGCCCGCGACCCGCAGGGTGTCCGGCCGCTCGTGCTGGGCAGGCTGGAGCGCGGCTGGGTCGTCGCGAGCGAGACGGCGGCGCTGGACATCGTCGGCGCGTCGTTCGTGCGCGAGGTCGAGCCGGGCGAGCTGCTCGCCATCGACGCCGAGGGCCTTCGTTCCTCCCGGTTCGCCACGCCGGAGCCGAAGGGCTGCGTGTTCGAGTACGTCTACCTGGCCCGGCCGGACACCACGATCGCCGGCCGCAGCGTGCACGCGACCCGCGTCGAGATCGGCCGCAAGCTGGCGCAGGAGCATCCCGCCGAGGGTGATCTGGTGATCCCGGTGCCGGAGTCGGGCACGCCAGCCGCGATCGGGTACGCGCAGTCCTCCGGCATCCCGTACGGCTCCGGGCTGGTGAAGAACGCCTACGTCGGCAGGACGTTCATCCAGCCGTCGCAGACGATCCGGCAGCTCGGCATCCGGCTCAAGCTCAACCCGCTGCGCGATGTGATCAGGGGCAAGCGGCTCGTCGTCGTCGACGACTCCATCGTGCGCGGCAACACCCAGCGTGCCCTGGTGCGGATGCTGCGCGAGGCGGGCGCGCTCGAAGTGCACGTCCGGATCGCGTCGCCGCCGGTGCGCTGGCCGTGCTTCTACGGCATCGACTTCGCTTCCCGTGCCGAGCTGATCGCCAACGGCCTCGACATGGAGGGCATCCGCCGCTCGATCGGCGCCGACTCGCTCGGCTACGTCTCGCTCGACGGGCTGATCGCGGCATCGGAGCAGCCCCGCTCGCGGCTGTGCGCAGCATGTTTCGACGGCGACTACCCGATTCCGCTGCCTGACGACGAACTGATCGGCAAGCACGTGCTGGAAAGCCTGCAACCGGCGCGGCAACCTGCCGAGCCCTCAGCGACGTCTTCACTGTCGGTACCGCAAGCAGGCTATGGTGCCGAGGACGCCGTCAAGCGTCCCTAGCTACTTTCGAACATCAGGATGGAGTGGACTGTGCCGCCCCCTGCACAGCCGGAACGCCCCACGGGGGCGACGTACGCCGCTGCCGGTGTCGACATCGAGGCAGGCGACGAGGCCGTCGAGCTGATCAAGCCGCACGCGAAACGGGCGAGCAGGCCGGAGGTGCTCGGTGGGGTCGGCGGTTTCGCCGGGCTGTTCGCGCTCAAGCTGGACCGGTGGCAGGAGCCGGTGCTCGCGTCCTCGACCGACGGCGTCGGCACGAAGCTCGCGGTGGCGCAGGCGATGGACACGCACGACACGATCGGCATCGACCTGGTGGCGATGGTGGCCGACGACCTGGTCGTGACCGGGGCCGAGCCGCTGTTCCTGCAGGACTACATCGCCATCGGCAAGGTCAAGCCACAGCGCGTCGCCGACATCGTCGCCGGGATCGCCGAGGGCTGCGTGCAGGCCGGCTGCGCGCTGCTCGGCGGCGAGACGGCCGAGCATCGCGGGCTGATGGGTGACGACGACTACGACGTCTCGGCCACCGGTGTCGGCGTCGTCGAGGCGAACGACGTGCTCGGGCCGGACCGGGTGCGGCCGGGCGACGTCGTGATCGCGATGGGCTCGACCGGGCTGCACTCCAACGGCTACTCGCTGGCGCGCAAGGTGCTGCTCAGCGACGCGCGGATGCCACTCGACGGGCACGTGGAGGAGTTCGGCCGCACCCTCGGCGAGGAGCTGCTCGAGCCGACCCGGATCTACGCCCGCGACTGCCTCGCAGTCGCGGCCGAGACGAACGCACGCAGCTTCGCCCACGTCACCGGCGGCGGGCTGGCGGCGAACCTGGAGCGGGTGATGCCGCGCGGGCTGACCGCGACGCTGGAACGGTCGAGCTGGACACCGAAGCCGATCTTCAGGATGATCGCGCAGCGCGGCAAGGTGGCCCGCGACGAGATGGAGCGGACGTTCAACATGGGAGTCGGGATGGTCGCCGTCATCGCGCCGGAGGATGTCGACCGGGCGCTGGCCGTGCTGACGGCGCGGCATGTGCCGGCGTGGGTGCTCGGCGACATCCGGCCGGCCGACGACGCCGAGGGTGCCCGCGCCACGCTGCACGGCGACCACCCGCGCTTCTAGTCCGATGGCGCCAGCCGCACGCGACGACCTGGTGGTGAACGACCGGATCACCATCCCCGTCGGCGAGCTGCGGGAACGGTTCTCCCGGTCGTCGGGTCCCGGCGGGCAGGGCGTGAACACGACGGACTCGCGGGTGGAGCTGTCGTACGACCTGGCGCGCTCGGCCAGCGTGCCGGAGTCGCTGCGGGAGCGGATGCTCGACCGGTTGCGCTCCCGGCTGGTGGACGGCGTCGTCACGGTGGTGGCGAGCGAGCATCGAGCTCAGCTGGCCAACCGGGAGGCGGCGAGGGAACGCCTGGCCACGCTGCTCGCCGAGGCGGCCGCCCCGCCACCACGACGCCGCAGGCCGACCAAGCCGAGCCGGGGTGCGAAGGAGCGGCGGCTGACCGCGAAGAAGCAGCGCGGCAGGCTCAAGCGCGACCGCCGAGGCGGCTTCGACCCGGAGTGAACCCTCCCGTGCCCCAGTAGAAGGGGCCGGACGTCCCGGTGACCGTGATGCTCCACCCCAGGGCCTGCAACCGCTGTTCGAGGTCGGCTGGCTCGAACGGAATCTTGATCACCGTGAATGGCCTGCCGTCGTTCAGTCGACGCTGGACGAGGGGCGAGTCAGCGCCCTCGATGAGTTCCGGTTCGGGTCGATGGTTGTCGTCGCAGAAGAACACGCGCCCACCAGGCGTCAGTGCGTCCGCGACAAGGGACCAGAATGCGGCGAACTCGTCGTCGGGCACATGGGAGATCCAGAAGCCGAAGAAGACGGCATCGTAGCGGCGGTCGGCCTGCCACGAGAACAGGTCCGCCTCGATGAATCGAACCCGCCTGTCGGAGCCCACCCTGGCCCGTGCCCGGGCAAGCATCTCCGGTGCGCCATCGACGGCGGTCAGGGTGCTCGCCGAGCGAAGCAGTCTCTGGGTCCACAGGCCGGAGCCACAAGCGAGTTCGAGCACGTCGCCCGTCGGGCGGAACGAGTCGACGGCCGACTGCAGCTCGTCCTGCCCAGGAACGTCGATCACGTGCTCCTCGTACTCGTCTGCGACAGCCCGGTAATAGGCGAGCTGTTCGGCCTGCACTGACGACCCATCGCTCATGACCGCAGTCTAGCGTGTCGAACTTGATTTATCGAACACGCGTTCTATAGTAGTGCTCATGGTGGCACCCATCGAGCTTCCTGTCCAGCGCGGCACCGACTGGTGCCGGGCCGACAAGGCCGCGCTCGTCGTCGCCGTGCGCGAGCGTGAGGTGCTGATTCGCCGGTTGCAGGCGGAACAGGGCGAGATCCTGGCGGAGATGCAGTCGCGTGGTGTGCCGCAGACGTTTGGCTACGCCAGTGTGGAAGCTCTGCTGAAGGACATGGTGTCGTGTACCCGCAGTGACGGCAGGAAGCGCGTGCGTCGCGCCCTGGCGTGCAATGACTACACCGAAGGCATCCATCGGGTGTCCGCCTCCGCCCCGGCGACCGCCGAGGCGTTCGGTGAGGGTGCCATCACCACGGCACACGTCGACTCCATTCTGGCCACCCTGGCCGAGGTACCCGGCACCGTGCCCGAGCAGGAGCGCAACAGCTACGAGCGGATCCTGGTCAACCTCGCCCGCAAGTCCCACCCGGCGTCGGTCACCAAGGCCGGGAACCGGCTGCTGGCATGGCTGGAACAGGACCACCTCAAATCCGATCGGCCGCTGCGGCTGCGGCCAGAGCGGGAACTGACCTGGGCCTGGAACCGGGACCGCCAACTGTGCTTCGCCGGCCGCCTCGATGCCGTGTCCGGTGCATTGTTCGAGAAGCTGATCTCGCCGCTGGCGAAACCCCGGCCGGCTGAGAACGGCGAACGCGACCTGCGCACCGTCGACCAACGCCACGGCGACGCCTTCGCGGAGCTACTGGACTACACCCAGCGTGCCGCCGACCTGCCAACGGAAGCCGGGGAGCAGCCAGTGCTCATGGTGACGATGAGCATTGATGATCTGCGCGGTCGCGGCGATGCAACATCGCCATTGCTCAACGGCGACATCCCGGTTGATGCGGAAGAGGTCCGACTACTGGCTTGCGACGCGCGGATCATCCCCGCCGTATTGGGAGGCAAGGGCGAGGTGCTCGATCTCGGCCGAGAAGAGCGGACCGCCAACAGAGCCCAACGCCGGGCATTGCACCTTCGGGACCAGGGCTGTGTGTTCCCGTCGTGCACCCGACCTGCTAACTGGACGCAGGCGCATCACATCCGAGAGTGGGCAGACGGCGGGCCTACTGATCTCCGCAACCTGGCACTGCTGTGCGGAATGCATCACCGGCTCATCCACACCAGCGACTGGACGATTCGCATCGCCGCCGACGGCAGACCGGAATGCATACCGCCGCCGTGGCTTGACGCGACCCGAACACCTCGGCGCAACCACACATTCGAGCCAGTCGTGCTCGACACGGGCTGACTGACCCGGCCGTGCCCGGTCACCGCTTGACGCGAGCGCACCAGGCGGGGTCGCGGCCGAGCATCGCGACAAGTCGATCAGCAGCGGTGGCGTCGTCACCGACCGAGACAGGAGGATCGAAGATGCCGAAGCCCTGCATGGCGTCCAGCTGCGGTTCGATGCGCGAGGTCAGCTCGTGCGCCAGTTCGTCGGTGATCGGCTGCGGCGCGCCGATGGCCTTCGCGAGGTCCCAGCCATGAACCGCGAGGTCGGTCGTCATCTGCCAGCCGTACTCGACGGCGTCGATCATGCCGACCGACACGTGCACGTCGCCGTCGAGCGCGCCCGGCTTGCGGAAGGCCGTCCGCGCCGCCGCGCTGGAGTCCGCCCACGCCGTGACCGGGTCCGGTCCGAGCACATTGCCGTCGAACCGGTCGCCGACCTCGTCCATCGTGGCGCCGTCCAGCAGCCACGGTGCCCACAGCTGTTCGGAGACCAGGTGGTTGAGCAGGTCCCGGACCGACCATTCGGTGCACGGCGTCGGCGCGTCCCACTGGTCATCGCCGATGCGGCGCACCAGCCCGTCGAACCGGTCCATCGCGTCGCCGTGCGCTTCCACAAGGTCCATGGGACTCAGTGTCCCAACGGTGCGGCAGCGTGGCGACCGCAGCGAGGAACGTCAGTGGTAGTCGTAGAAGCCCCTGCCGGTCTTCTTGCCGAGCAGGCCCGCGTCCACCATCCGCAGCAGCAGCGGCGGCGCGGAGTACAGCGGCTCCTTGAACTCCTCGTACATCGACTCGGTGATCGACTTGATGGTGTCGAGACCGATCAGGTCGCTCAGCCGCAGCGGCCCCATCGGGTGTGCGGTGCCCAGCTCCATGCCCCGATCGATGTCCTCGGCGGAGGCGAAGCCGGACTCGAACATCCTGATCGCCGACAGCAGGTACGGCACGAGCAGGGCGTTGACGATGAACCCTGCCCGGTCCTGCGAGCGGATGACGGTCTTGGCCAGCACGTCGGTGACGTAGGCGCGCGCCCGCTCGATGGTGTCCTCGCCGGTCAGCAGCGATGGCACCAGCTCGACAAGCGGCAGCACCGGCACCGGATTGAAGAAGTGCACCCCGACGACCTGGGTAGGACGGCCGGTCGCCATGCCCAGCTTCATGATCGGGATGGAAGACGTGTTGGTGGCGAGGATGGCGTCCTCACGCTCGATGACCTTGTCCAGCTTGGCGAAGACGTCGAGCTTCGCCTGCTCGTTCTCGACGATCGCCTCGACCACGATGTCGCGGTCGGCGAAGTCGTCCAGCGTCGAGGTGAACGTGAGTCTGCCGGTCGCCGCGTCGGCGTCGGCCTCGGTGAGCTTGCCGCTGCGGACGGCACGCTGCAGCGACTTCTCGATGCGAGCCTTGCCCGCGTCGAGAGCGGGCTGCGACAGCTCGCTGATGGTGACGTCGAGGCCCGCCTTGGCGTTGACCTCCGCGATGCCGGAGCCCATGAGCCCGGCCCCGACTACCCCGACACGCTTGATCTGATCGGACACCGTCATCTCTCACTCCGTCTCGCGCGCACGACACAAGCGCGGGGGCAGGCCTGGCTACATCAGCTCAGGCCACCCCCGCGCCTGTGGGTGCACTCAGCGGCGGTACTCGTCGTCGTAGTCGTCGTACGGGTCGGAGTACCTGTCCTCGTCCTGCCCTTTGTCAGGCGATTTGCCTGCCAGTTCGCGCTGCAAGGCGTCTAGGTCTGTGGGGGGAGTGCTGTACTTGAGCTCCCGGGCCACCTTCGCCTGCTTGGCCTTCGCTCGGCCGCGCCCCATGGCTCGACCCCCTCACACAGGGGCGGGGCAGCCGGGGGAACGGCAGCCCCGCATCTACTCGACAACTATTTCCTGCCCTCTACCGTACCGTGTCTTGCCTCGCGGATGCGACGCGGCATGGCGTGGAAGCCACCACACATCGCGAAATTGCCACCTTTGGCCTCCCGGGGCAGCGAAGCCGCCACACTCCGTGTCACGATTCGTCTGTGCCCCGCCCGTTCAGCGCCTTCCTCCGCGTCTACGAGCCACTGTCGGCCTTCGGCGATCCACCGGACGAACGGCTTGCCGCTGCGGTCGAACACGCGACGATGACGAGGGCGGACTCGATCGCATACGAAGAGTACATGTGGCTCAAGTCACAGCTCGCCAAACCGTCCCGGCTACTCCCCGCCGAGCTGGCCGATGGCAGGCCGTCGCCGAGCGGCATCACCGATGTCCTGGTGCTGCGACCGGAGGATGTGCCGACCACCGAGGGCGTGACCGTCGGCCCCGGCCCGCTGGTTTGCCCGCTCGAGCTCCGCCCACGCTCGGCGGCCGCGCTGACGTCGTTCCTCGACGACAGCCACCCCGCGGTGCGGGCCGCGGTGCTCGACGCAGGCGAGACGAACCTCGAATCGATGCGTTCCCACGCTGCCGCGGCGCTCGGCCAGGTGCACTCCGCCGCGCTGCACGTGCTCTCGGTGACGTGGACGATTCCGCTGCCGTGGTTCACCCTCGTCGACCCAGAGCAGCGCACCCTCAAGCTCGGCACCGGCATGGACGACCCGGAGCGGGAGTTGTCGTGGCGGGTGGCGATGGGCGACGCGCGCCGCAGGGTCGCCAAGGCGCGCGAGCTGGCCGAGAGGGTGCTGGGCGACCAGGGGCCGACAAAGGTGCTTGTCGACACCGACCGCTGGCTTGCCGCGTTCGACGCGAACTCCGCCGTCGAGCTCGACTACGGCGGGCTCGTGCAGCTCATCGCCGATCCACTGCTCGAGTCGGACACCTCGGCCGAGGAGGTCCACAGCATCCTCGAAGCGCTGGAGTCCGGCGACGTCGAGGAGCTCACCGACCTGTTCACCGGGCTGCGCGACTACTGGGGCGAGATGGCCGCGCGGGAGCGCTTCAACTGAGGGTGTCGCGCTCAGCGGCGAGCAGGTCGTCGACCGACGCGGTGCCGTGCGCGTAGCGGCCCGCGATCTCGGAGTTCAGCGTGTCGACGACGTGCTGCACCTCGCGCCGCCTGCCGGACACCGACGTCTCCTCCTCGGCAAAGGTGGCGAGGCTGCGCTCGAGCGCATCGTCGGCCAGCGAGGCGACGTCGGACAGCCCGGCGTCTGCGACCAACGACTCACCGAGCCGCCTGCGGTGCCCGACCCGGGACGGTTCGAGCGACTGATGCCTGCCAGCCGTGCCCACCGCGTCGTCGGCGAGGATCTCGGCGAGTTGCTCGACGACGTCGGACGATCCGCCGGTGCTGCGCCTGCGCTGCTCGGCGCGCACGATGTCGATCCGCGCGTGCAGCAGCCGCCGCAGATACGACAGGTCCGTCTCCTCCTGCGCCGCCTCGTCACGACGCGCCCGCAACTCGGCGAGGGTCAGTCGCTCAAGATCGCGGACGTAGTCGGCGGCGAGCACTCGATCGATGCGGCGCCTGCCGCCGGGACGGACTTCAATCACGCCGACATGGTGCGCTAGGTAATCGCCAAAGCCAAGCACCCGGCCGCATTATCACGCGGATGGCGGTGTCGATCATGTCGATCAGTGTGATGCCGGGCACTCAGCCCCGCAGCCGCTGCACCGCGTCCCTGCCGGGCGCCGGTCCCTCATCCGGGACCGAGTCCGGGTCGATCGCGGCCAGCGCCGCCCGGTCCTCCTCTCCGGCGACCAGCTCGGCGTCCATCGGCACCGATCGCTTGATCAACGCGAGCGCGATCGGCCCGAGCTCGTGGTGCTGCACCACGGTGCCGACCCTGCCGACGACGCGGTCGCCGTGACGCACCGGGTCGCCGGTCTCCGGGTAGATCTCCTGCGAGCCGTCGAGGTGCAGCAGCAGCATGTTGCGCGGCGGCCTGCCGACGTTGAACACCTTCGACACCGTCTCCTGGCCCCGGTAGCAGCCCTTCGCGACGTGCGCGGCCCTGCCGATCCAGCCCACCTCGTGCGGGATGGTCCGCTCGTCGGTGTCGATGCCCCGGCGCGGCCGCATCGACTCGACCCGCAGCGCGTCGAACGCCCAGCTGCCTGCCTCGCGGGCACCGGCGGCCACCAGCCGCTGCCACCATTCGGCCAGCTCGGCGCGCGGCACGAAGAGGTCGATGCCGCCGGGCGCCGGGCACGGCATCCGGCGCGCGACGATCCCGGCTCCCGATGCCACGGCGTAGCGCGCCGAGTCGAGATCGACATCGAGGCCGAGCCCGTCGAGCACCACGTCGGCATGCGGGCCGAGCAGCGTCAGCAGCGCCCAGTCGTCGGTCACGTCGGCAACCGCGACATCGGACCAGAACCGCATCGCGTCCAGGTACCCGAGCAGCGACTGCTTGCCCGCCTTGGGCAACGCGCTGGTGATCTCGGCACCCGCCTCGGTGTCGAGCAGCACGGTCGGCTCGCCGTCGATCACGGTGTGGGCGAGGACCAGGTGCGACTCCACCCTGCCGTGGCTGTCCAGGATCAGCGCCTCGGTGCCGTGGCCCTCGGTCAGCTCGGTGACGTGCTGCGAGATGACCAGGTGCAGCCACGACAGCCGGTCGGCACCGGTCACGGCGAGCACCTGGCGGTGCGATCTGTCGATGACGGCGGCCGAGCGCACGGCGGCGCGCTGTTCGGCGAACGGGTCACCGAAATGCCACGGCACACCCGCTTCGGGATGTCCATCGGGCGCGGCGACAGCTCCCTGCCGCGCGAGGACGGGAGACGGCACGATAGCTCCTGACTGTTGTTCCCCGGTGTCTAGCTACCCTGACCATTATGCGCGTTCTCGTATTCCTGGATGGAGCCGTCGCGGACCCGGACATCCCGCAGGTCCGGGTCGACGACCCCGGCCTGATGCGCGGCGACGGCGTGTTCGAGACGGTGCTCGTCCGGGACGGCCTGCCGCGCGAGCTGGGGCCTCACCTCGACCGGCTGCGACGCTCCGCCGCGATGCTCGACCTGCCGGAACAGGACGTCGAACGGTGGCGGCGCACCGTCGACGAGGTGCTGGCGCGCTGGCCGGACGACCGCGAGATGGTGCTCAAGCTGGTGCGCACCCGCGGCTCGGAGCCGGACGGCGAGCCGCTGGCGTTCGCGCTCGGCATGGACGTCGACGACAAGATCAAGCAGGCGCGCGTCACCGGCATCGCGGCCGTGACGCTGGACCGGGGGTTCGACGACGGGCTGGCGGAGCGCGCCCCCTGGCTGCTGCTCGGCGCGAAGTCGCTGTCGTACGCGGTGAACATGGCCGCGATCAGGGAGGCCAACCGGCGGGGCGCCGACGACGCGATCTTCCTCGCCGCCGACGGCGCGGTGCTCGAGGGGCCGACGTCGACCGTGGTCGTCGTGCGCGACCGGACCCTCTACACGCCGCCGCCGACCATCGGCATCCTGCCGGGGACGTCGCAGGCCGCGCTGTTCCGCGCCGCGCAGCGCGCCGGCTGGCACACCAAGGTCGAGCCGCTCCGTGTTGACGACCTGCGCACGGCGGACGCGTTGTTGCTGACCTCGTCGATCCGCGAGATCACCCGGGTGCACACGCTGGACGGCGAGCGGCTGTCCGACGCGCGAGAGCTGCACGCCGAGCTGGTCGCCGCCTACGAGACGGAGTACCGCGTATAGGGCGTGTCCCGTGGATCTCGGTCGATGGGATCGGTGATCCAGAGCGCCGAGACCGCGACCACGGATCCGCGGGACACGCCCTTACCCCGCCACGCGCGTGAGCTGCGCGGAGGTGTGTGGCTGGAGCGGCTGGCCGACCATGGCGCGCTCCTCGACGTAGCCGAGGTCGCCGTCCGCGATGATGCCGTAGAGCCGCTTCGCGCCGGTGACGTCCTTGGCGCTGGTGCTGCGCACCACGGCGTCGGTGGACAGCTCCCAGGACGTCTGGCTGCGGGGCTTGCCGTAGAAGACTTCGAGGATGCCGGTGTTGTGGGCGAGCAGCAGCTCGATCGTGTCGTCCTGCTGCGGGCGCCACCAGCCGACCTCGCGGGCGGCCTGCCTGATCACATCGCCGTTCTCGTCGAGCAGCCAGGAGCGCGCCTGGTGAAACAGGAACGGCCTGCCGTCGTGGGCGATGGTGAGCTCCTGCGCGTAGCGCACCGGGCCGTCGATGGTCGGGTAGTCGACCTGGCCCTCGCCGCGCCAGACGCCGACCAGCGGCAGCAGCGCGAGGCAGGCGTCGTTCAGCTCGGCGCCTTCCCGCAGGTTGGCGGTGTCGCCGGGGATCGGCAGCTCCGGCAGGTCGGGCGACGGCCGGATGTTGCGATCGCGGGTGTGCTCGGCGCGCTGCGCGGCAGACTCGACCGCCTCGTTGCCGCTTTCGGTCATCAGCCCTGGTCGGCGTACAGCCGGTAGACGACGTAGGCCGCGAACCAGGTCACGGCCACGATGGCGAGCACGAGCAGGGTCGTAAACACTATCTCCACGGCTCGTAACTCTAACGCCTGCCACCCGGACCGGCCGCACCGGAATGAGCCATCACACTGGGACACATGCCACTCGCACTGATCACGGGCGCGTCCAAGGGCATCGGCGCCGCCATCGCGCGCGCCCTCGCGCCGAGCCACCGGCTGCTGCTCGGCGGCCGCGACGCCGACGCCCTCACCGCGCTCGCGGACGAGCTGCCGGACGCCGAACCGCTGGTGGCCGAGCTGACCGACCCGGACGCGGTCGCCGAGGCCGTCGCGGGGATCTCCTCGCTGGACGTGCTGGTGCACTCGGCGGGAGTCGCCCCGCTCGGCACCGTCGAGCGGGCGAGCAGGGCGGACTGGCAGCGCAACTTCGACGTCAACGTGCTCGCCGTCGTCGAGCTGACCCGGCTGCTGCTGCCCGCGTTGCGCGCCGCGTCCGGCGACGTCGTGCTGATCAACTCCGGCGCCGGCCACAACGCGCGGCCCGGCTGGGGACCGTACGCCGCGAGCAAGTTCGCGCTGCGGGCGTTCGGCGACGTGCTGCGCGGCGAGGAGCCGTCGCTGCGGGTGACGTCGGTGCACCCCGGCCGCACCGACACGCCGATGCAGCAGCGCATCGTCGCCGGAGAGGGCAGGGAGTACCGGGGCGCGGACTTCCTGCGGCCGGAGTCGGTCGCCGCCGCCGTGCTCGCCGCCGTGACCGCGGGCGACGACGCGCACGTGACCGAGGTCAGCATCAGACCCCGCTGACATCCCGCTGGTCAGACCCGCACCCGCGCTCCGGCCGAACGGACTACGGCCTGCGCCTCCGCCCGGTCTACCTTGGTCGGCTCGGCGGCCGCGACGACCTGATCGCCAGCGACCCACACGTCCCTCACCCGCCGGGACCCCGCGCCCCACACCAGGTTCGCCAGCAGTTGCTCGTCGGGCACGTCGATGCCACCGGCGAAGGTGGGGTCGTCGAGGTCGACGTGCACCAGGTCGGCCCACCTGCCGGGTTCGAGCACCCTGACGTCGTCCCTGCCGAGCGCCGCCGCACCGCCCCGGGTCGCCATCAGCAACGCCTCGTCGGCCGACAGCGCCGTCGAGTCGCGTGTGGACAGTCGCGCCAGCATGGCGGCGAGCTGCACCTCGTGCCACAGGTCGAGGTCGTCGTTGCTGGCCGGGCCGTCGGTGCCGAGGCCGACGTTGATGCCAGCCGCGCGCAGGTTGGTCAGCGGCGC
This sequence comes from Actinophytocola sp., assembly GCA_009377395.1. GTDB lineage: Bacteria > Actinomycetota > Actinomycetes > Mycobacteriales > Pseudonocardiaceae > Haloechinothrix_A. Next base: position 47,256 of record WHUB01000001.1, on the reverse strand, counting down.
GATGCCGGAGGCGAGCTTGGCGTTGGAGCCGGGGCAGTGCGCGATCCCGACGCCGCGATCGGCGAACAGCGCGATGTCCTCATCGGACATGTGCACGCAGTGCGCGGCGAGCACCCTGCCGTCGAGCATGCCGGCCGCGGCGAGCAGCTTGGGCACCGAGCCGTGCCCCTGTCGCTGGTTCTCGTCCTCGTCGCGGGCCTCGGCGACGTGCACCTGCATCAGCGCGCCGCGCTCGACCGCGGACTCGGCGGTGTGCCGCAACGCCTCCTCCGGCAGCATGTACGCCGAGTGCGGGCCGTAGCCGATCTCGATCCGGTCGCCCGGGCCGAACCGGACGCCGTCGGCGTCGATCCAGCGGTCGACCTCGGCGATCATGGCGCGCCAGTCCATGCCGGGCAGGTCGATGATCGGGCAGCCGAGGACGATCCGCGCGCCCGTCGCGAGCACCGCGTCGACGACCTGCTCGCCCTGGAAGTACATCTCGGCGCTGGTCGTGACGCCGTGCCGCAGCATCTCGACGGAGCCGAGCACCATGCCGGCGCGGATGTCGGCCGGTCCCATACGGGCCTCGGCGGGCCAGATGACCTCGCGCAGCCAACGCAGCAGCGGCAGGTCGCCGCCCATGCCGCGCAGCACCGTCATCGGACTGTGCGCGTGCGCGTTGATCAGGCCGGGCAGCAGGATGCCGGACAGTTCGATCACCGTGGCGCCGCTCGGCGACGGCGCGTCCGCCCGGGGCCCCGCGTAGCCGATCCGGCCCGCCGCGTCGATGTCGAGGGCGGCATCGCGCACGACGGTGCACTCGCTGTCACGATCGCAGGGCAACAACGCGGGCGCGTGCAGTCGAACCGGCATGGCTCGATCCTGCCAGAACTCAGACCCGTTCGAAGATCAGATCGCGGGAGACCCTGCCCTCCCGCTCGGCGCGGGATTCGAACTTGGTGACCGGCCGCCAGTCCGGCCTCGGCGCCCAGCCGCCCGGCTCGTCCGCGTGGACGTTGCGCAGCAGCGGCTCGCCGCCTGCGACCTCGCGCATCTGCTCGGCGTAGTGCTGCCAGTCGGTCGCCAGGTGCAGCGTGCCGCCCGCGCCGAGCCGCGAGGCGACCAGCCGGACGAACTCGGGCTGGATCAGCCTGCGCTTGTGGTGGCGCTTCTTCGGCCACGGATCCGGGTAGAAGACCCGCACCACGTCGAGCGACTCCGGGGCGACGTGCTCGGTGAGCAGCACCACCGCGTCGCCGTGCAGCAGCCGCAGGTTGTCGACGCCCAGCTTCTCCGCGCGCAGCATGAGCTGGCCGAGACCGGCGTCGTAGACCTCGATGGCGACGTAGTTGACCTCGGGTTCCCGCTTGGCGAGCTCCGACGTCGTCTCGCCCATGCCGGAGCCGATCTCCAGCACGACCAGGGCCTTTCGGCCGAACCAGCCGTCGAAGTCGAGCGTGCCGTCGAGCTCGGACACCGTCTTGCCGAGCCTCGGCCAGTGCTCGCGCCACGCCCGCTGCTGGCCGACGGTCATCCGTCCGCCGCGCTTGACGTAGCTGACCACGCTGCGCAGGCGTGGCGCGTCCGATGTCCGTTCCTGGCCGCTCACCGGCACGACCTTACCCAGCGGCCGCGCGGCCGCCGTGGCGTGCCGCGTCAGCGAATGGCCTCGATCTCACCGAGACGGGAGCGCAGCCCGGCCAGCCCCGAGATGGCGAGCGGCTCGGGGGTCGCGCCGGAGTGCGCGGGCAGCACGTCGATCCAGCCGGAGTGACGGTCGGTGTTGAGCACCGTGGTCGGCACGGTGTAACCGGACGGTCCGCGCTCGGACGGCATGAACTCCCAATAGCCGGACTCGCCGTCGGCGGCCCACGGCACGAACTCCCAGCCGGGACGGGGCAGCAGCAGCAGCGCGATCCGGTCCTCGACGCGGAACGCGGCCACTCTCGAGTCGATGTCACCCCGCGCGAGCGCGCGAAGCCACCACGGCGCGGGCACGTCCGGACGGGGCGCGTCGGCGTCGCACACCTCGCGGTACAACGCGAGCACGTGGGCTTCCGGCGCACGGTGGATGTATGCCCTGCGGATCTCGGCGGGCCGGGTGGCGTCCGACGCGGCGTGGGGTAGCTCGATCGCCTGCGACCACTGCAAACCTGCAGTTGGTTCGACTCGAAGCCGGTCACGCTGCGCGATGGGCGCGGCGGACGATTCGGAACTGCGATCAGCGGCGGCGTCGCGATCGCTGTCTTGCTCGGTATTGGTCGCCGTCATGGTCACCTCCAAGGCGTCTCCCTGACGGACTCTTCGCATTTTCGCAGCTCAGGACGTCAATTGTCGGCTGTTCGTGAGAGTTCTCACAAGCTCCCACCTTATCTGGTCACGGCCAAGATCGCTTGCCGACGACAACGAGAGCCCGGGCCGCCCCCGATACGACCCGGGCTCTCTTCCCCCGCGACCCGTCAGGCGTCTCGCCTGCGCGCGACCATGATCGCGGTCGCCAGCAGCACCGCCGCCAGCCCGGCGAAGTACGCCAGCGCCCAGCCTTGACTCAGCGTCGACGTCGACAGCGGCGGACCGGCCGAGGCGGCGCCGCGCGTGGCGCCGTCACCGCTGAGGAACTTCTCGACGACGTTGAACGGCAGCCACTGGTAGATGTCGTCGCCGACCCTAGGGATGATCTGCACCAGCGGCTCGGCGACCATGGCGTAGATCAGCAGCAGCGAGATCGCGCCCGCGCTGTGCCGGACGAGTCCGCCGACGGCGACGGCGATGACGGCGGCCAGCGCGTAGACGACGCCGACGCCCGCGACCTGGGCCCAGTCGGCCCCGCTGTCGAGCGCGAGGTCGGCCGACGGCGCCATCAGCGCGGACACGCCGAGCGCGCCGAACGCGGCCACCTCACCGACGAGCAGCGCGAGCAGCGCGACCACCGCCGTCTTGGCCAGCAGCACCTTCGTTCGGTTCGGCGCGGCGAGGAAGGTCGTCTTGATGGTGCCGAAGCGGTACTCGGTGGTGATCGACAGCGCCGCCAGCACCATGATCACGGTGAGCCCGAAGTCGTAGCCGAACTGCGAGCTGCCGACGCTGACCTGGGCGTCGGTTTGCGCGGTCCCGGCCATCAGCGCGGCGAAGCCGATGACGATGGCCAGCGCGGCGACGGCGCACCACCACGGCGAGCGGGTCGTGAACAGTTTGATCCGTTCTACGGCGAGCAGAGTCATGTCTTGATCAACCTTCGGTGAGTGGTCGGGTCAGTGGGCGGCGTACTCGACGGTGTCGCCGGTCAGTTGCATGAACGCCTGCTCGAGCGAGCCCAGCTGCGGGCTCAGCTCGTGCAGCGTGACGCTGTGCTTCGCGGCCAGCTCGCCGATGGCGTCACTGTCCATTCCGGACACGATGACGCCGCCGTTCTCGTCGCGGAGCTCGGCGCCTTCTGCGGTGAGCACGTCCCGGAACAGCGGCAGCTGCGGGCTGCGGACCAGCACAGCCTGCTCGGTGGCGCGGGCGACGAAGTCGGTCGTGCTGCTCTGCGCGACCAGCTCACCCTTGCCGATGACGACCAGCTCGTTCGCGGTCAGCGACATCTCGGAGAGCAGGTGACTGGACACGAACACCGTGCGCCCCTCGTCGGCGAGGCGGTGCATGAACTTGCGCATCCACAGGATGCCCTCGGGATCCAGGCCGTTCACCGGCTCGTCGAACAGCAGCACCTCGGGGTCGCCGAGCAGGGCGCCCGCGATGCCGAGCCGCTGCGACATGCCGAGCGAGAACCCGCCGGCGCGCTTGCCTGCCACGCTGGTCAGGCCGACGATGTCGAGCACCTCGTCGACCCTGCTCTTGCCGATGCCGTTGGCCTTGGCGAGCCAGGCCAGGTGCGCGCGGGCGGAGCGGTTCGGGTGTACCCACTTGGCGTCGAGCAGCGCGCCGACGGTGCGCAGCGGATGCCGCAGCTCGTGGTAGCGCTTGCCGTTGACGATCGCGGTACCCCTGGTCGGCCGGTCGAGGCCGAGGATCATCCGCATGCTGGTCGACTTGCCCGCCCCGTTCGGCCCGAGAAAGCCGGTAACCGTCCCGGCCCGTGCCTGAAACGACAGGTCGTTCACGGCGAGGGTGTCGCCGTAGTACTTGGTGAGGCCCTTCGCCTCGATCATGAGATGTCTCCCCTGAGTTTCGTATGTCGTGGGATCGATCGTGACCGCCATCCTGCGCCGGCCGGTGGCCATCGCGCGTCATCCCGAGGTTCGATTTCGCGCACGACCCAAGTCGTAGCGTGCCGCTGCCCAGGGCAAACCGCTATCGGTGATGACCCTGACCCGACCCCGATTTCCGGCTACACGCCGGGGCGGGCGAGGCCGGTCTCGTACGCGAGCACCACGGCCTGCACCCGGTCACGCAGATCGAGCTTGGTGAGGATCCGCCCGACGTGCGTCTTGACAGTCGCCTCCGACAGGAACAGCGTCGCCGCGATCTCGGTATTGGACAGCCCTCGTGCGACCAGCGCGAGCACCTCGCGCTCCCGGTCGGTCAGCACGTCGAGGACGGCGGCATCGCGCGGCGCGCTGCCCGGGTCGATGAACCGGTCGAGCAGCCGCCGGGTCACGCTCGGTGACACGACGGCGTCGCCGCTGGCGACCGACCGCAGCGCGAAGATCAGCTCGTCGGGCGGGGTGTCCTTGAGCAGGAAGCCGCTCGCGCCGCCGCGCAGCGCGGAGTAGACGTACTCGTCGAGGTCGAAGGTGGTCATCACGAGCACTCGCGCCAGGCCGCCCGCCACGATGCGCCGGGTGGCCTCCACCCCGTCGAGCACCGGCATCCGCACGTCCATCAGCACGATGTCGGGCCGGTGCCGCTCGGCGAGCCGCACCGCCTCCTCGCCGTCACCCGCCTCGCCGGCGATGTCCATGTCCGGCTGCGCGCCGAGCACCATCCGGAAGCCGACGCGCATCAGCTCCTGGTCATCGACGAGCACGACCCGGATCACTGACCTCCCCGTTCTCCGGCCACGGTCGATCTGCCCTGGTGCGGGATGACGGCGTGCACCCGCCAGCCACCGCCGGGCTGCGGTCCCACGGTCAGCCTGCCACCGAACACCGACGCTCGCTCGCGCATCCCGATCACGCCATTTCCACCGGCGACATCGGCGTTGGCCATCGCCAGCACCGGGTGCGCCCTGCCCGCGCCGTCGTCGGCGACGTCGACCTCCACCGAACCGTCCCGCCGCGCCACGGTCACGGTGGCGGCCGCGCCCCGTCCCGCGTGCTTGAGCGTGTTGGTCAACGCCTCCTGCACGATGCGGTACACGCCGAGCCCGACCCCGGTCGAGACCTCGTCGAAGTCGCCGTCAACGTCCAGCCGCACCGGCATGCCCGCCGCGCGCATCCGCTCGGCCAGCTCGGGCAGCGCCGGGATGCCCGGCTGCGGCGCGAGCGGCTGCTCGGTCGTGTCGTTCGAGCCGCGCAGCACGTCGAGCAGGCCGCGCAGCTCGTCGAGCGCCCGCCTGCCGGTCTCGGCGATGGTGCCGAGCGCGCCGCGCGCGGTGGCCGGGTCGCCGTCGATGGCGTAGACGGCGCCGTCGGCCTGCACCACGATCACGCTGACCGCGTGCGCGATCACGTCGTGCAACTCCCGCGCGATCCGGCTGCGTTCGGCGGCGACGGCGATCTGCGTCTCGCGGTCGCGTTCGGTCTCCAGCAGGTGCAGCCGGGCCTCGAGCTCGGCCTGGTAGGCGCGCCGGGCGCCGACGAACTCGCCGAGGATCCAGGAGAACGCCAGCGCGCCGAAGGTGAATCCGAGCGCCATCAGCCAGTCAGCCCGATCCACCTGGACGAGGATCTGCACCCCGGTCGCGACGACCTGCACCCCGAGGTAGACCACCGCCTGCCGCCGGTTGACGTAGACGATGAGCGTGTAGACGGCGATGCAGGCGGTCGCGACGGCGGCGAGGCCGAGCTCGTACGCCGCGTGCACGGTGCCGATGACCAGCACCAGGTAGGCGAACCACAGCGGGTGCTTGCGGCGGATCACCAGCGGCGCGACGGTCGCGATGATCACGACGGCAAGGAACACCGCCGGGGCATCCGGGGCCGTCCGTGGCTGGCCGTCGACGGCGATGAGCAGCAGGTCGAACGTGGCGATCAGCACGGCGACCGCGCTGTCCCCGACCATCGGGTGGGCACGCAACCACAGGCTCAGCCGACGCATGCGACTCACCCTAGGTCGCACGAACGCCGCGCGTCCGCCTCAGGTAGCACTCTGGGGTGAACCGCGGGTGGAGCCGTGTCGTGGCACGATGCTGAACATGACGGCGGTGACGGAGCAGGGCACGCTCGCCGGGCCGCTGTCGCGCTCGGTCGCCGACCTCTGCCACCGGCTGCATCCCCAGGTCGGCGCGGCGACCGCGGCCGGGTTCAGCCAGGTGCTGCGCAGGCTGTCCGCCCCGTTGCAGGTCGCGGTCGCGGGCCGCATCAAGTCGGGCAAGTCGACGCTGGTGAACGCGCTCATCGGGCGCCGGGTCGCGCCGACCGGCGTCGGCGAGTGCACCCGCCTGGTCACCCGATTCCAGTACGGCACCGTCGATCGGATCGAGGTGGTGCTCACCGATGGCACCACCCGGGTGCTGCCGTTCGACGCCGACGGCATGATCCCGGCCTCGCTCGGCATGGACCTCGCCGCCGTCTCGCACCTCGAGGCGTACCTGACCAGCGCCATGCTCAAGGACATGACCGTGATCGACACCCCCGGCCTCGGCTCGCTCGACGAGTCGTCGGCCGCCCGCGCCGACGAGGTGCTCGACCCGACGTCCCGCGCCGCCGTCGCGGGCGCCGAGGCGGTGCTCTACGTGGTGACGCAGAGCGTGCGGGCCGACGACCGGCAGGCGCTCGCGGCATTCACCGCCGCGACGGCGAACCGGGCCGCCGGGCCGGTCAACGCGATAGCGGTGCTCAACAAGGCCGACACGGTGGCGCCGGAGTCGGTCACCGGCGCGGACGGCGACACCTGGCTGGCGGCCTCGCTGCTGGCCGAGTCACAGGCAGCGGCGCTGCGGCCGAAGGTGGCGGGCGTGCTCCCCGTGATCGGGCTGCTGGCCGAGTCGGCGGAGTCGGACGGGTTCACGGCGGCCGACGCGGACGCGCTGCGACGAATGTCCGAATTGGACGACGCGACACTGGACACGATGCTCGTCTCGGCCGACATCTTCGCGATCTGGGACTGCGACATCCCGGCGGGCACGAGGACGCGGCTGCTCGACCGGCTCGACCTCTACGGCGTCCAGTGCGGCGTCGACGCCATCAGGGCGGAGCCGGACATCGTGGCCGGTGCGCTGCGTCGCGCGCTCAAGGACGCGTCCGGACTCGACACGGTGCGGGAGCGGCTGAGCACGGTGTGCGCGGCCCGGGCGGACGGCATCAAGGCGGCCGCCGCGCTCGCGTCCATCACCGCGCTGGCGCACGCCGCCGACCCGGCCGAGCGCAGCAGGGTGCGTGACGCGATCGAGGTGCTGCTGACCAGGCAGGAGGCACATCAGCTGCGGGTGCTCGAGGCGCTCACGCTGGTGACCTCGGGCGCGGTCGATCTGCCGGACGACCTCGCCGACGAGGTGTTGCGGGTGGGCAGCAACATCGATGTCAGCACGCAGCTCGGCCTGCCGGACGCCGACCGCGAGCGGCTGACGGCGCACGCGCTCGAGCGGGCGGGCTGGTGGCGCTCGTTCGCCTCGTTCGGCGCGACCCCGGCGCAGAGCAGGGTCGCGCACGTGGTGCACCGGGCGTACTTCCTGATCTGGCAGCGACTGAACCAGCAGCAGGGGTAGCCGGTGACGACCTGGTTCGACGACGGTCCCGGCGCCGAGGTACGACGGGCGAGAACGGGCTGCGAGTCGCTCATCGCGACGCTGCGCGAGCTCGACGCCGACGCGGCGAGCTGGGTCAGCGAGTCCCGCGAGCGGCCGCAGGACACGCCGACGATCGTGGTGGTCGGCGAGACCAAGCGCGGCAAGAGCGCGCTGGTCAACGCCCTGCTCGCCCGTCCGGGACTGTCCCCGGTCAACGCCGAGGTCGCCACGGCGACGTACCTGCGTTTCGTCCACGGTGAGTCGCCGCAGGCGCGGGCGTGCTACCCGGGACAGCGGCCGCCGGTGCCGTTCGAGCTGACCGAGCTGCCGCGCTGGACGTCGGCGACCCACGAGCCACCTGACGGCGAGGCGCCGCCCCGGCACGTCGAGGTCGAGCTGCCGTGCCCGCTGCTGGCACGAGTGTCGGTTGTGGACACGCCAGGCGTCGGCGGGCTCGACTCGATGCACGGCGAGCTGGCGATGGAGGCGGCGGCATCGGCGACGGCGCTGCTGTTCGTCGTCGACGCCTCGGCACCGTTCACCGCGAGCGAGCTGACCTTCCTGCGAAAGCTGGGCGACAGGGTAGAAACCGTCCTGTTCGCACTGTCCAAAACGGATGCCTTCAAGGGCTGGCGGCAGGTGCTCGACGCCGACGCCGAGCTGCTGGCCGAGCACGCGCCCCGATTCGCGGGCGCGGAGTTCCATCCGGTCTCCGCGCGGCTGTTCGAGCGGGCGGACACCGCGCCGTCCACCGACGCCGCCGCGATGCTGCGGGAGAAGTCGGGCGTGATCGCACTCCAGGAGGCGGTGCAGACAGCCGTCCTCGGCAGGGCCGATGCGCTGCGGGAGGCGAACACGCTGCGCACGCTGGTCACGACATTCGAGGAGCAGACCACGCGACTCACCGCGGCGCGCGAGGCGCTGCACGCCAGCGAACCGGCCGGCGAGGAGCTTCGGCGGCGGCGCGACGCGCTCACCGCGCAGCGCAGGTCGTCGACGCGCGGCTGGCAGCTCACGCTGCGCAGCGAGATCCAGCGCGCGAGGACCGACGCCGCGCACGAGGTCGCCCGCCAACTACGCGACGTGCAGTCGTGGTTCCGGCAGCGCATCGACGGCGCGGGCCCCGACGCGCTCGGCCTCGTGCCCAGGGAGGTGGACGCCGCGCTCCGGCTGGTCGCGGCGCGGCTGACCACCCTGCTCGACCAGCGCCTCAACCAGGTGGCCGACACCGCGCTCGCCGAGCTGTTCACCACCGCCGAGCTGCGAGCGGTCCGGGCGCGGTTCGCGCGGTCGGGCAATCGGCCAATCATGCTGCGGCCGCCAGAGCAGCGGCCGTCGACCGCCGAGGACAAGCTGATGGTCGGCATGGGCACCTACCTGGGCGTCGGCGCCAGCGGGACCGGGCTGAGCCTCGCCACCGGCGGGGCGCTGACGCTGGCGACCGCCGGGCTGGTAGCCGTCCCGGTGCTCGCGATCGGCCTCAGCGCGGGCTGGTGGATCGGCCGCACCCGCAGGCACGTCGCCGACAAGCAGCACCTCAAGACCTGGCTCACCGAGGCCATCGCCGACGCGCGCTCCGCCGTCGAGCAGGTGGTCTCGGAACAGATCATCGTGGCGGAGCACCAGCTCTTGCTCGCCCTGGACGAGGCGCTGAACAAGCGGATCGACGCCATCGACGCCGAGATCGCCGAGGTCGGCGCGGCGCTCAAGCTCGGCGCCGCCGAGCGGTCACGGCGGCTCGGCGTCGTGGGCGCACAGCTCAAGGACGCCGGGGCCGGACTGGCCACGGCCGAGCGGCTGCTGCGGGCACTGCGAACGAGCGCCTGACGACGCGCGGGAGCGCCGCGATTTGTTGTGCCGTGGAACCAAGTGGGCCTACGGTGAGTCTCAGGCCGAGGGCTGACGCAAGGGGATGCCGAGCGATGTACGTGGACGAATCCGGGGGCAGCGACGAGACGGTGACCAGCGAGGACGTCACCGTCACCGTGGACGGGGACGACTACCAGGTCGAGAAGAACGTCGACCTGGACCACGACGGTCACGTCGACGCCGCCGTGGTCGACAACACCGACGACACCCGCAGCCTCTACATCGACGACGACTCCGACGGCGACGCCGACTCCTACGTCGAGCTGGACGAGCACGGCGACGTCCTCGCCGAGGCCCGGTTCGACCCGGGCTCCGGTAGCTGGATCGCCGTCGACCCGTCCCATGAGAGCGGGCTGACGGCCGACATGCCGCAGGGCCGGGTCGAGGTCGGCAGGCCGACGATCGACACCGACGACGACGGCGTCAACGACACTGCCGTCAGCGACGACGGCGACGGCAACACCTTCTACTACACCGACGCCGACGGCGACGGCGAGGCGGACTACGTCGTCGTGGTCGAGGCCGACGGCAGCACCGTCGCGCTCGAACACACCGGCGACGGCCGGTGGGAGCAGCTCGACGCCGAGGCCACCCCGACCGCCGGAACGGACGACACCGCCGACAGCGGTGTCGGCTCGAGCGTGGCCGCCGCGGTGGGCGTGGACGACGTCTTCGGCGTCGCCAAAATCAACCCGTTCACCGGCCAGTGGATGAGTCCAAACTAAGGCCGAGCGCCGCTCACGCCGAAGAATCTTCGGGACACGACCGAAACGACCATATCGGTCGTCACCACCGACGAAAGTTCATCGCCCGGTTACTCCAAACGTGATCGAGCCCGGCGAACTGAATCGATTCCCTTATCGTTCTTGTGAGAGAAGCGACAGGACATCGCTCTGTCACCGGGCGTTCGCCCAGCTACTCTCAGGGAATCCCCAGAAAAAGAGCACGCCGACGCAGCGACGTAAGCACTGTCAGCTCGCCGGTGCGCGAAGCCATTCGGTCGCCGGCAACGAAGCCCGCACGCCGATCACCCCGTCTGTGGTGACAGCGTGTGGGCTACTCGTGTCGGAGTCAGGAGATTTACGAGATGACTGCTGTAGCCATCCCCGGACTGGACAACGCACCCACGACACACAGCCGCGTGCTCGAATGGGTGCGTGAGGTCGCCGAGCTGACGACCCCGGACCGTGTGGAATGGATCGACGGCTCGGACGCCGAAGCGGAGCGGATCAACCAGAAGCTCGTCGACGCGGGCACCTTCGTCCCGCTGAAATCGAAGCCCAACTCGTTCTGGGCGGCATCCGATCCGAGCGACGTCGCGAGGGTCGAGGAGCGCACGTTCATCTGCTCCCAGCGAGAAGAGGACGCGGGGCCGACGAACAACTGGATGCATCCCGACGAGATGAAGGCGACCATGACCGAGCTCTTCCGGGGCTCGATGCGGGGTCGCACCATGTACGTCATCCCCTTCTGCATGGGTCCGCTCGGCGACGACAACCCGAAGCTCGGTGTCGAGGTCACCGACTCGGAGTACGTCATCGCGTCGATGCGCGTGATGACCAGGATGGGGTCGAAGGCGCTGGCCAAGTTCGTCAAGGACGACGGCACCGAGCGGGAGTTCGTGCCCGCGCTGCACTCGGTCGGCGCGCCGCTCGAGCCCGGCCAGGAGGACGTGCCGTGGCCGTGCAACGACACCAAGTACATCACCCACTTCCCCGAGGAACGCATGATCTGGAGCTACGGCTCCGGCTACGGCGGCAACGCGCTGCTCGGCAAGAAGTGCTACTCGCTGCGCATCGCCTCGGCGATCGGCCGCGACGAGGGCTGGCTCGCCGAGCACATGCTGATCCTCAAGCTGATCTCGCCCGAGGACAAGGTCTACTACATCGCGGCCGCGTTCCCGAGCGCCTGCGGCAAGACCAACCTGGCGATGCTGCGGCCGACCATCCCGGGCTGGCGGGTGCAGACGCTCGGCGACGACATCGCGTGGATGCGCTTCGGCGAGGACGGCAGGCTCTACGCCGTCAACCCGGAGGCGGGCTTCTTCGGTGTCGCGCCCGGCACCAACTACAAGACCAACCCGCACGCGATGGAGACCATCAACAAGGGCAACTCGGTCTTCACCAACGTCGCGCTCACCGACGACGGCGACGTCTGGTGGGAGGAGATGGAGAACCAGCCCGACCACGCGACGTCGTGGAAGAAGCAGGACTGGACGCCGGACTCCGACGAGAAGGCCGCGCACCCGAACTCCCGCTACTGCACGCCGATGTCGCAGTGCCCGATCCTGGCGCCGGAGTGGGACGACCCGAACGGCGTGCCGATCTCGGCGATCCTGTTCGGTGGCCGCCGCGCCACCACCATCCCGCTGGTCACCGAGTCCCGCGACTGGCAGCACGGCACCTTCATGGGCGCCACGCTGTCCAGCGAGAAGACGGCGGCCGCCGCGGGCAAGGTCGGCGAGGTGCGCCGCGACCCGATGGCCATGCTGCCGTTCATCGGCTACAACGCCGGTGACTACTTCCAGCACTGGATCGACACCGGCAAGCGCGCCGACGCGAACAAGCTGCCGAGGATCTTCTACGTGAACTGGTTCCGCCGTGGCGACGACCGCAGGATCCTGTGGCCAGGCTTCGGCGAGAACTCGCGCGTCCTGAAGTGGGTCATCGAGCGGATCGAGGGCACGGCGGCCGCCAGCGAGACGCCGATCGGCTGGGTGCCGACCGCCGACCAGCTCGACCTGACCGGTCTCGAGGACACCCCGATGGCAGACATCGAGGCGTCGCTCGAGGTCAACCCTGAGGAGTGGCGGCAGGAGATCCCGCTGATCGAGGAGTGGTTCGACAAGATCGGGGAGAAGCTGCCGACCTCGCTCCGCGACGAGCTGGAGGCGCTGAAGCAGCGTCTCGGCTGATAGCTGGCTTCGCGTATCAGCCGCTGACCGGCGAAAAGGCCCGGTACCGACATCTACCCGTCGGTGCCGGGCCTTTTCACTGTCGCACCGGCGTCACCCTAAGTTACCCCCAGGCTGTGGACAACTCTGTGAACAAGCTGTGGACCTGCTGCTCCATTCGGTGGATCACATGAGGACGAACAGCGGCCTCATGGGGACGGTTCCGGGTCGGGCAGCGGCATTCCGTCGCAGGTCGAGTCCGGTGGCACCAGGTTGTCCACAAGATAGGCGTTCACCAACTTGTCCACACACCGGTTGCCACCGGCGTAGATACCGTGGTCGCCCTCGCCGGTCACGGTGATCATGCGGGAGCCCTCGAAGTTCGCGTGCGCCCGCCGGGCGCCTTCGATCGGGGTCGCCGGGTCGTGCGTCGACTGCACCATCAACACCGGCGGCACGCCCACTCCGGTTGGCGTCGGTAGGTCGACCGGGTCGTCGTTGTGCCAGAAGACGCAGGGCTGGACCAGCCAGCTCCAGCCGAGCAGCGGATACTTCGCGCCGAAATCCTGGGACTGCTCGACGACGCTGTGCCGGTCGCCGGTCCACTCCGTCTCGTTGCAGGGGATGGTCCAGAAGCTGGCGTCGGCGGCATCCTCGTACTCACCCGCGTAGGGCGCGCCCGCGCTGCCGTTGCCGACGCCGACCGCGAGCGGCAGCGGCAGCGGCAGGCCGGTGTTCTCGCGCAGTCGTAGCCGCCACAGCGTGTCGAGGGCGTTCCGGCGGCGCTGTCCCGAGGCGTCGCCGATGGTCAGCTTGGCCACCGCGCGCAGGTACTTGCCCAGCACGGGGAAGGCGGCCTTGTCGTAGAGCGCGCTGGAGATCTGGAGGTCGAACTGGTTCGGTCCGATGGTCTGGCCGCCCAGCTTGATCGGCTTTTTCCGCAGCGCGTGGCGCACCTTCTCGTAGCGGAGGCGGGCGACCTCGCCGGTGTGGCCGTAGCCGTAGAGGTGGTGGTAGCGCGCCAGCCAGGGCAGGAAGTCGGACCGCCAGCGGCGCTCGAAGCCGAGCGGCTGCCAGTCGAAGGCCTGCTGCCAGTCGGTGGTGAACTCCAGATTGGAGTCGAGCACCATCTTGTCGACGCGGCTCGGGAACGCGGTCGCGTAGTGCGCGCCGAGCCAGGTTCCCGCCGAGTAGCCGATCCAGCTGATGGTGTCCCGATGCAGCAGCGTGCGAAGCAGGTCGATGTCGTGCGCGGTCTGATAGGTGTTGACGTACGGTCCGAGCGCGCCGGACTTCCGCCGGCAGACGTCCGCCGCCGCCTCGGTGGTGTCCAAGATCAGGTCGATGTTCTGCCCGCTGTGGTCGCGCGGGTCGAGTGGGTCGACGTCGCTCGTCGCGCCGCCGCAGGTGATGTTGCTGCTCTCGCCGGTGCCACGCGGGTCGAAGCCGATGATGTCGTAGTTCGCCCGCACCCGCTTCTCGTCGAGGAACCGGATCGGGAACGTCCGACCCGGCACGCCGAGACCGCCGGGGTTGGTGACGATCACGCCGCGAGCGGTACCGCTGGCGGGCAGTTTGCTGACGGCGATCGTGACGTCGTTGCCGTCGAGTGGGTGGCTCCAGTCCCGTGGCGCGGTGTACTCGCCGCACCGCAGCGCGTCCGCCGATGGCGGTGCCGACGCCGGGATTTCCTTGTCACCGCATGGATGCCAGTCGATGCGCTGCCGCCCATAACTGTCCGGTGGGGACGGTGCCGGCGCGAACGGGGTCGCCAGCGCGGGGAGCGCACTCAAAAGTAGTCCGGCGATGGCCACGGGGATCACCGCAGCGTGCGTCAGTCGGGGCATGGCGTACCTGGGCTCCCGCTCGGTCACAGTGAGTACTGAATTGTGTACTGACCGACAACGGCGCGTGCCTGCGGGGTGCCGTTGGGAATCCGGCGCCAGACATTGGAAAACCCCGTGATGCTGCCAGGTCGGGGGTCCGCCAGCACCACGGGGTCATCTGGAGTATCGACAGCACCCGTGGCTCTGTTACACCTTCACCCAATTGTGTCCTGGGTCACTAACCGGCACTGGTACCATGCTGTGCTTCATCCTTTATGTCCGGTTACCGCGTCAGTCTTCCCGCTTGCCGAGCAGGTAGTGGCCGAAGTGCGGCACGGTGAACGCGATCTGACCGCGCTCGGCCGAGTAGACCAATCCCTTCTTCATGAGGCTGTCACGCGCGGGCGACAGCGAGGACGGCTTGCGCCCCAGGTACACCGCGACGTCGGAGCTGCCCGCGGGCTCGTCGCGACCGTGGGTCAGCTCGGCCATCGCGACCAGGTACTCGCGCTCGGCCGGCGTCGCACGCTCGTAGCGGGAACCGAAGAAGCCGACCGCCAGCTCGGCCTCCGCCTCCGGCGCGGCCACCTTGACGTCCTCGTGCGTGATCGGGTCGGCCGGGGCGGCGTCCCATGCCGCCTTCCCGTACGCCTGGATGAAATACGGGTAGCCGCCGGAGACGTCGAACAGCGCGTCGAGCGCCTCCGGCTCGATGCCGGTCTCCTCCCGCTCGATCGGCGCGAGCACCGCGACGTCGGCGTGCCGGCGGTCCAGCCGGTCGATACGGGCATAGCGGAACAGCCGCTCGGAGTAGGACTTCGACGCCGACAGCACGGCGGGCACATGCGGCAGCCCAGCGCCGACGACGACGAGCGGCGCTCCGGACTGGGACAGCTCGTGGCAGGCCGCGCACAGCGCCGAGACGTCGTCGGGTTGCAGGTCCTGCATCTCGTCGATCAGCAGCGCGACGCCGGTGCCGACGTCGGCGGCCAGCTCGGCGACGTCGGTGAACAGCTCGACCAGGTCGATCTCGATGTCGCCCGAGTCGGCGCGGCCCTGGGCGGCCGGCACGTCGATGCCGGGCTGCCAGCGGTCGCGCAGCTTGGCGTCGGAGCGGTTGGCGCGCAGCGCGAACGCCTTGAGGACGCCGAGCACGTCCTCGACCCGGTCCGGGGCGCGATGCCGGACGGCGAGGTCCCGGATCGCCCGGTGCAGCGCGGCCGACAGCGGCTTGCGCAGCTCGGCCTCCGGCCGCGCCTCGATCTTGCCGGTGCCCCAGCCGCGCCGGAGCGCCATCGACCGCAGCTCGCCGAGCAGCACGGTCTTGCCGACGCCGCGCAGTCCGGTGAGGACGAGGCTGCGCTCTGGTCTGCCGCGCGAGACACGTTCCAGCACGACCTCGAAGGCGTGGAGCTCCTTCTCCCGGCCCGCCAGCTCGGGCGGGCGCTGGCCGGCCCCTGGCGCGAACGGGTTCCGTACCGGATCCATGCCTAGCACCGTATCGACATTTCTAGCGCCAGCCCGATATTCAGCCATAAACCCCTACGCGTGTCGCGGGCCTCGCGCCCCGGTGCGTCGTGTCCTGCGTTCCTGCCGCCGTGTCCTGCATTCCTGCCGTCGTGTCCCACATCCAGGACGCCGAGTTCTACGTCAGCGCAGGGCGCGCTCGGCGTAGACCGCCATGGCGTCCCGGACGAACGCCGCGGCGCCTTCGCCGTGGCGGTCGTAGTGCTCGGTGAACCTCCGGTCGTCGACGTACAACTGGCCAAGGCCGGAGAACTGGTCCGCTGTGGGGCGCTTGCCCTGCCAGCCGGCCGTGACCCAGTCGTACTGACGGTTCGCGATCGCCTGCACCTCGTCGCTGTCCGCCGACCTGCCCTGCCGGTACGCCTTGGCGAAGTCGGCCGCGATGTCGTGCTGCCGTTGCTGGAACTCGCGTTTGTCCTCATCGGACAGCGAGCGCCACCAGCGGTCGCCGCGCTCGTACGCGTCGCGTCCCCAGCGTTCGATCACCTCGTCCTTGTACTGCGTGTGATCGAACCCGTCAAATGCTTCCGCTGCCATGATCTGTTCACCTCCTTCCAGCTTGCGCAGGGTCGTGGTCACCGACGCGATCTGCCGCTCGATCCGGTCGCGTTCGGCTTTCAGCCACTCCAGGTGGACGGCCAGTGCGGCGCCGTCTCGCTCGCCGTCGAGGACCTCCGCGATCGCGGGCAGGCCCAGGCCCAGCTCGCGCAGCAGCAGGATGCGTTGCAGCCGCACGAGGGACTGCCGGTCGTAGTACCGGTAGCCGTTGCTGCCGACCCGGCTCGGCGCGAGCAGCCCGACGTCGCCGTAGTGCCGCAGCGTCCGGCTGGTCGTTCCCGCCGCCCGCGCGATTTCCTGGATCGACCATTCCTCGATAGACACAGTGCCACGATAGAAGTTGACGCTACGTCAAGGTCAAGCGAGAACTAGCGATCTCTGGTGCTGTCTAAGGATTTCTAGCCTGATCGCAAGAGAGTCGAATACGGGGCTAGCCGCAGAGCGCGACTAGCACCGTATACGCCCTTCTAAGAGATGAGGTAGAGACGAGGCGAGAGTTACTTGCTTGCCACCCGGCGGTACTTCGCGACGGCCAACGGGGCGAAGATCGCGAAGATCGCGACGCAGCACAGGACCGCGTACAGCGTCGCGTTGTCGGCGGGCCAGCCGTCCGGCCGCTCGAAACCGACCAGCGGCGGGTTGCCGAACAGCTCGCGGGCCGAGTCGGCCACCGCCGTCACCGGATTCCACTCCGCGAATGTCCGCAGTGGACCGGGCAGCGTCGTCTGCACCACGAACGCCGACGAGATGAACGTGACCGGGAACATCCAGATGAACCCGGCGCTCTGTGCCACCTCGACCTTGCCGGACAACAGTCCCACCAACGCGCCGATCCACGACATCACGAACCCGAACAGCAGCAGCACCGCGAAGCCGAGCACCGCGTCGACGAAGCTGCCCCGGATCCGCCACCCGACGATCAGCCCGCACGCCGACATCACGACCAGCCCGAGCGCGTTGACGGCCAGGTCGGACGTCGTTCGGCCGAGCAGCACCGCCATCCGCGACATCGGCAGCGAGCGGAACCGGTCGATGACGCCCTTCTGCAGGTCGTTGGCCATGCCGATGGTGGTGAACGCCGAGTTGAACGCCACCGTCTGCGCGAAGATGCCGCCCATGAGGAACTCGCGGTACGGCGCGCCGCCGAAGCTGCCGCCGAACACGTACGCGAACAGCAGCACGAACATGATCGGCTGGATGGTCGCGCCGAGCAGCAGCTCCGGGTTGCGCCGGACGTTCATCAGGTTGCGCCAGGTGACGACGCCGCCGTCGCGCAGGTTGCGCACGATGGCATTGCCGAGACCGCCCTGCGGCGGCGCGAACGTCAACACCGTCATGCCGCCACCCCCTTCGGCGAGCCCTCTTCGGCGACGTGGCCGGTGAGCGCGAGGAAGACATCGTCGAGCGTCGGCCGGTGCAATGCGACGTCGGAGACGAGGATGTTCTGCGCGTCGAGCCTGCGCAGCGCCTCGATCAGCGCCTTCGGTCCGGTGTCGACGAAGACGTCCGCCTTGCGGGTGTGCTCGTCGGTCGACGGCTCGCCCGAGCCGACCTCGGCCAGTACGCGCGCGGTCGTCGGCAGGTCGGCCGCGTCGGCGACGACCAGCTCGAGCCGCTCCCCGCCGACCTGGTTCTTCAGCTCGTCGGCCGTGCCACGCGCGATGACCTTGCCCTTGTCGATGACGACGATGGAGTCGGCGAGCTGGTCCGCCTCCTCCAGGTACTGCGTGGTGAGCAGCACGGTGGTGCCGTCCGCGACCAGCTCCGAGATGACCTCCCAGGTGTCCATCCGGCCGCGCGGGTCCAGCCCGGTGGTCGGCTCGTCCAGCATGGCGACGATCGGCCGCGCGACCAGCGCACCGGCGAGGTCGAGCCTGCGCCGCATGCCGCCGGAGTAGCCCTTCGACGGCCGGTCGCCGTCCTCGGTCAGCCGGAACCGGTCGAGCAGCTCGCGCGATCGCGCGCGCGACCGCGATCGGCTCATGCCGTACAGCCGGGCGACCATGTAGAGGTTCTCGAACCCGGTGAGGTTCTCGTCGACGGCGGCGTACTGCCCGGACAGCCCGATGGAACGACGCACCGCCTCGGGGTCGGCCACCGCGTCGTGCCCCGCGACGAACGCACTGCCCGAGTCCGGCTTGAGCAGCGTGGTCAGGATGCGCACGGTGGTCGTCTTTCCCGCGCCATTGGGACCGAGCAGCCCCAGTACCTGCCCTGTCGGTATTTCCAGGTCGACGCCGTTGAGCGCGCGGGTCGAGCCGAACGACTTGACCAGCCCCTGCGCACGCACGGCGACACCATCGGAATGAGATCCCATTTTTCCCTCCCGCAGGCGCTGCGACGCGCCCCATGGCGGCCGTTCGCCGACGCACGCCACTACAACGGCAAAGGGCCAACGACCAGGTGTCGAGTTACGGCGTCACTCCCACCGACACCGACGCCATGATATGGACAAGCACCGACAAAAACGTCAGGGTTTTTCCCTGAGCTGAAAAAGTCTCTGATTCAGAGCAGTCCGGTGCGGTCCGGAAGGTGGAACACGAAGGCCCGAGTGCAGGACACGGCGTCGTGAACGCAGGACACGAACCTCTTACTGGTTCGGGTAGTAGCCGGGTGGGGGTTGTTGCGGGGGCGGGCCGTAGCCGGGAGGTGGTGGCGGCGGACCGGGAGGAGGCCCGGGCGGCGGCTGCTGCGGATTGCCGTAGGGCGGCGGTTGCTGCGGATTGCCGTAGGGCGGTGACGGCGGTCCGGGCGGCGGGCCCGCCATCGCGGCGGCACCGCCGCCACCCTGCACCCGCAGCAGCTCGGTGGTGTTCTCCGCCGTCCTGACCACGGCGACGAGCGCTTCCAGCGACACCCGGATCAGCAGCAGGTAGAGAAACACCAGGACCGGCCCGAGGAGGAGCACGAGCACGCCGGCGGCGACGTCGGTCGCGAACCCGCTGACCACCCCGACGACGTAGCCGAGGGCCAGCAACACCATCAGGATGATGTAGACGACCTTGACCACGGTCGGGGTGATGAACTTGGTGAACGCGACGTCGAAGATCCCCATGCGACTCCCTCCAGCACGCCGTGGCTTTACGTGACCCGAACCCTAACCCGGGTCACGCCGACCCGCGCGCTGAAGCGCCCTGGGGTTACTTCTCCAGGATGGCGGTGATGCCCTGGCCGCCCGCGGCGCAGATGGAGATCAGGCCACGCCCGGAGCCTTGCTCGTTCAGCAGCTTCGCCAGCGTGGCCACGATCCGGCCGCCGGTGGCGGCGAACGGGTGGCCTGCGGCGAGCGAGGAGCCGTTGACGTTGAGCTTCGAGCGGTCGATCGAGCCGAGTGGCGCGTCGAGGCCGAGCTTCTCCTTGGCGAACGCCGGGTCCTCCCACGCCTTCAACGTCGCGAGCACCTGCGAGGCGAACGCCTCGTGGATCTCGTAGAAGTCGAAGTCGCCGAGCCCGAGACCGGCCTGGTCGAGCAGCCTCGGCACCGCGTAGACCGGCGCCATCAGCAGGCCCTCGTCCCCGTGCACGTAGTCGACGGCGGCCGTCTGGCTGAACGTCAGGTACGCCAGCACCGGCAGCTTGTGCTGCCGCGCCCACTCCGCCGTGCCGAGCAGCACGACCGACGCGCCGTCGGACAGCGGCGTCGAGTTGGCGGCCGTCATGGTGCCGTCCGGACCGCCGAAGACCGGCTTGAGCTTGGCCAGCTTCTCGACGGTCGAGTCGCCGCGCAGGTTCTGGTCGCGGGTGAGCTTCTGGTACGGCGTCATCAGGTCGTCGAAGAAGCCCCGCTCGTAGGCCGCGGCGAGGTTGCGGTGGCTGGCGACGGCGAGCTCGTCCTGCGCCTCGCGGCTGATGTCCCAGGTCTTCGCCGTCAGCGCCGCGTGCTCGCCCATGGACAGCCCAGTGCGCGGTTCGGCGTTCTGCGGGATCTCCGGCACGATGTGCCCCGGCCGGATCTTGCCGAGCAGCTTCACCCGCTCACCGGACGTCTTGGCGGCGTTGAGCCGCACCAGGATCTTGCGGAGGTCGTCGTTGACGGCAAGTGGCGCGTCGCTGGTGGTGTCGACGCCGCCCGCGATGGCGGAGTCGATCTGGCCGAGCGCGATCTTGTTCGCGACGTTGACGATCGCCTGCAGGCCGGTGCCACAGGCCATCTGCACGTCGGAGGCAGGTGTCTCCGGCGCGAGCCGGCTGCCGAGCACCGTCTCGCGGGCGAGGTTGAAGTCGCGCGAGTGCTTGAGCACGGCGCCCGCGGCGAACTCGCCGATGCGCTCGGATTGCAGGCCGAACCGGCTCACCAGGCCGTCGAGCGCCGCGGTGAGCATGTCCTGGTTGGACGCCTGGGCGTACGGGCCGTTCGAACGCGCGAACGGAATGCGGTTGGCGCCGATGATCGCGACCCTGCGGACCGACTTGCGGCCGCCCGCGCCTCCGGCTGCCTTCTTCGGTGTGGCCATGTGAATCCTCCTGCTGTTGTGCGGGGATGGAAGCTGCTGCCTGCCCGCATGCGCGTGGTCAGTGTCTCGCAATCCGCGCCGGGCGGCATCAGCTCTTCGGTGCTCCCGGTCGTCGCGGCCGGCGAATGGGCCTACCGTGACGAACAACCCACGTGTCTGGCGTGCCTTCACCGTCGATACTAACCTACCCGCGAGTAGGTTAGGCTGTGCGCTGACCCACGTCCGCAGGAGTGCGATGCGGGTGTCGCGGGGTAGCCCACCACGGAACACGGCTTGGCACACGACCGAGGAGGCAGGTATGGCCGACAAGTACCAGCAGTTCACGAATTCATCCGTAGGCAAGTTCCTCGCGCCCAAGCTCGGCCTGCCGATGCCGACGCCGTTGCGCCGCCACAAGCCGGGCCAGGCCCCGCTCGACGGTCCCGCGCTGCTCGGCGCCGCCAAGGGCGGACGGCTGGAGAAGACGGTCGCCGAGCAGCTCAACAGCGCCGGGATCGAGGTCCGCACCGAGGCGGCGGACGACGTGAAGTACGGCGCGCTCGTCTTCGACGCCACCGGCATCACCGACCCCGCGCAGCTGCGCGAGCTGTACGACTTCTTCCACCCCGTGATGCGACAGGTCGGCTACTGCGGCCGGGTGGTCGTGCTCGCCACCCCGCCCGAGCTGACCAGCGGCAGGCAGCAGGTCGCGCAGCGCGCGATCGAGGGCTTCACCCGTTCGGTCGGCAAGGAGCTGACCAAGGGGGCGACCTCGCAGCTGGTCTATGTCGCACCGGGTAGCGAGGACGCCACCGAGTCGACGCTGCGCTTCCTGCTGTCGGCCAAGTCGGCGTTCGTGGACGGACAGGTCATCCGCGTCGGCACCGCGGGCACCGGCGGCGCCAAGATCACCGCACCGGAGAGCTGGGAGAAGCCGCTCGACGGCAAGGTCGCGCTGGTCACCGGCGCGTCGCGCGGGATCGGCGCGGCGATCGCCGAGGTGCTCGCCCGCGACGGGGCGCACGTCGTCGTGCTCGACATCCCGGCGCAGGGCGCCGACCTGTCCAGCGTCGCCAACAAGATCGGCGGCTCGGCGCTGCAACTGGACATCACCGCCGCCGACGCCGGGACCAAGCTGGTCGACTACTTCACCGAGCGCCACGGCAAGCTCGACATCGTCGTCCACAACGCGGGCATCACCCGGGACAAGAAGCTGGCCAACATGGACGACGGCCGCTGGAACTCGGTGCTGACGGTCAACCTGCTCTCGCAGCTCGCCGTCAACGACACGCTGCTGGCGTCGTCCGTGCTCGGCGAGAACGCCCGGTTCATCGGGGTGTCCTCGGTGGCGGGCGTCGCGGGCAACCTCGGCCAGGCCAACTACGGCACCAGCAAGGCCGGGGTGATCGGCATGGTCGACAGCACCGCCCCGGCCGTCGCGGAGAAGGGCCACACCTTCAACGCGGTCGCGCCCGGCTTCATCGAGACCCAGATGACGGCGAAGATCCCCGCCACCATCCGCGAGCCCGCGCGCAGGCTGTCGAGCCTCACCCAGGGCGGGCTGCCGGTCGACGTGGCCGAGACCATCGCCTGGTACGCCAACCCGGCGTCGGCCGCAGTGAACGGCAACGTCGTTCGCGTCTGCGGCCAGGCGCTGATCGGAGCGTGAGCATGAGTGTCGTTGAGCTCGACTCGTCACCGAAGCTGGGGCCGCTGTTCGGCCGGGCCGTCCTGGGCATGCTGCCCGGCATGTCCTCCCGTCGCCGGGAGCTGCCGGACACCGTGCTGGTCCGCACCGACGTCGCCGTCGACCCCGCCCATCTCGCGAAGTACAACGAGGTCTGCGGGTTCCGGCTGACCGACGCGCTGCCGTCGACGTATCCGCACATCCTGGCGTTCCCGTTGCAGGTCAAGCTGATGTCGGACCCGTCCTTCCCGTTCCCGCTGATGGGCCTGGTGCACGTGGCGAACAAGATCACGCAGCGCAGGCCGATCACGCTGGCGGACACGTTCTCGCTGCGGGTGCGGGTGGAGAACCTGCGCGACCACGAGAAGGGCAAGCAGTTCGACGTCGTCAGCGAGGTCGTTCCGGCCGGTGAGGCCGAGCCGGCATGGGTGGACGTGTCGACGTACCTGCGGCGCGGCGGCGGATCCGGCTCGGCGAAGTCCACAAAGGAGCAGCTCGCGCAGCCGACGGCGCACGGGATCTGGCGCATCCCCGGTGACATCGGCCGGCGTTACGCCGAGGTGTCGGGCGACCACAACCCGATCCACCTCTACAACGCGACCGCGAAGCTGTTCGGCTTCCCGCGGGCGATCGCGCACGGGATGTGGACCAAGGCGCACGCGATCGCGGCGTTCGAGGGTAAGCTGCCGGACGCCTACGAGGTCGACGTGACGTTCAAGGTGCCGGTGCTGTTGCCCGCGAAGGCGGGCTTCACGAGCTGGCCGACGGCCGAGGGCCACGCCTTCGAGCTGTGGGACGCCCGCAAGCCGAAGCCGCACCTGGCAGGGAGCATCCGGAAGATCTAGGTGGTCGCAGGGAAGTTCGGTGTCCAGACCTCACCCTGGACAAGGTCGCCGAAGCCGAGCCAGACCAGGTTCATCAGCCACGAGGCGAGCAGGCCGTCGCTGACGTCGGGGTGGTCGAGCCACCACACCGCGAGCGACTCGGCGGCGCCGACCAGCGCGGCCGCGAGCCCCTCGGCCGACTTCTCGGCCTGCTCGCCGATGCCCTGCCTGGTGCCGGTCGCGACGACGACGGCGGCGACCAGCTCGATCGAGCGCGCCCGCATCGCCGAGACCTCCTCGGCGAACGACCCGCCGACCGAGAGCGCCTGCCGGTGCAGCACCAGCCACGAGCTGCGGTTGTCGCCGACGAACGAGAAGAACGACCGCAGCCCGCTCCACAGCTGCATGTCGGGGGACATGTCGGTGTCGACGCCGGCGGCCACGGCGTCCAGCAGCCGCTTGGCCTCGCGCCGGATGCAGCTGCCGAAGAGGTCCTCCTTGGAGCCGAGGTAGGTGTAGACCATCGGCTTGGAGACCCCGGCGACCTCGGCGATCTCGTCCATCGACGCGGCGTGGTAGCCGTGGGCGGAGAACACCTCGACCGCGGCGTCGAGGATCTGCCGCTCCCGGACCGCGCGGGGCAACCGCCGCGCTCGCTGCGGTCGGCTCGTCTTCTCGTGCACCTCGCCAACATTAGATCGTTCACAGGAAGTTGTCCCGTAATCTACTCGCGGGTAGCTTCAAGCAGAAGGTCAGGCCGTAGTGGGTCCGACCGCCATGACCAGTAGGAACGATGCCGGAGAGCGCGCGCATCGACATGCTCCCGTGGCTGCGTGACGCCCGCCTCATCGAGACGCTGGACGTCATCGACCCGATCGAGTTCAAACGAGCCGAGATCGGCGCCGTCGCCGTCGTCCGCGCCGTCGACCCCCGCAAGCTGGACAGAGTCGGGGTCCGAAGACTGCTCGACGCGCTGTGCCGGATCGCGGCCGTCGTGCCGGAGGCCGACCTCGGCACGGTCGAGCCGGAAACCTTCGCGACGCTGCTCGCGGCGTCCTCCCGCGCCCAGCTCGACGCGGTCGTCGCCGCACCCCCGCTGCGCGAGGTGCTGCTGGCCGAGACGTTCCGGCGGATGGCGCACCACGTCAGGGCCGAACGGGTGAGGCACTTGCGGGCGGTGGCGCGCTGGCGGCTCACCGGCGGCAGCGGTGCCGGCGGCTACGACCGGCACGGGTGCCGGTTCGCCGACGGTGCGTGCACCGTGAGCACGGACGTCACCGGCGGCGAGCGGCCGCGCGCGACGATCACGGTTTCGCCGGTCGATTTTCTCCGGCTCACCACGAGGCAGGCCACCGCCGCTGTGCTATTCGTCACCGGAAAATTGACCGTCAAGGGTGATCTCGGATTCGCGGCCGGTTTGACCAGGTATCTCGATCTTCCGGCGCCGAGGGAGTGACGTACCATCCCACCCGTGCCCACAACCCGGACGCCGAAAACGTGGCTGCGCTACTTCCGGCGGCGGCGGTTGGCGCAGTCGGCACCCGCGGCCACCGGCGACGAGCTCGACGTGCTCGCCTCGGCGCTCGACCCGAGCAGGCTGACGGCAGAGCAGTTCGTCCAACTGCTGCGTACGCTGCACATGCTCGGCGACGCCGACGCCGGTGTCCACCTGAGCACGCTGTCGACCGACTCGCTGGTGCGGCTGGTGTCGAGGGCGAGCAAGGAGCAGCTCAAGGGATTGGCCGGCGACGAAGTCCTGCGGCCGTTCTTTCTCGACGAAATCTTCCGGCGAATGTCGGAACAGCTCATTCCCGAAAAGGTCCGGGACATCAGCATCGTCGTTTCGTGGCGATTCACGAACGACGATGTCGAGGACGGTTTCGACCGCTACCAAATGGTGGTCGAGGCCGGCGAATTCGCGGCGGCGAAAGACCTGGACCGGATTCCCGACACCACCGTGACGCTGTCGGTGTACGACTTCATTCTGATGGCGACCGGCAACACCGCGTTCGCGTCGATGTTCGTCACCGGCAAGGTGAAGGTGAAGGGCGACTACTCCATCGCGGCGCTGCTGACGACGTACTTCGACATCCCGAAGCCGGTTTAGCCCTCGATGATCCTCGGTGGGCCGTCGTCACGCTGGTCGCGGTGGGGATCGTCGTCGGTGGTCTCGTCCACGACCTGGCCGTCGACCACGACCACCCGGCGTCGATAGCCCCTGGCGCCCCTGGTCCGCTCCAGCCGCCGCAGCCAGGCGCGGCGCAGCATCGTGCGGGTCGGCGGCACCATGGCGGCCACGCCCAGCAGGTCGGTGACGAAGCCGGGCAGGAAGATCAGCACCCCGCCGAGCGCGACCAGCATGCCGTCGGTGATCTCCTGGTGGCCGGACCGGCCGGACTGCGCCGCCGCGATGACCGCGCGCATCGCCTTGCCGCCCTCGCGGCGGGCGAGCCACGAGCCGACCATCGCGCCCGCGAGCAGCAGCAGGATCGTCCACAGCGCGCCGACGGCCGAAGCCACCGCCCACACGGCGACGACCTCGACGATCAGATAGAGCAGCAGTACTACGCCCATATCTCCTTCAACGTACGCGAGTCCGCGATTCGTTCCTACCGCACGACGGGCCGGCCCCGTGCCCAGCTCGCCCGGGCACGGGACCGGTCACGCTCAGTACGTGATCGCCATCGCCGGGTTGGCGAGCAGGGCGCCGACGTCGGCCAGGTACCGCGAGCCCTGCTGGCCGTCGACCAGCCGGTGGTCGAAGCTCAGCGAGAGCTGGCACACCTTGCGCGGCACGATCTCGCCGTCGACGACCCACGGCATGTCCCTGATCGCGCCCAGCGCCAGGATCGCCGCCTCACCGGGGTTGATGATCGGCGTGCCGGTGTCGGCGCCGAACACCCCCACGTTGGTGATGGTGATGGTGCCGTTGAGCATGTCCGCCGGTGGCGTCTTGCCCTCCCGCGCGGTCTCGGTCAGCGCCTCGATCGTCTTGGCCAGCTCGACCAACGACAGTTCGTCGGCGTCGCGGACCTTCGGCACGACCAGCCCGCGCGGCGTCGCCGCGGCGACGCCGAGGTGGACGTAGTCGTGGTAGACGATCTCGCCCGCGTCGCCGTCCCACCGCGCGTTGACGTCCGGCGTGCGCGGCACGGCGAGGCACATCGCCTTCGCCGCGAACGCCAGCGGCGTCAGCTTGACCCCGGCGAAGTCCGGGTGCCGCTTCAGCTCCTCCCGCAGCTCCATCATCGGCGTGACGTCGATGGTCAGGAACTCGGTGACGTGCGGCGCGGTGAACGCCGACTTGACCATCGCCTCGGCCGTCGCCCGGCGCACGCCCTTGATCGGCACCCGGCGCTCGCCGCGTTCGCGGGCCGGGGCAGGCGCTTCCTCCTCCGGTGCGGCGGCCCCGTTGGCGGCGCGCTCGACGTCCTCCCGGGTGACCACGCCGCCGCTGCCGTGGCCGATCACGGTGCGAAGGTCGATGCCGAGGTCCTTGGCGAGCTTGCGCACCGGCGGCTTGGCCAGCGGCACGTAGTCCGATGTGGACGGTGTGGCTGGCGCGGCCGTCGCGGCCTCGGGAGCCGCTGCCGCTGGTGCCGGGGCGTCCTTGCGCGGGCGCCGCTTGGTCACCGTCGGCTTGGAGCCGTAGCCGACCAGCGGCTTCATCTCCTCCTCGGCCGGCGTCTCGGCGGCAGGCGCGGGCTGCGCCGCACCGTTCACCTCGCCCGCATCCTGCTGCTGCGGCACCTCGGCGCCGTGCGGGTCGACGTCCATGGTCAGGATCGGCGTGCCGACCTCGACCACCTGGCCCGGCTCGACGTGCAGCTCGGTGATCACACCGGCCCACGGGATCGGCAGCTCGACGGCGGCCTTCGCGGTCTCGACCTCGACCACGATCTGGTTCACCGCGACCTCGTCGCCCGGCTTGACCTGCCAGTTCAGGATCTCGGCCTCGGTGAGACCTTCGGCGGTGTCGGCAAGGGGGAACTGCTTGTACTCAGGCATTCCTCGACGACCCCCTCACCAGTCCAGCGCGCGGTCGACGGCGTGGAGCACCCGGTCAAGGTCCGGCAGGTAGTGCTCCTCCAGCTTGGCGGGTGGGTACGGCGTGTCGAACCCGGTCACCCGCAGTGCGGGCGCCTCGAGCGAGTAGAAGCACTCCTGCTGCACCCGCGCCACGATCTCCGAGGTCAGCGAGGATTCCGAGGGGGCCTCGCTCACCGCGATGAGACGTCCGGTGCGGCGCACTGACTCGAACACCGGCGCGAGGTCGAGCGGCGAGAGCGTGCGCAGGTCGATGACCTCCAGCTCGGTGCCCTCGCCGGAGGCCGCCGTCGCCGCGTCGAGACACACCTTGACCGACGGGCCGTAGCCGACCAGCGTCGCCGCCGTGCCGGGGCGGATGACCCGGGACTTGTGCAGCGGGTCCGGCGTGGCCGCGGTGTCGACCGGCGCCTTCAACGCGCCGGAGTGGTAGAGCTTCTTCGGCTCGAAGAGCAGGATCGGGTCGTCGGACTGGATGGCCTGCTGGATCATCCAGTAGGCGTCGACCGGGTTCGCGCATGAGACCACCTTCAGGCCCGCCACGTGCGCGAACAGCGACTCCGGTGACTCCGAGTGGTGCTCGACGGCGCCGATGCCGCCGCCGAACGGCACCCGGACCACCACCGGCACCTTGACCTCGCCCTGCGTGCGGTAGTGCAGTTTGGCGAGCTGGCTGACGATCTGGTCGAAGCCGGGGAAGATGAAGCCCTCGAACTGGATCTCACAGACCGGCCGGAAGCCGCGCACCGCGAGGCCGATGGCGGTGCCGATGATGCCGGACTCCGCCAGCGGGGTGTCGAGCACGCGCTGCTCGCCGAAGTCCTTCTGCAGGCCGTCGGTGATGCGGAAGACGCCGCCGAGCTTGCCGATGTCCTCGCCGAGCAGGACGACTTTGTCGTTGTCCTCCATAGCCTTGCGCAGGCCGAGGTTCAGTGCCTTGCCGATGGTCAGGTTCTGCACCGAGGACGGCGCCTCCGGGTGGTCGACCTCGGCCGCGTTGGCCGACTTCGCCGGTGCTGCCATCAGTGCTCACCTCCCACCGTGGCGAAACCGTCCAGATAGGACAGGAACTCCTCCCGCTGCGCGTCGACGACGGGGGACGGATCGGCGTAGACGTTGCTGAAGATCCGTTCCGGTAGCGGGTCGGGCATGGTGAAGCAGAAGTCGCGCAACTCGGC
>WHUB01000001.1:0-18591 GCA_009377395.1 Actinophytocola sp. | reverse complement strand
GCCCACTGGTTGTTCTGGCAGAAGAAGACCAACGGTGCGTCGTAGACGGCGGCCCAGACGAAGCCCTCATGCACGTCGCCCTGGCTGGTGGCGCCGTCGCCGAAGTAGCAGATGGTGGCCTCGTTCTCGCTGCCGCCGTCCGACTCGGGGTTGCCGACCTTGCCCTCGAACTTCTGCCCCATCGCGTAGCCGCAGGCGTTGAGCACCTGGTTGCCGATGACGATGGTGTACGGGTGGAAGCGGTGCTTGGCGAAGTCCCACTGCCCCTGGTCCGAGCACCGGAAGATGCCGAGCAGCTCCTTGAAGTCGACGCCGCGGGCGTAGCCGACGCCGTGCTCGCGGTAGCTCGGGAACGCCATGTCGGCGGGCCGCAACGCCCTGCCCGAGCCGATCTGCGCGGCTTCCTGGCCGAGCAGCGGCACCCAGATGCCGAGCTGGCCCTGGCGCTGCATCGCGTTGGCTTCCCGGTCCGCCCTGCGCACGATGACCATGTCGCGATAGAGGTCGCGCAGCGAAGCGTCGTCGACATCGGCGACGTAGGGATCGAAGATGGGGGAGGCTACTCGCTCACCTTCCGGGGTGAGCAGCTGAATGAGGTCAGCTCCGCCTTCCGTTGTCGCGCGCAATCCCGCGATCACCTGCTCCGGAGTTGGTTGCGCCGTGGTGGCGGCCGAATCGGCTCCGTGTCCGGGGTGCGCCCATTGTTCTGGGGACGACATGTGTTGTCTCCTCGGTCTCTCGTCTCGCTCCCGCTTGTGGCGGATGCGACGACTTCGCCGACGACCCCGGGGCTTCCGGTGGGGAAGCGAGCCGGCCGCCGTCGGCCCTGACGGTGTTCTGTCTCATATCCTGGCACGACCACCGAGCCAGATGTCAGTCCCAGATTCCGATTCGTTGTCTCGGTATGGCTGCTGAGCTGCGAAAACTGATTGGTCGTCCGAACATGGGTGCGCCAAGAGTCGGAGTTGCGGGCAGTCCGTGCCCCGCCGGTCGCGGGCGGTGAGTAGTCGCTGTTCAGACGGCGACGGCCGGAACACGCCGACGGCGTTACGGGGTGACGTCCCGCCGCGACACGCGGGGCGGGTTCCGCCGGCCCGGTTCACAACTCCACCCGCAAGTGTGAACTACCTCACACCCGGATACGACGGTGAACGCGGGGTGACGTGGTGGCATCATCTGCGCCGTGGACGCAGCAGCAGTGACCTCGACCGTCAACCGAACCTGGCAGGACGACATCCTGCCCAGCCTGTGCGGGCTGATCGAAATCCCGGCGCTGTCGCCCGGTTTCGACCCGCAATGGGAGCAGACCGGCGCGCTCGCCAAGGCCATCGAGCACGTCAAGTCCTGGCTCGCGGCCAGACGGATCGAGGGCGCCGAGCTCGACGTCGTCCAGCTGCCCGGCCGCTCCCCGGTGCTGCTGCTCGACGTGCCCGCGACGCCGGGTGGCGAGGACAGCGGCACGGTCCTGCTCTACGGCCACCTCGACAAGCAGCCACCGCTCGGCGGCTGGTCGGACGGGCTCGGGCCGTGGCAGCCGGTGCTGCGCGACGACCGGCTCTACGGCCGGGGATCCGCCGACGACGGCTACTCCGGCTACGCCGCGACGGCCGCGCTGGAGGCGGTGCGCGGCTGCGGCGGCGAGCACGCGCGGGCGATCGTGCTGCTCGAGACCGGCGAGGAGTCCGGCAGCCCCGACCTGCCCGCCTACCTCGACCACCTCGAACAGCGGCTGGGCGACGTCACGTTCGTCGTCTGCCTCGACTCCGGCGGCAACGACTACGACCGGCTGTGGCTGACCACCAGCCTGCGCGGGCTGGCGCAGGTGGGCGTCACGGTCACCGTGCTCGACACCGCGCAGCACTCCGGCCTCGCCAGCGGCGCGGTGCCCAGCTCGTTCCGGGTGCTCCGCTCGCTGCTGGACCGGATCGAGGACGCCGCGACCGGCGAGATCCTGCTGCCCGAGCTGTCGGTGCCGATCCCGCGGAACCGGCGGCACGAGGCCGAGCAGACGGTGGCCTCGGCGCCGGGCTCGATCCGCGGCGCCTTCCCGCTCGCGCCCGGCGTGCGGCCGGTGTCGGACGACGAGGTCGAGCTGCTGCTGAACACGAGCTGGCGGCCGACCTTGTCGGTGATCGGCGCGGACGGGTTCCCCACCCCGGACAAGGCGGGCAACGTGCTGCGGACGTCGAGCACACTCGCGCTGAGCTTCCGGCTGCCGCCGACGGCGGACGCCGCCAAGGCCGTCGCCGCGGTCGAGCGCGCGCTGCGCACCGACGTGCCGTACCAGGCTCGAGTCGAGCTCACCGACATGGAACACGCGGACGGCTGGAACGCGCCCGACCTCGCGCCGTGGCTCGAGCGGGGACTCGACACCGTCAGCCAGGACGTCTTCGGAGCGCCGTGGCGGGGCGCCGGGCTCGGCGGCTCGATCCCGTTCATGGGACTGCTCGGCGAGCGCTACCCGGACGCGCAGTTCCTCGTCACCGGCGCGCTCGGGCCGGACTCGAACGCGCACGTGCCGGACGAGTGGCTGCACCTGCCGCACGCCCGCCGGGTCACGGCCGCCGTCGCGCACCTGCTCGACGCGCACGCCAGAGCCTGAGCACTCCGGATGACCAGGCGATATATCGAAATCACGACGGGTCTTCTCGCACGCCGGTGCCTAATGGCAGGATGCGAAACCCAATCGCATATCAAATGTAGACAACAGGGAGACATCGTGGCACGTGGA
This sequence comes from Actinophytocola sp., assembly GCA_009377395.1. Lineage (GTDB taxonomy): Bacteria > Actinomycetota > Actinomycetes > Mycobacteriales > Pseudonocardiaceae > Haloechinothrix_A. Next base: position 15,860 of record WHUB01000001.1, on the reverse strand, counting down.
ACCAGGCTCACAAGGCTTGCGCTGCTGCCGGCGGCCGCGCTCGTGCTGGCGTCGGCCGCATGCGGCGGCGAGGACGACACGGCGAAGGGCGGGGTCGAGCTCGTCACCGACGGCGAGTTGACCACGTGCACCAGCCTGCCGTACCCGCCGTTCCAGGACAGAGGTCCTGGCGGCGAGGTCGTCGGGTTCGACGTTGACATGATCGACGAGGTCGCCAAGGACCTCGGCGTCAAGCAGGAGATCATCGACGTCGACTTCGCGCAGATCAAGAACGGCGCCGCGCTCGCCGCGCAGAAGTGCGACATCGGGGCGGCAGGCATGACGATCACCAAGGAGCGAGAGCAGAACCTCGACTTCAGCGTGCCGTACTTCGACGAGACCCTCGCCGTCGTCGTGCCGAAGGGCTCGGACGTCACGAGCTTCGACGACATCAAGGCGCAGAACCTGAAGCTCGGCGTGCAGGCCGACACCACCAGCCTCGACTACGCGACGTCGAACGGCCTCAAGCCGACGGTCTTCCGCAACGCGGGCCTCCAGGTGACCGGGATGCAGGCCGGGAAGGTCGACGTCGTGCTGCAGGATCTGCCGACGGTGCTCGACTGGCTCAAGCACAAGAAGGACATCGCGAAGAACTGGGAGGTCGTCGACAAGATCAACACCGGCGACCAGTACGGCTACGCGGTGGAGCAGGGCAACACCGAGCTGCTCAAGCAGCTCAACAAGTCGCTCAACCAGGCGTTCGAGGATGGCACCTGGGCCAAGACGTACGAGAAGTGGATCGGCGAGGCACCGGAGGAGACCCCGGCCGGCACCGAGGGCGGTTCGTAACCTCCGATGACAACCGACACCACCGTCGCTGAGGCGGGACCCACGCCGCGGGCCCGCCTCAGTCCGCGTAAGCGCAAGAAGATCAGCCTGGGAATCCAGTACGCGCTGTTCGTCGTCGTCATCGCGGCGCTGGTGCTCGCGGCGGACTGGCAGTCGATCCAGCACGTCTTCTTCAACGTCAACGAGGCGAAGAAGGCGTTCCCGGAGATCCTCACCATCGGGATGCGGAACACCGTCATCTACACGGTGTCCGGCTACGTGCTCGGGTTCTTCCTCGGCCTCGTCGTCGCGCTGATGCGGCTGTCCGACGTGCTGCCGTACCGGATCATCGCGCTGTTCTACATCGAGATCTTCCGTGGCCTGCCCGCGATCGTCGTGTTCGTGATCTTCGGCTTCGGCGTGCCGATCGCGTTCGACGACTTCGAGTTGCCGTACGACCCCTACGGCACCGTCGCGCTCGCGCTCGGCCTGGTCAGCGCCGCCTACCTGGCCGAAACGTTCCGGGCGGGCATCCAGGCGGTGCCGAAGGGACAGATCGAGGCGGCCCGCTCGCTCGGCATGTCACAGACGAGGTCGACGGTCACCGTCGTCATCCCGCAGGCGATCAGGATCGTGGTCCCGCCGCTGACGAACGAGCTGATCCTGCTGTTCAAGGACTCGTCGCTGGTGTTCGCGATCGGATTCACGCTGGGAAGCTACGAGCTGTACAAGTTCGGCGAGTCGCTGTCGACCCAGACCGCGAACTCGACGCCGCTGATCCTGGCTGGCGCCTTCTACCTGTGCCTGACGGTGCCGCTCGGTTACCTGGTCCGCAAGCTCGAAGCGAGGCAGAAGAGGGGGCGAGTGTAATGACCCATGCCGTCCAGCTCATCGGGCTGCACAAGTCGTTCGGTGATCTCGAGGTGCTCAAGGGGATCGACCTGACCGTCGAGCAGGGCCAGGTGGTGTGCGTCATCGGGCCGTCCGGGTCCGGCAAGTCGACGCTGCTGCGCTGCGTGAACCTGCTCGAACAGCCGACGGCGGGCCAGGTCTTCGTGCACGGCGCCGAGCTGACCGACATCGACGTCGACATCGACGCCGCCCGCCGCAGGCTGGGCATGGTGTTCCAGCAGTTCAACCTGTTCGGACACCTCTCGGTGCTCGACAACGTCACCATCGCGCAGCGGCGGGTGCTGAAGCGGCCCAAGCGCGAGGCCGCCGAGATCGCGATGCGCAATCTCGAGAAGGTCGGCGTCGCGGAGAAGGCCAAGCAGTACCCGGCGCAGCTCTCCGGCGGCCAGCAGCAGCGCGTCGCGATCGCGCGCGCGTTGTCGATGGACCCGGCCGTGATGTTGTTCGACGAGCCGACGTCCGCGCTCGACCCGGAGCTGGTCGGCGACGTGCTCGGCGTGATGCGGCAGCTCGCGAACGAGGGCATGACCATGCTCGTGGTCACGCACGAGATGCAGTTCGCGCGCGAGGTGGGCGATGCGGTGCTGTTCATGGACGAGGGGCTCGTCGTCGAGCAGGGACCGCCCGCCCAGGTCATCAGCGCCCCGCAGCACGAGCGGACCCGGGAGTTCCTGCACCGGGTGCTGAACCCGACACACCTCGACGAGGAGGCGGCGGCACCCCAATAGCCGATTGCGCGGGCACGGCTACCGACGGTTGGCTGAGTCCGCCTGAAAATCTGATAGCGGAGGGGCGTTCGATGCCGGGGGCTGCAGCGCACCGTGGTCGGCTACGGCTACCGGCCGAACCGCGCGCTCGGCTGGCTGGTGCTGCTGCTCGTCGTGGGCAGCCTGTGGTTCGGGCTGCGGACCGATCCGTGCGTCCACGACCCGAGGTACACGGTGAGCGGGCCGCGATGCCTGGTCAACGCCGACGACACCGGGCTGGAGTGGAACCCGGTGCTCTACACCGTCGACCTGCTCGTGCCGATCGTCGACTTCGGCAACAAGGGGCGATGGCACACCGGCGGGGCCGCCAAGTGGGTCGCCACCGGATTCACCGCAACGGGTTGGATCTTGGATACGACGGTGGCGGCGGGCCTGACCAGGACGCTGCGGCGGCAATAGCGGCCACCGCGCGAGCGCGTCCGGCGTGACCAGTACGATTGCCGCCGTGTCTGAACCTGGACTGGCGAACGACGACCAGAAGCTGGAAATCCAGCTGTTGCACGATCGTGTGTTGGTGCGGGTTTCGGCCGATGACGGTGAGCGACGAAGCAGCGGTGGCATCGTGATTCCGGCGACGGCCCAGGTCGCCCGCCGTCTCGTCTGGGGCGATGTGCTCGGTGTGGGTCACAATGTCCGCAACGTGAAGGTCAACGACCGGGTGCTGTTCAACCCGGAGGACCAGCTTGAGGTAGAGATCAAGGGGAAGTCCTACCTGGTCATGCGGGAGCGTGACATCCACGCGATCGCGAGTGAACGTACCGAGCACGGTACGGGGCTGTATCTGTAGGCCGGGAGGTTTTGGTGGCCGACGAGGAGCATTACTGGCCGGCATGGGACTCGGACAACGGAGACCTGCCGGAGAGCGATGCCGAGAAGACGCAGGTCCATTCGGCGGTGACCCCGCTCGCGCAGCAGCAGACGACGGAGTTCATCTCGCCGTTCGCCGAGGGCGCGACCACCGTGCTCAGCCCCCCGCAGCCGCCGGCAGGCGACAAGCTGCGCGCCGGGATCGGCAGGTCCATGATGATCACCGGCGGGGTGCTCGCCCTGCTCGTCATCACCTACCTGGTCGACGTCCTGGTCAACTGGGGTGACGTGCCACGCGGCGTCGCCGTCGCCGGGGTCGACGTCGGCGGGCTGAGCCGCACGGCGGCAGAGGACAAGCTGCGCGAGACGCTGCAACCGCGGTTCGACCGGCCGGTCACGGTCAAGGCAGGCGACGTCGAGACCAAGTTCAACCCGGAGTCGGCCGGGCTCGGCATCGATTGGCAGGGCACCCTCGACCAGGCGGGCAACGCGCCGCTGAACCCGATCTCACGCATCACCTCGTTCTGGGCGGAGCGGGAGATCGGCATCGTGAGCCAGTCGATCCCCGAGCGGCTCCGCAGCATGGTGTCCCAGCTCGCCGACGCCAAGCTGAACCACCCCAAGATCGAGGGCGACATCCGGTTCAAGCAGACCGCCGGCGGCACCGAGGCGGTGGCGGTCATGCCGCACAAGGGTCAGCGGCTCACCAGCATCGACGACGCGATCGCCGCGATCGAGAGCGAGTGGCTCAACCAGGGCGGCGTCACGCTCGACGTCGAGACCAGCCCGGCGAAGACGACGCCGGAGGGCGTGCGGGCGACGCTGCGGCAGGTGGCCGAGCCCGCGGTGTCCGGGCCGATCGTCATGCGCGGCGACGGCGCCAACGGCTTCATCCAGCCGAAGGTGATCGGCAAGGCCTTCGAGTTCACCCCGGCCGATGACGGCTCGCTCAAGGCCACGGTCACGAAGAAGACGCTCCGCGCCGCGCTCGAGCCACAGCTCGCGGGCACCGAGCAGGAGGGGAGGGACGCCCAGATCGTGTTCGAGAGCGGCGCGCCGACCGTCTCGCCGGCCGCCGTCGGCCGCCAGATCGACTGGCAGTCGACGCTCGAGCCGTATCTCGACGTCATCAAGCGGAGCGAGAACCGCTCGATGCGGGTCGTCTACATGGACAAGCAGCCGACGACCACCACGCAGGAGGCGCGGAACCTCGGCATCAAGGAGGTCATCGGCGAGTTCACGACCTACGGCTTCGAGCCCGACTCCGGCGTGAACATCCGCCGGGTCGCCGAGGAGGTCGACGGCGCGATCGTCAAGCCGGGCGAGACGTTCAGCCTCAACGGCTACACCGGCAAGCGCACCAAGGAAGAGGGCTACATCGAGGCGGGTGTCATCGAGAACGGCATTCCGAGCACCGAGGTCGGCGGCGGCATCTCGCAGTTCGCCACCACGCTGTACAACGCCTCGTACTTCGCCGGTCTCGAGGACGCCGGCCACCAGGAGCACAGCTACTACATCAGCCGCTACCCGATGGGCCGCGAGGCGACGGTGTACCAGTACCCCAACGGGGAGAGCGTCATCGACGTCGCGTTCACCAACAACGCCCCGACCGGCGTCGCGATCCAGACGGAGTGGACGCCGTCGAGCATCACGGTCACGATCTGGGGCACCAAGCGCTACCGCATCGAGTCGATCACCAGCCCGAAGCGGAACATCGTGCAGGCGGGCAAGATCAAGAACGACGACCCGGAGTGTGAGCCGTCGTCCCCGCTCGACGGGTTCACCGTGACCGACACCCGCGTGCTGTACGACATCCACACCGGCGAGGTCGTCAGCAGGGAGAGCCAGACCACGGTGTACGACCCGCTGCCGCAGGTCATCTGCACCCACGGCCGGAAGGAGTAGCCGGGGCTACTCCACGGTGACCGGACGCCACGCCGACGCGACGCCCATGAACGTCCCGTTGCCGTGGTAGAGCAGCCGGAACTCCCGGCTCCGGTCCGGCCTGCGGTGGAAGACCACGACGCCGTCGCGGTTGGTCTGCTGCCAGGCGACGTGGCGCCAGCCGGTCTCGCCGGCAGGCCGGTGGACCAGCCGGATCCCCACGCCGGGCACCGGCGCGCCGGTGTCGGTGCGGGTGTATTGGCCGCCGATCCGCACGGTGTCTCCGGCGGTGATCGTCGCCGGCCCGTACCAGGACCGCACCCCGGTGCCGATGAGCGTGGGCCTCGACGCCGGTCCCGCGCCCGAGGCGCTGTACGGGATGACGCCGAAGGTGTGCGATCGCCGAGCGGCGAGTCCGGTGAGGACGGTGCTCCGCACGCCCGCGCCGACGTCGTGAGCGAACTCACCGTCGACGCGGATGCGGTACTTCGTGACGCCGCCGACGCCGGGCCAGTACGGGTTCCGCCAGGTGAGCCGCGCCTTGGCGAGACCGCCGAACGACGCGAGACCGCGCACCGCGCTCGGCGTCGCGCCGCCGCAGTCGGGCTGCTTGATGCCGTTGACGGTGCAGGTGAGGTAGGACGCACGGTACGTCGTGCGGCTCTCCGGCGCGACGATCTCGTGGCTGCGCGCGCGGCCGTCCGCCCACGCGGTGAACCAGTAGTCGGCGCCCTGCGGGCTCGCCGCGCTGACCGAGTTGCGGGAGCCGACGATCACGGTACGGCTGAACGGTGTCCGCGAGTCCGCGTCGTTCACCCGCAGCCGCATGCCGGTGGGGGTCGAGGCGAAGTCCAGCGGCACGGTTTCCGGATACAGCGTGGCGGTGTCGGTGCCCTGGTTGCCGTCCGAGTCCGTCGCGGTGAACGTGAGCTCCAAAGAGGACGGATACTCGTGGTCGGGAGCGGTGAAGATGCCCGTCGCCGTGCGCTCGTACGGCTTCACCGGGTGGGAGTGGCAGTTTTCGGCCGTGTAGCAGTGGTTGAGCGTCACCTGCCAGGTCAACGACTCGACGGTCAACTCCTCCTGCGGATCGGTCGCGTGCCCCGAGAACGAGATCCGGTCGTTGACCCGCCAGGTCAGGTTTCCGGTAGGGGAGTCGATCGTGGCGACCGGCCGCTCGTCGGGCGGATCGGCGACCGCGATGATCACGGTGTCCACATCGGCCTTCCCAGTCGAGTCGGTCACCCGCAGCCGCGCCCGCACGCTGTCGCGTGTGGTGTAGGTGTACTCCGCCGTCGCGGTGAACGCGTCGTCGAAGGCGCCGTCGGCGTCGAGATCCCAGGCATAGCTGAGCCGATCCCCGTCGGGATCGCTGGACGCCGTGCCGTCGAAGTGGACCGTCAGCGGCACCTCGCCGGATGTCGGGTCGGCGCTGGCGACGGCGATGGGCCTGCCGTAGCTGATGCGGCGCAACTGGCCGACGTCGAGCGCGATGTAGAACAGGTCGCCGCCGGGACCGATGAGCAACTGCACCGGGCGGACGACGCCGGCCGCGAACGGCCGGATGTCGCCGCGGTCCGGCTGGCCGTCGCTGCCGATCGGCATCGCCCAGATGCAGCCGCGCGAGGAGTCGGCGAAGAACAGCGCGCCCCGGTAGGCGGCGGGGTAGTCGCTGCCGTTCTCGAAGGCGATGCCGCTGATCGACGAGCCACCGACCGGACAGTCGTCACCGGCGACGACCTCGCTCTTGTGGTGGTAGGTGTAGTACGGCTTCGTCTGGCCCGCGCCGGTGTAGAGCGACTCGCACGCCGTGAGGTCGAGATCGTCGTAGCCGGGTTGCCTGCGGGCGCCCTCGTAGCACGGCCAGCCGAAGTTCTCCGCGACCGAGTCGGCGGCGTCCGGGATGCGGTTGATCTCCTCCCAGCGGTGCCAGCCGACGTCGCCGGCCCACAGTTCCCTCGTGCCAGGCCGGAAGCCGAACCGGAACTGGTTGCGCATGCCGTAGGCGACGATGCGGCGCTTGTTGGGGTGGGTGGCGGCCGCGAACGGGTTACCCGGCAGCCCGGCGCCGGTCTCCGGGTTGACCCGCAGGATGGCGCCGTCGAGCGAGACCGGCTCGCCTGCCGGTCGTCTCGGCGACTGCGAGCGCAGCGTGCCGCCCCGCGCGTCGGGCAGGCTGAGGCCGGTGCCCCTCGTGCCGGGCGGGTCGCCGCACGGGTTGCCGACCTGGCCGTAGTCGGTGAAGGTGAAGCTCGCGCCGTCGCCGCCGCCGACATAGAGCGCGTCGTCGGGGCCGAACGTGACGGTGCCGATGGAGTGGCTGGGGTACTGCTGGCACCAGCCGGTGATGAGCACCTGCTCGCCGCCGGTCGCGACGCCGTTGGCGTCGAGGGCGATCCGGGAGAGCCTGCCGGGGATCACGCAGCCGTCGCCGTTGGCGCCCGGCGGGTCGGGGCAGTCATCGCCCCACTGGCCGCCGCCCGGTTTCTCGTCGTAGCTGTAGAGCGCGTACAGGTACGGCTCGGCGGGGTAGTTCGGGTGGACGGCGATGCCGAGCAGGCCCCGGTCCCAGTAGTCGTAGACGACGTCACTCAGGTCGGCGGCGATGGTGGCCGTGGTGTCGGCGATCGAGTCGTAGGTCTTGACGATGCCGCGCTTCTCCGCGATGAAGACCCTGCCGGTCGGCGCGAAGGCGGCCGCGGTGGGGAGGACGAGGCCGTCGATGACGGCGGTGTCGGAGAAGCCTTCCGGCACGATGCCGGCATTGGCGTCGGTCGCCGACGCCGGCGCCGGGACCGGGCTGAGCAGGCCGGCCGTCGTCGACGCAGCACGAGATCTACCCCCGGTCGGTGAACATGTCGACCAGAGGTCGCTCGTCACCCGCCCGGAGTTACTCGCGAACGCGAAACACGCGGGCCCGGGTGTGGGACACGACCCGGGCCCGCGTGTCTTACGCGATGATCAGAACGCTGCTTCGTCGAGCTCCATCAGGAGGTTGTCGGCGCCCTCGACGACCTTGCGGCGGGCCGCCAGCTCGGGCAGCACCGTCTTGGCGAAGAACGACGCCGCCGCGATCTTGCCCTCGTAGAACGGCTGGTCCTTCTCGCTCGCGCCGCTGTCCAGCGCGGCGATGGCGACCTCGGCCTGGCGCTGCAACTGCCAGCCGACGAGCAGGTCGGTGACCGACAGCAGCAGCCGCACCGAGTGCTGGCCGATCTTGTAGAGATTGTCCGGCTTGTCCTGCGACTCGGTGAGGTACCCGATCAGCGTGCCGAGCATGCCCTGGACGTCGTCCATCGCCTGCTTGAGCAACGCACGCTCCTCCTTCAGCCTGCCGTTGCCGCTCTCCGACTCGATGAACTCGGTGATCTCGCCGGACACGTGCCCGAGCGCCGTGCCCTTGTCGCGGACGATCTTGCGGAAGAAGAAGTCGAGCGACTGGATCGCGGTGGTGCCCTCGTACAGCGTGTCGATCTTGGCGTCGCGGACGTACTGCTCGATGGGGTAGTCCTGCAGGAAGCCGGAGCCGCCCAGGGTCTGCAGCGCCTCGGTGCCGAGCAGCGTCCAGCTGCGCTCGGAGCCGCCGCCCTTGACGATCGGCAGCAGCAGGTCGTTGACCCGCTCCAGCAGGTCGACGTCCTCGCCCGCGGCCTTGCCCAGCGCGATCTTGTCCTGGTAGGTCGCGGTGTAGAGGTAGATCCCGCGCAGGCCCTCGGCGTAGGCCTTCAACGTCATCAGCGCGCGGCGGACGTCCGGGTGGTGGGTGATGGTCACGCGCGGCGCGGTCTTGTCCAGCATCTGCGTGAGGTCGGCGCCCTGCACCCGCTCCTTGGCGTACTCGAGCGTGTTCAGGTACGCGGTGGACAGCGTCGAGATGGCCTTGGTGCCGACCATCATCCGCGCGTGCTCGATGACGTCGAACATCTGCGCGATGCCGTCGATCTTGTCGCCGACGAGCCAGCCCTTGGCGGGCGTGCCGTGCTGGCCGAAGGTCAGCTCACAGGTGGTCGACGCCTTGATGCCCATCTTGTGCTCGACGCCGGTGACGTAGACGCCGTTGCGCTCGCCGGTCAGCTCACCGGTCTCCGGGTCGAAGTGGTGCGCGGGCACGAAGAACAGGCCGAGGCCCTTGGTGCCCGGCTTGGTCTCGATGTCGGGCCCCTCGGGACGCGCGAGCACCAGGTGGAAGATGTTCTCGGTCATGTCGTCCTGGGCGGCGCCGGTGATGAACCGCTTGACGCCCTCGATGTGCCACGACCCGTCGTCCTGCTTGACGGCCTTGGCGCGGCCTGCGCCGACGTCGGACCCGGCGTCCGGCTCGGTGAGCACCATGGTGGAGCCCCAGTTGCGGTCGATCGCGATCTGGGCCCACTTCTGCTGCTGCTCGTTGCCGTTGACGTGCAGGATCCGGGCGAACGTCTTGCCCGCCATGTAGAAGAACACGGCGGCGTTGGCGCCGGTGTAGAGCTCGGCGGCCGACCACGCGACGGACGGCGGGATGCCGAAGCCGCCCAGCTCGGTCGGCAGGCTGATGCGGTCCCAGCCGGCCTCGACGGTCGCCCGCACGGCCTTCTTGACCGACTCGGGGATGGTGACCTCGAACTTCTCCGGGTGGAACACCGGCGGGTTGCGGTCGCCATCGACGTACGAGTCGGCGACGACGCCGGAGACCAGGTTGTTGACCTCGGACAGCACGGTGCGCGTCGTGTCCTCGTCAGCCTCGGCGAACGGTCCGGTGCCGAGGTGCTCCTGGATCTTGAACACCTCGAAGAGGTTGAACTCCAGATCGCGGATGTTGCTCTTGTAGTGACCCATCTGGCTGCTCCGTGTCGGTGTCCCGGTTGCGATCGGCCGCTCATAGCGCACCGTCGTTGGCCGCTGGCTTCTTACTCACCAGTAACCTCAGGTTATTACCCGCAAGTAACGCATGCAAGTACTGCGGCCGAGCTTGTCTCAACGTCACACCGTCGGTCAGGAGGCGGGTGGTGTCCCGGCGGGAGTCGTGACCTTGTGCTCGGCGTGCTCGGCTCCGGTCGGCGGCAGCGGCGTGAGCTGCAACAACCCGGAGCGGAACGCGATCGTCACGGCGTGGGTCCGATCACGAGCGGACAGCTTGCGCAGGATGCTCTTGACGTGGGTGCGCACCGTCTCGACCGACAGGAACAGCACCTTCGCGATCGCCGCGTTCTCCATGCCTTCCGCGATCAGCTGCATCACCTGGAACTCACGCCGCGACAACGGGATGCGCAACGGCAGCTGACCGCGGTCGGCGATCGCGATGGCCGGCTGCTCACCCGCGGTGACCATGGCGCGCAGCGACGGGTCGAGGTAGCGGTGCGCGTGGCACACGCTGCGAATCGCGTCCACGAACCGATGCGGGTCGGCGCTGCGCAGCACGGCGCCGTGGGCCCCCGCCGCCATCGCGCCCGCGAGATAACGAGAGTTGCGGTCGGCCTCGCCGACGACGACGATCACGTGCGGCGCGTCGCCGCCGGTGGTGAGGGTGCGGATGAACTGGCACTGCGGCGCGAGGCTCGACGAGAGCAGCACGACGTCGGGATGCAGTTGGTCGATCATGACGAGGCAGCCCTGCTGGCTCGCGGAGTGCGCGATCATCCGGGCCCACGGCGTGCGTTCGATGAGGGCGGCAAGGCCGTCGCGGAACAATGGCACGGTGTCGACGACGCCGATCGTTACCACTCGCTGACTGCGTGCGTCGATATTCACTCCGCCACACTCCCTCCGGCCGCACACGTGACGCGGTGAATCCCGACCCACCGCCGCGTAATGCGACCGTGACTCGTCGCCCGCGTGACGTGCCACATCGGCAGGAGACCAGCACGTGCGTGCTGGCATCCGCCCCTGTCCGGAGGGGTGCCACGGGATCCGCCGCGACGCCCTACCAGTTCGCTCGCGGTCCGGCCGTCGTTTCTCGGCCGACCGCTGGCGTTCCGATCGCAGGCCCGGTACGGTCTGTGATTCGCAACACAATGTATGTCACGAACCGGGGAGACGACATGGACCCAGTCGCGGTAATCGTTCTCCTGGTCCTGATGTTTACGGTCGCAGCCGTGCTCGTCGCTGTCGAGGACGGCCGGGTCCAACGTCGTGAGACCACCCGTTCGGCCGCCTCTCGCGCCGCCGATTTCTACGAGCGACGCTAGAAGCCAACTCCCAGTATGCGCCGACAACGGAAATTTGGTTGGTCGCCGCGAACTGCGTCGGCATCCTGACCGCATGGACTTCAGCAGCTTCGACAGCCGCGGCTATCGGACAGTCGACACGCGCACCGGCTACGGCGACTGGGTCGAGTCCTACGAGGAGACCGTCAACGACGCCATGGACATCGCGCTGCTCGACCGGCTCACGGTGCCGCGCTGGAAGACGGCACGCCGCGCGCTCGACCTCGGCTGCGGCACCGGCCGGACCGGCGCCTGGCTCCGCCACAGCGGCGTCACCGCGATCGACGGCGTCGACCTCACCCCGCAGATGCTCGCCATCGCGGAGCGGCATGGCGCCCACGACCGGCTCGTCGAGGGGGACGTGACCGCGACCGGGCTGCCGACCGGAACCTATGACCTGCTCACCGCGTCGCTGATCGACGAGCACCTCCCCGACGTGCGCGCGCTGTATCGGGAGGCGGCGCGGCTGGCGACGGCGGATGCGGCGTTCGTGCTGGTGTCGTATCACCCGCACTTCATGATGCACACCGGAATGCCGACGCACTACCGTGCGCCGGACGGGGAGGACATCGCGATCAGCACCACGGTGCACCTGATCAGCGACCACGTCATGGCCGGGATCGAGGCAGGCTGGCGGCTCGCCGAGCTGCGCGAGGCGGTGATCGACGACCGGTGGGTCGAGGCGAAGCCGAAGTGGGAGCGCTACCGCGACCACCCCATCTCGGCGGCCTTCGTCTGGCAGCGGTCGTAGCGCCTACGGTGGAACGCATGGGCCGCATTGACTACGTCATCTGGTACGTCGAGTCGCTCCGGCGGTCGGTCGCGTTCTATCGCGACGTGCTGGGCCTGGAGGTGCGGATCGACGGCGACGGCTACGTCGAGTTCGCCATGGAGAACACCAAGTTCTCGTTGTTCGAACGCGGCAAGCTGACCGACCTCATCGGACGGCCGGGCGGCACTCCGCCGTGTGGCGAGATCGGCTTCATCGTCGACGACGTGGACGCCGAGGCGGACCGGCTGCGGCAGGCCGGTGCCGAGATCCTGACCGGTCCGGTCGATCGGCCCTGGCGGGAGCGAACCCTGCACATCGCCGACCCGGACGGCAACATCGTGGAGTTCGCCCAGAAGCTGTGACGCTCAGCCGAGCCAGGCCGCCAGCCGCTCCTGCTCCCACCGCTGCTTGGCGGCGAAGGCCGCCTCGTCGGGCGGGGTGAGTCGCACGTCCGGCTTTGGTTCGGCGTAGAAGTTGCCGACCACCTTCGCGACCCGGTGGCCCGGAAGTTCGAGGAAGCAGTAGCCGTTGCCGTCGAACGCAACTCTGTCGCCGCCGTGCAGTTCGGCGGCGAGGTTGGCGGCGGCGATCCGGCCCTCGGCCTCCGCGAAGACACCCGCCTTCGGCAGCTGCGCGGTCGCCGTCGGCACCATCGTGCAGTCACCGACGGCGTAGACGCGCTCGGCGCGGGTCGCGAACGTCTGCCGGTCGGGCGTGATCCATCCGGACTCGGCTGCGACGTCGCTGGCGGCCACGACCGGTGGCGGGGCGGCGGCGGGCACGCCGAGCATGAGGCCGAACTCGCGGGTCCGGTCGTCGCTGAAGCGCGCAACGCCCGCGCCGTGGTCGATCGACTCGAGCGGGTGCTCGGTCAATACGGTGACGTCCCGCTCGGTCAGCCGCTCGGCGAGGAAGCGGCTGGCGTCCGGCCCGGCGACCGGCAGGGTCAGCGGCTGCGGCGTGGACACCACGACGTCGACCTGGTCGCGCCTGCCGTTGGCGCGCAGCCACTCGTCGAGCAGCAGCGCGGCCTCGAACGGCGCCGGCGGGCAGAGGTAGGGCGCGCCCAGGATGCTGACCAGCAAGGTTCCGGTTGTCAGCGCGTCGAGGTCGGCCTTGATGCCGGGCAGGGCCGTCGCGTCGTAGAGGTTGTGGGCGTGCGCGCCGAGCATGGCGGTGTGCTTCGGCTGGTAGCCGGCACCGAGCGCGATGACCATGGCGTCGACGGTGAACGTGCCCGCCGAGGTCTCAGCGCGTCGCGCGGCGGCGTCGATCGCGGTGATGTCGGCTTGAACGAAGCGAATGCCGTGCCGCTCGAGCGCCGATAGCGACCGGGTCCCGTCCGCCAGCGGCCGGACTCCGCTGAGCTCCCACAGCTTGGCGAAGCCGACGAAGAACGTGTCGCGGGAGGCGATCACGGTCACGGTGTCGTCCGCGGGCAGCAGACGTCGCAGTTCGTGGACGGCGGCGAGTCCGCCGAAGCCACCCCCTAGCACCAGCACATCCGCCATCCGATGCTCACCTCCGCGTGGCCGATCTCGGTGACGGCTTTGACGCTACCGTGAGCGCCATGCATCGCGAACCGGTAGCCGCGCATCCCGACCGGCTGCGATGGAACGCGCGCTATGAGACGAGCCCGGCCGACTTCGCCCCGCATCCCTTCGCGGCCGAGGCGCTGCGCGCCGGGGTGCCCGAGGGGCGGGTGCTGGAACTGGCGTGCGGCCGGTCCGGCACCGCGCTCGCGCTTGCAGAGGCGGGACGCTGCGTCGTCGCGGTCGATGTCTCCGATGTAGCGCTGTCGCAGCTCGCGGCCGAGGCGTCGCGACGGGGGCTCGCCGGCCGGGTGGAGTGCGTGCTCGCGGACGCGCAGGCGTACGCGCCGGAGCTGGGCGGGTTCGCCGTCGTCATGGCGACCCGATACTGGGACCCGGACGTCTTCGCGGCGGCGTGCCGGGCGGTCGCGCCTGGCGGGCTGCTGCTGTGGGAGGCGCTCGCGGACGTCGACGGCGGGCGGTGGCACGTGGAGCAGGGCGAGCTGAGCGCGCGGCTGCCGGCGGGGTTCGAGGTGCTGCGCGAGGAGACGCACCAGGCGGGCAGGCACCGGACGAGCAGGCTCGCCGCGCGCAGGGCCCTACGATGACCGCATGCGCTTCGCGTTCAAGACATCGCCGCAGAACACCGCCTGGCAGGACATGCTCGCTGTGTGGCGAACGGCCGATGACATCGACGTGTTCGAGTCCGGCTGGACGTTCGACCACTTCTACCCGATCTTCTCCGACTCGACCGGTCCGTGTCTCGAAGGCTGGACGACGCTGACGGCGTTGGCGCAGGCCACCAGGCGGCTGCGGTTGGGGACCCTCGTGAGCGGCATCCACTACCGGCATCCGGCGGTGCTCGCCAACATGACGTCGACCTTGGACATCGTGTCCGATGGGCGGCTGGAGATCGGCATCGGCGCCGGGTGGAACGAGGAGGAGTCCGGCGCGTATGGGATGGAGCTGGGCACGCCGCGCGAGCGCAGTGATCGCTTCGAGGAGGCGTGCGAGGTGATCGTCGGGCTGCTCACGAAAGAGACGACGTCGTTCGCCGGGACCTACTACCAGCTGACGGACGCGCGGAACGAACCCAAGGGCGTGCAGCAGCCGCATCCACCGATCTGCATCGGCGGCAGTGGGGAGAAGCGCACACTGCGGACGGCGGCCAGGTTCGCGCAGCACTGGAACTTCGCGGGCGGCAAGCCCGAGGAGTTCGCGCGCAAGCGCGATGTGCTGTACCGGCACTGCGAAGATCTCGGCCGGGACCCGGCGGAGATCACGCTGTCCAGTCACGTGTGGTTGAAGGACGGCGACGCCAAGCGGGTGGCCGACGAGGCGGCGGCCCTCGGGGAGGAAGGGCTCGACCTCGCCATCGTCTACCTGCCGCCGCCGCACACCCCGAAGGTGCTGGAACCACTGGCCGACGCCCTGGCCCCAATTGCAGGTCCACAGTAGACGTCGCGTGGACGGAGCCGTGAGTTGCGTTCCGCGGCCTCACCGGCTGCGACGCAGAAGTGTCGTCAAGCGCTCTCGGCGGCGGGAATGTTCATGCCTTCTCCGATGCGGGCATAACCTAGTGAGGCAGCTACCGGCGAAGGAGATGATTCGCGTGTCAGGCGAACCACCCGAGTGCCGTCTGGAAGATCTTTCCGTGGCCTTGCGCTGGGAACGCTCGGGAGGCGGCCTGCACGGGCAGGTGGTCGCAGACAACGTCAGCGACCACGCTTGCCGACTGTCGGGCAAGCCGGTGGTCACTCCGCTGGGACAGGATCACGAGCCGCTCGGCGCTCAAATGATCGTCACCCTGGAGGCGCACATTCCAGGTTACGTAACGCTTCTACCGGGCCAGCGGGCTACTGCTCCGGTGGGGTGGTCCACATGGTGCGGGCCACCGGCCTCAAGACAAGCCAGGATCTCGTGGCACAGAGGGTCGACGGTTGTCGAGGTAGAAGGGCCTGCCCAGCCCCGTTGTTCTGATGGACCTGACAACCTGTCATCGTCCTGGTTCAAGCTGGTCGAATAGGCGCGCCGCGTCGTCTTTGCGCGTTTGAGGCAGGTGCGGTCCGCTAATGGCACGCGAGCCATGTTGATCTCCGCAATCGAAAACCCCAGGTCCACAGTAGACACCATTTGGCCTGGGGTTTCTCGATGAGAGCGGATGACGGGAATCGAACCCGCGTTCTCAGCTTGGGAA
>WHUB01000019.1:753-58583 GCA_009377395.1 Actinophytocola sp. | reverse complement strand
TGCCACCACCGAGTTCAGCGACAGTGCGTTGTGGAACCAACTCACACGGACGATCGACGAACGGTTCAACGTTGAGCGGGGTGGAAACCTTCAGATTCAGCGAATCGCGACTGCCGGTTTGGCCTGAAGCCTCCGAGTCGTGAGCTTCCCCGGCGGTTTCCGAGGAGCAACCCACCATGAGCGCCAAGGCGGCTGGCGCAGCCAGAAATGCGGCAAGGAATCCGCCGGAACCATTTGCCATCAAGACCCCACAGACTTGTCGAACCCCTGCACCATGTCTTCCTCAGAGTCTTGCTTGATCCGCTTGGCAGCCTCGATCTTTTCAATATAGTGATTCGTGTATTTAAGTGCGGAGCTATTTAGCTCGTCCAACTTATACAGCGAATCCTTGGCCTGACGTACGTACTCCACGCTCACGGGATCCCGCGAAAACGGCGCATAGCTCAAAAGGTAAATTACGCGCTCGATTTCTTGTCTGCGCCGCTGGATGCTGTCCCTGCGGTCTTTGAAGCTGTTGATGATCTTGTTGGCGTCTTCGACGCTGGGGAACCGAAAGCCGTTGCCGGTGCCGAGTGCCGCAGCCATGTCCTCGCCGATGGACGAGCCGCCGTAGACCGTGCGCTCCGGCTCGAAGCCGATGGACTCGGCCAACTCGTCGATCGCGTCGTCGCTCGCCATCGCCCCTCGCCCTCCAGTCGCTACGGGCTGCCTCCGGTTGACTACGGTAACGGACACCGGAGGCGGCAGGGGCGCGATCCAACGAACTTCGCCCACCCACTCGGACGCCACCGCCGCGCGAGTGGTTCCTAATCCGTGCTGGCCAGCCAGGTCGCGATGCCCTCGACGACGCTGCGGCACCCACCACAACCCGTCGTCGCCCGCGTCGCCTCGGCGAGCCCCGCCGTGCTGCGCGCACCGGAGCGCCAGGCGTCGACCAGCGACGCCTTCGTGACGTTGTTGCACTTGCAGACCGTCACCGCTCCGGGCATGGTCGCCGGATTCTCGGCCGGCGCCGCCTCGTCGGGCAACGCCCTGCCCAGCAGGAACGCCAGCCGATCGCTCGGCGCGGGCGTGCCGTTGTCGTAGTGGTGCGCCACCGTCGCCGCCGCGTCGGGAAAGCCGAGCAGGATCGCGCCGCGCACCCGATCGTCACGCAGCACGACCTTCGCATAACGCCCGCGCCGCGCGTCGGTCAGGCACACGACCTCATCCTCATCCGACCCGATCTCGGGGTGCACGTCGCCCACCGCAGACAAATCGATACCGCGCGCCTTGAGCCGGGTGATCACCGACGTCCCCCGATACCGCGACGACGTGTCGGCACCGGTCAGCAAATCAGCCAGCACCCCCGACTGCTCCCACGCCGGCTGCACCAGCCCGGACGGCGCGCCGGGGTGCTGCGCGACGTCCCCGATCGCGTAGATCCGCTGGTCGCTGGTGCGCAGCGAGTCATCAACCACGATGCCCTGGTCGACGTCCAGCCCCGCCGCCTCGGCCAGTCCGGTCTCCGCGCGCACGCCCGCCGACACGACCACGAGGTCCGCGGGCAGGTGGCTGCCGTCGTCGAGCTTCAGCCCGTCGCCGGGCAGGTAGCGCGTCGCCAGCTTGCCGAGCGCGAACTCGATGCCGTGCTCGGTGAGCGCCTTCGCGAGCACCCCGCCCGCACCCGGGTCGAGCTGGCGTTCCATCAGGTGCCCGACCGGGTGCACGACGGTCACGTTGCTGCCTCGGCCCGCCAGGCCGCGCGCCGCCTCCAGCCCGAGCACGCCGCCGCCGAGCACCGCCACCGGCGCGCCCGCGCGCGCCTGCGCGAGGATCCGCTCGCAGTCGTCCAGGGTTCGGAACGCCACCACGCCGGGCGCCAGCTCGCCGTCGTCGGTCAGCAGCCCCTCGGTCGGCGGAATCCACGCCCGGCTGCCGGTGGCGAGCACCAGCGCGTCGTACCCGACCTGGCTGCCGTCGCCGAGCGTGACGGTGCGCGCGGCCCGGTCGATCGTCGTCACGGCGGTCCCGGTGCGCAGGTCGACGTCGTTCCGCTCGGCCCAGGACTCCTCGTGCAGGTGCACGCTGCGCCGCGACATCGTGCCCGCGACGACGCCGGACAGCAGAATGCGGTTGTAAGCAAGGTGCGGCTCGCCACCGAGCACGGTCACGCTCACCCGCTCGCCGCGCGGATCGCGGGCCCGCAGGTCCTCCGCGAGCCGGGCACCGGCCATGCCGTATCCGACGATCACCACCCGGCGCGGGCCTGCCTGGTCACATGTCGACATCGGCACCGTTCCTCTCGGCGGGTTCCAGCCGCACCGCACACACCTTGAACTCGGGCATGCGGCTCACGGGGTCGAGCGCGGGATTGGTCAGCAGGTTGGCGCGCTGCGCGCCGGCAAAGTGGAACGGCAGGAACACCGTGTCCTGCCGCGCGGACGACGTCAGCCGCACCGGCGCCGCGACCTCGCCGCGCCGGGAGACGACGCGGATCGTCTCACCGGCCGCGAGACCGTGCCGCTCGGCGGTGTCCGGGTGCATCTCCACGAACGCCTCCGGCGCGACCGCCATCAGCTCGTCGATCGCGCGGGTCTGCGCGCCGGACTGGTACTGCGCCAGCAGCCGCCCGGTCGTCGCGATGAGCGGGTACTCGGCGTCGACCGGTTCGGCGGGACCGTGATACCTCACCGGCACGAACCGCGCGCGGCCGTCCGGGTGATGGAAGCGGTCGAGAAAGGGACGCGGCGTACCCGGATGACCTTCCTCGGGCACCGGCCAGTGCAGCGCCTCGCCGTCGCGGAGCCGCTGGTAGGTGACGCCGGAGTAGTCGGCAACGCCACCGCGCGAGGCCGCCCGCAGCTCGGTGAACACCGCCTCCGGCTCGGCGGGAAACCGCTCCGGCGGCTGGCCGAGCCGGGTCGCGAGGCCGTGCAGCACGTCGAGGTCGCTGCGCACCCCGTCCGGCGGGTCGATCGCCTTGTTGCGCAGCAGGATCCGGCCTTCGAGGTTGGTCATCGTGCCGGTCTCCTCCGCCCACTGCGTCACCGGCAGCACGACGTCGGCCATGGCGGCGGTCTCCGACAACACGACGTCGGCCACCACGAGGAAGTCGAGCGCGCCGAGCCGTTCGGCGACATGGCCCGCCCGTGGCGCGGACACCACCGGGTTGCTGCCGAACACCAGCAGCGCCTTCGGACCGTCCTCGGCGCCGAGGACGTCGAGCAGTTCGTACGCCGACCGTCCCGACGCGGGCAGCGAGTCCGGGTCGACGCCCCACACCCCGGCGACGTGCTCGCGGGCGGCGGGGTCGTCCAGCTTGCGGTAGCCGGGGAGCTGGTCGGCCTTCTGGCCGTGCTCGCGCCCGCCCTGGCCGTTGCCCTGGCCGGTGAGGCAGCCGTAGCCGGAGCCGTGGCGTCCGGGCAGGCCGAGCGCGAGCGCGAGGTTGATCCAGCCGCCGACGGTGTTCACGCCGCTGGCGTGCTGTTCGGTGCCGCGCGCGGTGAGCAGGTAGGCGTTGCGTGCCGCCGCCAGCATCGCGGCCACCCGGCGCTGGTCGGCGGCGGCGACGCCGGTGACGCGCTCGACGTGCTCCGGCCACCATCTCGCCACCACCCGCCACGTCTCGTCGAACCCGACCGTTCGGGTGTCGACATAGGACTCATCGAGGTGGCCGTCCGCGACGACGGCATGCAGGATGCCGAGTGCAAGCGCCAAGTCGGTGCCCGGCGCGGGTTGCAGGTGCAGCGCCGCCTGCTCGGCGGTCGGGGTGCGGCGCGGGTCGACCACGATCAGCCCGTCCTGCGGCAGGTGCTGCACGAACGGCGGCATCGTCTCGGCGGGGTTCGAGCCGACGAGCAGGATCGCATCGGCGGCGGCGAGGTCGGTGACCGGGAACGGCATGCCCCGGTCCATGCCGAACGCCTTGATGTTCGCCGCGGCGGCGGACGACATGCAGAACCGGCCGTTGTAGTCGATCTGCGAGGTGCCGAGCGCGACGCGGGCGAACTTGCCCAGCAGATAGCACTTCTCGTTGGTGAGCCCGCCGCCGCCGAACAGGCCCACGGCGTCGGCACCGTGCCGCTCGCGGATGCCGAGCAGCCGGGAGGTGATGACGCCGAGGGCGTCGTCCCAGTTCGCCGGGCGCAGTTCGCCGTCGACGCGGACCAGCGGTGTCGTCAGCCGTGCCGGGGAGGTCAGCAGCTCGGCGGAGGTCCAGCCCTTCTGGCACATGCCGCCGCCGTTGGTGGGGAACTGGCGCGCCTCGACCGTCGCGCCGACATCGGACGGCGTCACCCGCATGCCGCACTGCAACGCGCAATAGGGGCAGTGCGTCGCCGCGCCGGTGCGCACGTCGGCAGTCACTGTCACCGGTCTCCACCTCCGTTCGCCGCCATTCGACGGTAGGAAGGCGTTGTTTCCGGAAGATGCGGCGATGTTTCAGGCGTTTGACATTGTTCGCACAGGGCACGGGTTTGCCGAGGTGGACGGGGTGGCCGACGTCACGCCCGGGTTTCAGACGAAGCGGCTGACCGTGCCCGCCACGTGCCGCAGCCGGTCGAGCGCGACCTCGTCGGTGCCCGGGTCGAGCACGCCCGCCGCGAGCCGGAACAACACCGCACGCAGCAGCATCTGCCGCCACGCGGGGAGGTGCGACCACCGCTCCATGGCGTCGATGCCGGCCGCGTTGTCGGCCACGGCGTCCACGACGACCAGCGCGCTCGCCCACTCCGGCGGCCGGAAGTACGGCCGGAAGTCCACAATGGCCGGTGGCGCGTCGGCGTAGAACCACACGCCGCGATACAGGCCGCCGTGCACCACCTGGTTCCGCAGGGTCACCGGCTTGGTCGCGCCGGACAGCAGGTCGAACCAGCGGCCGCAGCTCGAGTCGTCGAGGTCGGCCGCCGCCTCGCCCCACGCCATCCGCTCGGCGCGGGCGAGCACGTCGTCGCGCCTGCCGATGAAGTCGGGACGCGGGAGCTGAGCCAGCGCCTGGTGCAGCCGGAGCGAGACCAGCACCAGATCGTCCACCCCGGCCCGGCCGTCGGCCGGCTCGCCGTCGATGGCGCGTATCGCCATCCAGCCACCGACGATCTGACGTCCGTCGGTGGCCCGTGCCGGTCGCGCGATCCGCAGGCCGGGCAGCGGCAGGTGGTCGAGCGAGCGGGCTACCCAGCGCGCCTGCTCGGAGTCGGTGACGGGAAGCAGCACGACCCGGCCCGCGCGCCAGCCAAGCCCGTCGCACCACTCCAGCTCGGCGCCGTCGGCACCGAAGGCAGCACGCACCCGGTCGGGTGGGCGCTCCCCGATAGTGGACACACGGGAAGATTACCGCCGAAACGGTGACCCGGGACAGCCGCTGGCCGCGGGCCGGACCCCGGTCAGTACGTCGGCAGGCTCGGGTCGATCTTGCTGGCCCAGGCGAGCACGCCGCCACCGAGGTGCGTCGCGTCGGAGAAGCCCGCCTTGTGCAGCGCGGCGAGCGCCTCCGCCGACCGGCCACCCGACTTGCAGTGCAGCACGATCGGCTTGTCCTGCGGCAGTTCGGACAGCGCCTCGCCGGAGAGGATGCGGTCCTTCGGGATCAGCGTCGCGCCCTCGATCTTGACGATCTCGTACTCGTGCGGCTCCCGAACGTCGATCAGCTGGAAGTCCTTGCCCGCGTCGAACATCGCCTTCAGCTCGTCCGGCGTGATGGTGCTGCCCGCCGCCGCCTCGGACGCCTCGTTGCTGACGACACCGCAGAACGACTCGTAGTCGATCAGCTCGGTGATCTTCGGCGTCTCCGGGTCCTTGCGGATCTTTACCTCGCGGTAACGCATCTCGAGCGCGTCGTAGCTGATCAGCCTGCCGAGCAGCGGCTCGCCGATGCCGGTGATGAGCTTGATCGCCTCGTTGACCATGATCGAGCCGATCGACGCGCACAGCACGCCGAGCACCCCGCCCTCGGCGCATGAGGGCACCATGCCGGGTGGCGGCGGCTCGGGGTAGAGGTCACGGTAGTTCAGGCCCCGGCCGTCCGGCGCGTCCTCCCAGAACACGCTGACCTGGCCCTCGAACCGGAAGATCGAGCCCCACACGTACGGCTTGCCGAGCAGCACGGCGGCGTCGTTGACCAGGTACCGGGTGGCGAAGTTGTCGGTGCCGTCCAGGATCAGGTCGTAGCCGCGGAAGATGTCGAGCGCGTTGTCGTTGCCGAGGTGCTCCTCGTGCACGACGACGTTGACGAACGGGTTGACCTCGGCGATCGACTCCTTGGCCGACTGCGCCTTCGGCTTCCCGATGTCGGACTGGCCGTGGATGATCTGCCGCTGCAGGTTGGACTCGTCGACGACGTCGAAGTCGATGGTGCCGAGCGTGCCGACCCCAGCCGCGGCCAGGTAGAGCAGCGCGGGACTGCCGAGCCCACCCGCACCGATCACGAGGACCTTGGCGTTCTTCAGCCGCTTCTGCCCCTCCACCCCGACGTCCGGGATGATCAGGTGCCGGCTGTACCGAGCGACCTCGTCCTTGGTGAGCTCGTCGGCAGGCTCAACGAGCGGCGGCAGTGCCCCGCCTCGTGTGTCTGACATGTGGCGTTTCCTCCATCTACGCACCGTGGCGACGCTCTGCCCGGCTGCCGCCCGGCGGCGTCACGTGGTGTCAACGCAGGTGCGGCTCGGTCTCTTCCATCGTTCTACGTCCGCCGCGCCGAGTCCACATCATGGTGGCCATGTCCACATCCTGGACGTCAGGCCGTAGGGTTCGGCCAGGCATTCGGGCGGCACACCTTGCCGTCGCTGGGCACCGCGTCCTCGGACGACATCACTCGGTTGAGCTTGGCGACATAGTCGTTCGACACCCCGAACGACTGCTGCATCATGACCGGTGCGAGCTCGCCGTCCTTCGCGCACCCGACGTGGTCGTTGCTGAGGGCGTGCCCGACCTCGTGGTTGATGGCGTACTGCCGGTACAGCCCGAGGTCGGCGTTGAACGCCATCGCGCCGCGCACCCACCGTGCCAGGTTGATGACCACCTTCCCGATGGCCGAGTTGTAACACGACGCCTCGAACTTGATGGTGTAGCCGCAGACATCCGGCCGGTGGTTGGTCGTGGGCGTGGTGAGGCTGATGGTGAAGTCGGCCGCGTCCGGGTCACTGATCCGCTGGAACGACACCGAGCCGTCGTAGGTCCAGCTCCGCGGATCGGCCAGCGTCGCGTCGACCACTTTGGCGAAGGCTTCGTCGCCGCCGTAGCTCGACGGGTCGATGCCGTCCTCCACCTCGACCGCGTACTGGTACAGCGTGCCGCCGGAGCCGACCCGCTTGGTCTTGCCCGGAACGACGTGCCAGGAGCCCTTGCCTTTCCGGGTGAAGTCACCGCCTGCGGGCAGCTTCGCGCTCGGGATGTCCAGCTTGACCGGCTCGACCGGATCCTCGGTCACGACCGGCGCGTCCATCGCCGCGCCGTTGCCGGGCACGTAATGACTGACCAGGGAACCGGAGCGCGCCTCGGCGGGGGCGTCTTCCTCGCTCGCGACGTCGACCCCGACGAGCACGGTCAGCACTAGCAGCACCGGGAGGGCGTAGACCCGCCAGCCGTAGGTGCCGATGATCTGGCGTGGCAACGACGTCTCCCGCCGTTCCGGCGGCTCGGCGGGCGGCTCGTCGGGTTCCGGCCGCCAGCCGGCCCGGAGCGGCTCCTCGCGCCACCTGCGATCGTGGCCGGGAGGTGGCGCCCCGCGCGGGGGCGGCAGCGGGCGTTCGCGCGGCGGGATCTGCGTCGTCCGGCCGGCTCGTCCAGGACCGCCCGCGGCCGCACGCGGGTGCGGAGGCACTCGCTCGCGTCGCGCTTGTCCAGTCGGCCGGTCCACGGCGTCCAGCGTGCCATACCCCATCTCGAATCGGTCACTGACATGCTGCGCCAAATGGCATAAACCGCTCACTCGAATGGCCCAAGGTGTGTTACCCGTCTCCGCTATCGGCGGCCTGCCAGAGCTCGAGAACGGCTCGCGCGACCGCCTCCGGCTGCTCCATCTGAGCGACGTGGCCAACCCGCGGCAGCATGAGCAGCTCACCACGCGGCAACGTCCGCGCGGTGCGACGAGCCTTGCGCGCCGACACCACCCGGTCCTTGGCGCCCCACACCACCAGCGACGGCGCGGTCACGTTTCGTAGCGCCGTCCAGATCGACCGCGAGCCGCGCGCGAGCCAGACCCGGACGATGTCGGCGGTGCTGCGGTTGAGCGCGGCCATCGCCCACGGCAGCTCCCGCCGCGCGCCGTGCTCGTCAGCCAGCTCGGCCAGCCGCGACTCGGGGAACGCCGACGGGTCGGCGAAGCACAGCCGGATCATCTGCTCCGCGCGCTGCCTCGGCGTGATGGCGGCGAGCTCCCTGCGGACCGAGCGTCCGACCACCGGCAGGTACGCCAGCGCCATCCTGGGATCGGACAGCCGGGACGGCAGCGGACGCAGATCGGGAACGGCGGGCGAGATCAGCGTGAGCGTCTTGACCAGCTCGGGCCTGCTGGCCGCGAGCAGCGCCGCGACGGCGCCGCCCATGGAGTTGCCGAGCAGATGCACCGGCCCGGTGTCGAGACCGCCGATGAACCGGCCCAGCCTGCCCGCGTGCGACGCCAGCGAGTAGTCGAACTCGGGCTCCGGTTCGGAGTAGCCGAACCCGGGCAGGTCGACGGCGAGGCCACGGCCCCAAGGCGCCAGCAGCGCCCCGAGGTCGGTCCAGTTCGTGGACGAGCCGCCGAGGCCGTGCACGTAGACCGCGGTGCCTGCGCCCTCCGGCGACAGCTCGGGGTCGGTGCGGCGGATGTGCAGCCGCACGCCGTCGGCCTCTTCATTGCCGCCCTGCCACGGCGGTAGTGTGCGGTCCAGCGGCGGCAGCTCGGCACCGGCCGTGATCGGGTTCTTTGGCGTCACTTCTCCAGCATGACCCAGAGTTCCCGGTCGCGCCCACATCGGACTGGGCCGGGGCATACTGTGTCGCGGGATCTGGGCGGAAATTGTCACTATGGCGTTACCGACGGGTAGTCTCGAACCCGATGCGACCAACGCCACGCGGGAGGAAAGCATGACCGAAGCGGCGAGGCTGCCGGGAGGTGGGAGGCTCCGGCAGCTAGGTCGAGGCGTCCGGCTACCCAAGCGCAAGCGGCGCGAGCAACTGCTGACCGTCGCGCAGGACGTCTTCGCCGCCAACGGCTACCACGCCACCGCGATGGACGAGATCGCCGAGCGCGCCGGTGTCTCCAAGCCGGTGCTGTACCAGCACTTCCCCGGCAAGCTCGATCTCTACAGCGCGCTGCTCGACGTGCACGTCGACGAGCTGGTCTCGGCGGTCAAGGAGGCGCTCGACTCCACGACGGACAACAAGCAGCGGGTCAAGAACGCCGTCGGCGCGTTCTACGACTTCGTCAACAGCGAGACCGGCGCCTACCGGATGGTGTTCGAGTCCGACCTGCGCGGCGAGCCCGCGGTGCAGGCGGCCGTCGACCGGGCGAACCGGGCGCCGGTCGACGCCATCACGCAGACGATCACGTCGGACGCCGGGCTGAGTGAGGACAAGGCGCGGCTGCTCGCGTCGGGGCTGGTCGGGCTCAGCCAGGTCAGCGCGCGGTACTGGCTGGACAACCACAACTCGATCAGCCGGGACGACGCGGTGTCCCTCATCGCGACGCTGGCGTGGCGCGGCATCGGCCACGGGTTCCCGCTGCAACCCTGACGTCTACTCGTCGTCCCCCTCGTCGCCCGGCTTCTGTCTGCGTGCGACGGCGATGAGCACAGCAATGATCAGCAGCGGGCCGAGCCCGAGCAGGATCTCGTCCCAGCCGCCCTGGTGCATCAGCACCACGCGAGCAGCTAGCACGCCGGAACCGCCTTGCGCAGCAGCGCCAGTATCCGGGTGTTGACCTCGAGCGAGCGTTCGTACATCAACATGTGACCGGCGCCCGGGTAGAGCACGAAGTCGGTGCCGGGCAGCTCGTCGGCGATGACCTTCGCGTGGTCGGCGGGGCACAGCCGGTCCCGGTCGCCGACGAGCACCACGGTCGGCTTGTCCCGCAGCGCGCCGAGCGCGACGCGGCGGTCGTGGGCGAAGATCGCGTCCATGAACCCGCCGATGCTGGCGGGGTGCGCGGCGAGCGACTGACGCACCGTCTCGATGACGTGCTCGGGCTTCGGCTTCTTGCCGAACACCAGCCAGCGCCCCGCCGGGGCGAGCAGCCTCGGGTTGCCGGGCAGGTTGCCCTTCTTGCGCCGCTCGAGCAGCGAACGCAGCACCGGCTCGACCCTCGGCACCGACCGGCCCATCGCGCCCTTGAGACCGAGGCTGATCCGGTGCATGTCGCCGGAGGACGTCGCGACGAACGCGACGCCCGCCACCCGCGACTCGACCAGGGCCGGGTGCCGCTCGGCCAGCGCCATCAGCGTCATGCCGCCCATGGAGTGGCCGACGAGCACGATCGGGCCCGTCGGCACGACGGCGTCGATGACCTCGGCGAGGTCGTCAGCGAGCTGCTCCAGCGTCCGAGTGCCTGACCGCGCGGGCGCCGATACACCGTGGCCGCGGTGGTCGTAGCGCACCACCCGGACGTCGTCCGGCATGTCGGCGGCGGCGAGGTTCCAGCAGGTGTGGTCCTGCGTCCAGCCGTGCACGAACAGCACGGTGGCGGCCGCGTCCGCCGGACCGGAATCCGTGACGTGCAGGGCGGTGCCGTCACTTGTCACGAACCTGTCGCCGCTGCCAGTATCGGCAGCAGCCATGTCCCGCCGCTTCGATACCGTCACCGAGCCGCGCTGCTCAATGATGCTCACGTACACCACCGTATTCGTCGAACCACAACCTGTAACCGATGGTAACGGTTACGCGCTGGTAGCATGACGCCCATGCCCGATCGTGTCAAGCGCAGCAGCAAGCAGTCTGCAAGCACTGGTGACGCCCGCCGCGACCGGTGGAAGCAGCACCGCATCGCCCGCCGAGCCGAGTTCGTCGAGGCGGCGCTGCGTGCGCTCGACAAGCACGGGACCGAGTTCGGCATGGACGACGTCGCGGCCGAGGCCGGTGTCACCAAACCGGTGGTCTACCGGCATTTCACCGACAAGGCCGACCTGCACCTCGCGCTCGGGCAACACGGCACGAAGATCCTGTTCAACCGGCTGATGCCCGCGCTGAACGAGGAGCTGGCGCCGGTGCCGAGGATCCGCAGCGTCATCGACGCGTTCTTCACCACGATCGACGAGTACCCGAACCTGTACCGGCTGCTGGTGCACCCGAGCCACGCCGGCGACCGGCTCCCCGACGCCGACATCGTGCACGAGGACAAGGAGCTGATCGCGACCTCGGTGACCGCCGTGCTCGGCGACTACATGCGCGCGTTCGGGCTCGACTCAGGCGCGGCCGAGCCGTGGGCTCACGGCGTGGTCGGCCTGGTGCAGAGCATCGGCACCTGGTGGCTGGACAAGCGATCCATGGGCCGGGACAGCATCGTCGAGTACACCACCGAGATCATCTGGGCGGCGATCGACGGCATCCTGCGGCAGCGGGGCATCACCGTCGAGCCGAACAAGCCACTTGAGATCAACAAGGTGGTGCGGATGCACGACGTCTGGAGCGAGGCCGAGCGCAAGGCCACCGGCGAAGGAGCGTGACACCCGAAGCTCTGTGACCTTCGCCCCGGTGTCACTCGGAGATGGCGCGCTCGGCGCCGAATCGGCCCTGGCGTGAGCCGATCGCCGCGACCGCCCGCTCGCTCCGCTCGGAGCGGCCTCATCGACCGACCTGCGAAGCTCCCAACCGCTAAAGCTCCCGTCAGCTCGCGAAGCCGACCTTGCGGACGTCGGACGGGGCCATCTCGACGTAGGCGATCCGGTTCCCCGGGACGATGTACAACCGGCCCTTGTCGTCGGTCAGCCGGAGCAGGCCGTCAGCGGAACCGAGAGCTTCGGAGATCAACGCATCCACCTCGTCCGTCGTCTGGCTGCTCGACACGACGAGCTCGCGGGGAGCCTCCTGAATGCCGATCTTGATCTCCACGCGCGTCCTCCTGGTTCGCGGTCGCTTCCCTTTCGCCGCACAGGCTATCCCACGCGACTCACCGAAGTGTGCTGGCCGGTTACCCCAGACCCAGCGACTGCATCCGCTTGTGGTGCTGCTGCTGCAGCCGCCGCAGCAGTCCGGCGATGCCCGAGAGATCCCCGGTGCCCGCCACGATCAGCTCCGCGAGGCCGTCACGCTCGGCGACGACGTACTGCGCCTGTGTCAGCGCCTCGCCGAGCAGCCTGCGGCCCCACAGCGCGAGCCTCCCCCGCACCGTCGCGTCGTCCGCGATGGCCATCGCCACCTCACGCTCGGCGAAGGCGGAGTGGCCGGTGTCCGACAGCACCGCGAGCACCAGCTCCCGGTTCGGCTCGTCGAGCCAGCTGGCGACCTCCCGGTAGAGGTCGGCCGCGAGCCCATCCCCCACATACGCCTTGACCAGCGACTCCAGCCACGACTTGGGCGCGGTCGAGGCGTGGAAGGCGTCGATGTGGTCCATGAACGGCGCCATCGCGTCCTCGACGTCGACGCCGTGCTCCGCGAGATGACGCTCCAGCATCGCGTAGTGCCCGATCTCGGCGGCGGCCATCTCGGCGAGCGCCGCCCGGCCGGCGAGGGTCGGCGCGGTCCGCGAGTCCTCCGCCATCCGGTCGAACGCCGACAACTCGCCGTACGCGAGCACGCCGAGCAGATCGACCACTCCCGCGCTCACCGATTCCTGGCTGCTGACACCGCGCACATCGCCCACGTCACCCACCTTAAAGTGTTACCGGGCTCGTGTGACCAGTCCGTCGCGCGAGAGTTCACCGAACATGCCGTATCTCACCGGCTCACCACCAGCGGCGACGCACCAGGTAGACTGGGCCGTGATGACCATCGCATCGCCTCCGCGGGATGGTCGCAGGGTGAGTAGGCACCGCGCGCACGGCGTGGGGAGCGACTCCACCCGGCCGGGACCACATCAACCACTGACGGGAATGAATCCGGCTGACCGTGTACCCACGGGCGCGCTCCGCGTGGAGGCGAGTGCGAGGAAGTGTGCGCGCACACCTCGGATCCCAGTGCGGTTCCCACGACATCGTTCTGTGCGCGCTGGATGAGAGAGGCGATCACGCTGACAACAGAGACCGACCAAGACAGCGCACTGGACCCGGTGACGCTCGAACACAGTGAAGCGGGAGTTCCCGAGACCGATCCGTCCCACCCACTCCAGGCAGGCGCGCCGGTACCCGAGGAAGCGCCGCTGTTCGCGGACTTCGGCGTGCGCGACGAGATCGTGCGCGCGCTCACCGAGGCGGGCATCGAGCGCACCTTCGCGATCCAGGAGATGACGCTGCCGCTCGCGCTGAACGGCGAGGACGTCATCGGCCAGGCCCGCACCGGCACCGGCAAGACGCTCGGCTTCGGCGTCCCGATGCTGCAGCGCCTCACGCTGCCCGGCGACGGCACGCCGCAGGCGCTCGTCGTCGTGCCGACCCGCGAGCTGTGCCTCCAGGTCACGCACGACCTGCACGACGCGGGCAAGCACCTCGGCGTGCGCACGCTCGCCATCTACGGCGGGCGGCCGTACGAGCCGCAGATCGAGGCACTGCGGGCGGGCGTCGACCTGGTGATCGGCACCCCGGGCCGGCTGCTCGACCTCGCCGAGCAGCAGCACCTCGTGCTCGGCAAGGCGGCCACCCTGGTGCTCGACGAGGCCGACGAGATGCTCGACCTCGGCTTCCTGCCCGACATCGAGCGCATCCTGCGGATGGTGCCCGAGAAGCGGCAGACCATGCTCTTCTCGGCGACCATGCCCGGCCCGATCATCACCCTGGCCAGGACGTTCCTGACCAAGCCGACGCACATCCGCGCCGAGCAGGTCGACGACACCGCGATCCACGAGCGGACGGCGCAGTTCGTTTACCGCGCCCACGCCATGGACAAGCTGGAGATGCTGGCCAGGGCGCTCCAGGCCGAGGACCGGGGCCGGACCATGATCTTCACCCGTACCAAGCGGACCGCGCAGAAGGTGGCCGACGACCTCACCGAACGCGGCTTCGCGGCCGGTGCGGTGCACGGTGACCTCGGTCAGGGCGCCCGTGAGCAGGCGCTGCGCGCGTTCCGGTCGGCCAAGATCGACGTCCTGGTCGCGACCGACGTCGCCGCGCGCGGCATCGACGTCACCGACGTCACGCACGTGATCAACTACCAGACGCCGGACGACGAGAAGACCTACGTGCACCGGATCGGCAGGACCGGCCGCGCCGGGAAGACCGGCGTCGCGGTCACGTTGGTCGACTGGGACGAGACGCCACGGTGGAAGCTGATCTCGGACGCGCTCGGCCTCGGTGTCGACGTGCCGGTCGAGACCTACTCGACCTCGGCGCACCTGTACGCCGACCTCGGCATCCCCGAGGACGCCACCAGCAGGCTGCCGCTGTCCAAGCGCACCAGGGCGGGACTGGGCGCCGAGCAGGAGGAGGACTTCGGCGGCAAGCGCAAGTCCGGCTCGCCGCGCTCCCGTTCCACCACGCGCGGCACGCCCCGCAAGCCCACCCGGGGCAGCGCCCGGACGTCGGCCGGGAACGGCGACGCGGCGACGAACGGGCAGTCAGGCCCGAAGCAGGACGGCTCGGGGCAGGGCTCCGCCGACGGCCAGCAGGGTCGCAGGCGACGGACCCGGGGCAGCCGAGGCGGCGGGCGCGCGCGCAGCGGCAACGGCGCGAGCGGCGCCAAGGCAAGCGACAGCGGCGGCCAGTGAGCACACGGTGGGCAAGAACCCGGCTCGCCGTTCACCGTGGACGCGTCCCCGCGACCGGGTCGTCGCGGCGCTGATCGTCATCGCCGTCGTCGCCGCCGGCCTGCTGGTGTGGCTGGCGAGCGAGAGCCGGGCGACCCGATCGGTCACCGCCGCAACGGACCCGGGCGTGCTACACGCCCCGGCCGAGGTGCCTGAGCGGTTCGACGAGATCTGGCGCGCGCCGAGCGACGCGACGCCGACCCCGGTCACCGACGGCGCCTCGGTCGTCACCGGCGACGGCGGCACGGTCACCGGTCGCGACCTCGAGAGCGGGCGGCCGCGCTGGACGTACCAGCGCGATCTCGACCTGTGCACGGTCGCCGACCCGTGGTCGACCGTGGTGGCCATGTACCAGACGCACGCGCTGGCAGGCGGCTGGTGCAGCGAGATCACCCAGCTCGACATGGGCACCGGCGAGCGCACCGCGCAGCGTAACGCCAACGCCGAGCTGGGCACGAGGCTCATCGACGACGGCAACCACGCGGTCACCACCGGCAGGAAACTGCTCAACGTGTGGTCGTCGGATCTGATCAACACCATGGAGTACGGCAAGGTGCCCGCCGTCGTCGAGCCCGACCGGCAGCCCCGCCCCGGCTGCGAGTACGGCTCGGTGACCGTCTCGGCGGGCCGGGTCGGCGTGATCGAGCGCTGCGGTGGTGAGGACGCCGACCGGCTCTCGGTGTTGGGCACGACCAACACCGTCGACGGCGAGTCGGTGACCGACCAGCCCGAGGTCTTCTTCAGCACCCTGCTGGACAGCGAGAACGCCAAGGTCGTCGCGCTGGTCGACCGGCCGGAGTCGTCCGGCAGCGACTTCCTGGTCGCGGTCGCCTACGGCGACTCGAAGCGGCTGGCCGTCTACGACTCCGACGGCCGCGAGATCGCGCGGTACTCGCTCGACCTGCCCGCCGCCGCGCTGACGAGCGACCCGGATGGCGGCGTCGAGCCCGCCGCACGCACCGACGCCGGGGTGTACTGGTCGACCGGCGCGAGCACCATCGCGCTCGACGCCGCCGACCTGCGGCCCCGCTGGACGCTGCACGGCACGATCGGCACCGGCACGCTGTTCGGCGGCAGCCTGGTGCTGCCCATCCAGGGTGGGCTCGCGGTCGTCGACGAGGAGTCCGGCGAGGTGGAGCGCAGGCTGCCGGTGGACCGTGGCGGCTTCGACGGTCCGATCAGTCTCGACGCCGCCGGGCCGGTGCTGCTCGAGCAGCGCGGCGACACGCTGGTGGCGCTGCGGTAGCCAGCGCGGCGTGCCGCGACGAGATACGTATCGACGTGCGTAGTTTCCCCACTTCGCGGCGCTCGAGGACCTGCGAAGGTCGTCGGCGCGCCCGGTCCTCCGCCCTCGCACCATTCCTGCAGCCGGGTCGGAGGGCCGGGCGCCCACGCGTCATTTCGTAACCGCTTTCACGTCCACCTCGTTAGGACCACGTCACTCCGCAGGGGTCTGCGAAGAAAACGAGGGGGATCGCCATGCCCATGAAGTCCCGATCCGTTCGCGTCGCGCTCACGGCGCTGGCCGCCGCATCGCTGCTGACCGTCGCGGCGATCGACACCGGGCAGGCGCCGGCGCGGGCGGCGACGGCGGACTTCCCGGTGCAGCTCGTCACCGTCGACACTTCGACCCGCGCCGACAAGGAGCTGTTGCAGTCCCTCGGCCTCGACATGACCGAGCACGCCGGACACGACTACATCGAGGTGGTGCTGCACAGCCCCGCCGAGGCCGCCGCACTGCACGCCGCGGGCCTGACCTGGGACGTCCGCATCCCGAACCTGGCGCTGCACACCGCGAAGGTCAACGAGATCAACGAGCGGTACGCGGCGAGGACGGAACGGTCGCCGCTGCCGAGCGGCCGCACCGGCTACCGCACGCTCGCCGACTACAACGCCGACATGCACAAGCTGGCGACGATGCGGCCCGGCATCGCCAGGGAGATCACGCTGCCCCACCGCACGCTCGAGGGCAAGCTCGTGCACGGCCTCGCGATCGGCCGCGACGTGCGCGAGCCGCGGGACGGCAGGCCGGTGTTCCTCATCATGGGCCTGCACCACGCCCGCGAGTGGCCGTCCGGCGAGCTGACCATGGAGTTCGCCTACGACCTCGTCACCAACTACGGCAAGCGCGACCGGATCACCAACCTGCTCAACCGGTCCCGGGTGATCGTCGTCCCGGTGACCAACCCGGACGGCTTCCAGAAGTCGGTCAACGACGGCATGCTGCTCGACCTGCGCGAGGTGGACGACGGCGGCACGGTGTCGCTGCTCGGCAGTCCCGGCAATGTCTACAAGCGCAAGAACTGCCGCCTGCTCGACGGCCAGCGGCCGGTGGCGAACGAGTGCGCGCTCGCTGCGAGCCCCGGCGGCTTCGGCCTCGGCGTCGACACCAACCGCAACTACGGCGGGCTGTGGGGCGGCCCCGGCGCGGCGAGCGAGCCCGCCGACCCGACCTATCGCGGCGCGGCGCCGTTCTCCGAGCCGGAGACGCAGAACATCCGGGAGCTGGTCAGCCACCGGCAGGTCACCACGCTGATCACCAACCACACCTACTCGAACCTGGTGCTGCGGCCCAACGGCGTCAAGCCGGACACCATCGGGCCGGACGGCGAGCCGATCGGCCAGCCGCACGACGAGGCGGCCATGAAGGCGCTCGGCGCGCGAATGGCGGCGCAGAACGGCTACCAGAACCTCCACAGCTGGGAGCTCTACGACACCACCGGCACCACGGAGGACTGGTCGTACAACGCCACCGGTGGCTACGGCTACACCTTCGAGATCGGTGAGAGCGAGTTCCACCCGCCGTACCCCGAGGTCGTCGACGAGTACCTGGGCGCGGGCAAGTACGCGGGCAGGGGCAACCGGGAAGCGTACCTCGTCGCGTTGGAGAACGCGGTCAACCAGGAGCAGCACTCGGTGATCGCGGGCAAGGCCCCGGCGGGCGCGACGCTCCGGCTGACGAAGTCCTTCGCCACGTCGACCTGGAACTCATCCATTTCGGACACCATCGAGACCACGATGCGGGTCGGCGACAGCGGCGGGTTCCGCTGGCACGTCAACCCGTCGACCCGCCCGATGGTCATGGACCGGCAGTACGAGGTGCTCGCCGACGAGCCGATCCGCTCGAAGACCTACAACGGCACCTTCATCGCCCCGACGCAGCACACCGACCACACGTTCACGGTGAAGCGGTCCGGTGTGGACCTGCTCGACGTCACATTGGACTGGCCGACCCCGGACGACCTGGATCTCAAGGTCTTCTACCGCGAGCAGGACGGCAGCCTGACCGAGGTGGCGTCGTCCGAGCAGTTCGTCAACGAGAAGGAGCGGGCGCTCGTCGAGGCCCCGAAGCCGGGCGGCTATGTGTTCCGCGTGATCAACTACGCCTCGGCGTCGCCGAGCTACACGCTGACCGGCTCGCTGTACGACACGGAGCCGAAGACCGTGCCGAGGCAGCTGATCGAGAACTACACGCTGACCTGCGAGAAGAACGGCAAGATCCTGCAGCAGATCCCGGTCGTGGTCGACCGGGGCCAGGTCGTCAAGGCGGACCTGAGCCGCTGCCGGGCGCGATGGTGACTAACTAACGCAGCCAGTACCACCACAGCGTGGCCGCGGTGATGACGAACACGGCGATCACGCCGACGACGGCGGGCCTGCCCCGGGTCCGGTCGGCGAGGATCGCGAACGCGATGGCGAACATCGCCGCGGCCGCGTGTCCCGCGGCGACCTGCGCTCCCGGGCCCTGAACGCCGAGCTCGTGCGCGAACATCAGGACGCCGAACAGCCCCGCCGCGAGCAGCGTGAGACCAGCGGCGACCGCGCCCGCGACGTCGCGCCAGAACCTGGCGACCGCATCGCGGCGCGACGGCTGTCGATACATCGGCCACTCCCGCTGGGCCGTCGTCGCTCGCATGCCCGCTCCCGCTAGAACACAGTGATCCGGCACGCCAGCGTATCGGTCAGCTACCCGCGATGAACCCGCGCACCGAGTCGGCGACGAGCTGCACCGCGATCGCGGCGAGCAACAGCCCGGCGACCTTCGCGACCAGGGTGATGCCGCTTTCCTTGATCAGCCGGATCACCCCGCCCGCGAACCGGAGGCTCAGGAACAGTGCCAGGTGCACCACCACGATCGCGGCCGCGAGCGCGAGGTAGGCGCCGAGATCACCCGACGCCTGCCGGACGAACACGATGGTCGCCGCGATCGCGCCCGGCCCGGCGAGCAGCGGCGTGCCCAGCGGGACCAGCGCGACGTTCACCTCCTCCGCGGCCTGCGGCTGCGCACTCTCCCGCCCCGTCAGCAGGTCGAGCGCGACGAGCAGCAGCAACAGCCCGCCCGCGCCCTGCAACGCCGGGATGCCGATGCCGAGGTAGGTCAGGATCGCCTGGCCCGCCACCGCGAAGACCGTGATGACGACCAGCGACACCAGCACCGCCTGCCAGGCCGCCTTCGCCCGCGCCGACGCCGCCCTGCGCCCGGTCAGGCTGAGGAACACCGGCACGGTGCCGGTCGGGTCCATGATGACCAGCAGCGTGACCGTCGCGGCGAGGAACGTCTCGGGGTCGAAGTACGCGCTCACCGCGTGGCCCCCGAGACGACCTCGCAGCCACTCGCCCGCGCGACCAGCTCGGCGAAGACGTCGGGATCGGTGGTCTCCGCGCCGAGCCGGATGTCCTTGTTGGTGCCGTGGTAGTCGCTCGACCCGGTCGGCAGCAGGTCGAGCTCGGCGGCGAGCTTGCGCAGCCGGTCGCGGGTCGGCTGGTCGTGGTTGGGGTGGTCGACCTCGATGCCGGTGAGGCCGTGCGCCGCCATCTCGGCGATGGTCGGCAGGCTCACCGTCGGCCCGCGCTGGTGCGCGAGCGGGTGCGCGAGCACGGTCACCCCGCCCGCCGCCGCGATCATCTCGATGGCCTGCGCGACCGGCGTGTCCCGGCGCGGCACGTAGTAGCCCCGGCCGCTGCCGAGGTAGGTCGCGAACGCCTCGTCGACGCTGCCCGCGAGACCGGCGTCGACCAGCGCCCGCGCCAGGTGGGGACGTCCGGCCGGGGCGTCGTCCGGCAGCGCGCCGAGCAGCGCGTCGGGGTCGATCGGCACGTCGTCGGCGGCCATCCGCTCGGCCATCCGCCGCAGCCTGCCGCGTCGCTCCTCCCGCAGCCTGCGCTGCTCGACCACGATGGCGTCGGCCGCCGGGTCGAACAGGTAGGCCAGCAGGTGCACGCTGACCCGCCGCCCGCCGCCGTCGTCGGACACGCACGACAGCTCGGCGCCCGGCACCAGCCGCATCCCGGCGGGCAGCGCCGCGCCGGCCTCACGCCAGCCCGCGGTGGTGTCGTGGTCGGTGATGGCGATGACGTCGATGTCAGCGGCGGCGGCCGCCGCGACGAGCCCGGCGGGGCTGTCGGTGCCGTCGGACGCGGTGGAGTGGGTGTGCAGGTCGATGCGAAGGCTCACGGAGACCAGTGTCGCCGATGCCGCCCGGCATCACTTCACCGCACGCTTGCCCCGGGCCGCGCGCTGCGCCTTGATCATGGAGAACCGCTCGGCCTGCGCCTTCTTGTCGCCGAATACCAGCTCCGAGATGGTGTCGTAGAACTGTTCGGGTTGGGGCAGGTAGTTGATGTTGTTGAGAGCCTGGATCTGGCCTGCCGACTCGACGATGATGTTGCCGTAGCCGAGCATCCTGCCCGCCGCGGTCCGCTTGTACGTCAGGTCGGTGACCTTGCTGATGGGCATCATCAGCACCTTGGTCGTGAAGATGCCCTTCGTCATGATGAACCGCTTGTCGGTGACGACGAGGGTCTCGACCCACCACTCCATCACGATCCACATGAACCGGAGGATGACGAGCAGCGCCGCGTACCAGAGCACGTTCTGCCCCATCCACAGCGATGGCGGGAGCAGATACGACACCATCACGGCGATCGCGAGCAGGGCCGCCGACTCGAAGCAGTCCCACAGCAGCGTCGCCCAGTGCCGCCTGATGCGGATCACACGACGCTCGGTCTCGAGCAGATACTCGTCCGGGTCGCGTGGCGCGAAGAGGCTCAATTCGGCACCGTCAGCCTTGGAACACGTTGCTTACAAAGGTGATGATCGACTCGGCGCCGTCCCTGAGCATGCCGAGAATGCTGTGCACGAGGGACGCAGAACTGTCTGGCTGCGTGATCACGAAGAACAGCAGGAGTGCGGAACCGGCCACGATGGCCAACTTCTTCACGTCCACGACGATCAGACCCCGTCTCTCCGTAGTACCTGTGGGCTAAACCTTTTCTCGTTGTACCGCACTGCGCGCCGAGTTCCGAGTAATGTCCCGCTCTTGGGGCAGCACTGGGCAGTTATGCTACCGAAACACTACTCTCTGTGGCTATGTCTTGCGAGCAATCCATGATCCCTTGCGTCGGCGGTGTAGTACACGATGCCAGTGGCCGAATTCTGCTGATCCGCCGGGGGCAGCAGCCCGCGGCGGGCAAGTGGTCGCTGCCGGGCGGCAGGATACTGCCCGGTGAGCCGGTGCTCGACGCCGTGGCCCGTGAGCTGCGAGAAGAGACCGGACTGACGGTCGAGCCGGGGTCGCTCGCCGGGATCGTCACGCGCGGCAGGTACGAAATCCACGACTACTTCTGCGGCGTCGTCGCGGGCACGCTGCGGGCAGGGGACGACGCCGTCGACGCGCGGTGGGTTGACAGCGACGAATACGACGCTCTCGACCGAAACGGCGACCTGGTCGACGAGCTCACCGCGACACTACGTAGCTGGCAGGCGCTGCCCGGCCAGCGGCATGGAGCCTGACGGCCGCGCGGGCGGCACCATGATCGCGACGCTGTGGCATCTCTCACACCACGGACTGTCGCCCGATCAGCGTAGGCGGTGTCTGATGGATCTCGGTCGATACCGCGACCACGGATCCATCAGACACCGCCTCGCCAGGTCATCCGCCTGCCGTTGGGGTCGGTGGTGGCCAGCACCGTCACCTCGGGCTCGCCGCCGGACCAGGTTGTGACGCTGAGCACCTCGGCGGACGTCAGGTCCTCCCGGCCGGGCAGCAGCTCGGCGACGCCGGACTCGTACGGCTCGTGGCTGACCCACCACAGCGGCCGCTCCGCGGCGAGCGCGGCCAGCGCCGCCAGGTAGTCCGCGCGCTGCCGCGCCTCCAACCGCGTCATGGTGTTGGTGTTCATCACGGCCAGTGGCGCGTCGGCGGGCAGTCGCCCGGCGACCGTGGCGAGGTCCGTCGCACCGTCCCCCGCGACGACCTGCTGCGGTTGCCTGGCCTGGGCGGCGGCCGCGGTGCGCAGCAGCCGCACCCGCTCCGGCTGGTCGGTCCAGATGCAGGCGTCCAGCCAGGCCAGCTCGTCCTCGTCGGTCAGGTCGACGGGTTCGGGGTCGAGCCCGATCCGCTCACCGAGCGGCAGTTTCTTGCGTGGCCCGCCGAAGCCAGGACCTTGGACCGCGCAGTGCAGCCCGACGGCCGCCTTCGCCGGGCCTGCGGTGTACTGCTCGCCGCCGTCGCACTGGTACCGGTAGCCGAACTTGTCCAGTCCGAGCAGCAGTCCGGCGCAGGCGCCGACCTCGATGAGACCGATGGTGCCCTTGGCCTGCTTGGCGACCGCGCTCAGCGGGGGATACAGCACCGCCGCCCGCTGCACCTCGTTGTGGCGTACCCGCCGGGCCGCGAGCAGCTCCCGTGCCTGCTCGGCCCGTTCCAGCAGGAAGGTGCGGAACATCGGCCAGGTCTCGGCGTCGACGCCGTCGAAGCCGCCGAGCGTCGGGTAGTACCGCGTCAGCGGGTGGATCGGGTCGGCCTGCAGCAGCCGGTGCGCGACGGCGAGCAGCAGCTCGGGGTCGGGGTCCGGCGCCCCGGCGAGCAGACCGGCGACGTCGTCGTCCTCGGCCGCCTTCGCGGCGAGGTGGGAGTACAGCGGCGACGACGCCTCGGCGCGGCCGGCGAAGGTGGCCAGACCGCGCCGCGTCGTTGCGATGTCATTCATGCGGCACCGGGCGCCCTGGCTGCTCGCCGCCACGTGCCTCGCCGTAGGACCGCTTCGGCACCATGACCTTGCGCCGGAACACGCAGACGATCGTGCCGTCCTGGTTGTAGCCGCGCGTCTCGACGTAGACGACGCCCCGGTCGTCCTTGGACTTCGACGGTGTCTTCTCGAGCACCTCGGTCTCGCCGTAGATGGTGTCGCCGTGGAACGTCGGCTTGACGTGCTTGAGCGACTCCACCTCGAGGTTGGCGATCGCCTTGCCGGAGACGTCGGCGACGGACATGCCGAGCAGCAGCGAGTAGATGTAGTTGCCGACCACGACGTTCTTGCCGAAGTCGGTGGTCTCGGCCGCGTAGTGGCTGTCCATGTGCAGCGGATGGTGGTTCATCGTGAGCAGGCAAAACAGGTGGTCGTCGTACTCGGTCACCGTCTTGCCCGGCCAGTGCTTGTACACCGCGCCGACCTCGAACTCCTCGAAATAGCGGCCGAACTGCACTCTGGTTCCTCCTTGTGTCGCGTGGGCACGGCTCCATGGCAAGATCACATGGGGTAACCCACTCTCGGCACCCGCCTGTCGTTGGCAGCCATCATGCCTTGTGGCAGGAGTAGGCTCGATGATCGGTGTCAAAAGACTCACGAGGAGACGCGGTTGGAGGGATCATGGCGGCGATACGCCCGTTCGGCGGCCTGCGCGGTCGCGGTTACGGCCGGTCACGAACACCCGCACGGCAGCCCGATCCCGTCCCGCTCTCCGCATCCGTCGTCGACTGCGGTGTCTACGTCGACGGTGAGCGGCTGCCCGGCAAGTGGGCGCACTCCGACGCGATCGCGGAGGCCCGGGCGCAGGACAACGCGTTCGTGTGGATCGGGCTCCACGAGCCAGACACCAAGCAGATCCAGGGCATAGCGGACACCTTCGGGCTGCACGAGCTGGCCGTGGAGGACGCGGTGCACGCGCACCAGCGCCCCAAGCTGGACCGCTACGAGGACTCGCTGTTCATGGTGCTCAAGACGGTGCGCTACATCGCGCACGAGTCACCGACGACCGCCAACGAGATCGTCGAGACGGGCGAGCTGATGGCGTTCCTCGGCAAAGACTTCATCGTCACGGTGCGCCACGGCCAGCACTCCGGGCTGGCGCGGCTCCGCCGGGAGCTGGACAACGACCCGGAGCGGCTGCGGCCGGGGCCGTCATCGGTGCTGCACGCGATCGCCGACACCGTCGTCGACCACTATCTCGACGTCTCGGAGCGCATCGAGCACGACATCGACGAGATGGAGGACCAGGTGTTCGCGCCGAGGTCGCTGGTCTCGGCCGAGCAGATCTACCTGATGAAGCGCGAGGTGCTCGAGCTGCGCCGGGCGGTGCTGCCGCTCGCGACGCCGCTGCGGCGGCTCGCCGAGGGCTACAGCCGGCTCGTGCCGGACGACGTGCGGTCGTACTTCCGCGACGTCGACGACCACCTCACGACGGTGTCAGAGCGCATCGGCAGCGCCAACGAGCTGCTGACCACGCTGGTCGACGCGACGGTGGCGAAGGTGTCGTTGCAGCAGAACGTCGACATGCGCAAGATCACCGCGTGGGCGGCGATGTTCGCCGTGCCGACCGCGATCGCCGGGATCTACGGCATGAACTTCACATACATGCCGGAGCTGGAGTGGCGCTACGGCTACCCCACCGTCCTCGTCGGCATCGGCCTGATCTGCTTCATCTTGTTCCGCATCTTCCGCCGCAACCACTGGTTGTAGCGGCGACTACCCCTTCACGGAGCCCGCGGTGAGGCCGCGGACGAAGTAGCGCTGCAACGACAGGAACACGATCATCGGCACGATCATCGTGATGAACGCCGCCGCCGTGAGCAGCTGCCAGTCCGAGCCGAGGGTGCCGACCAGGGTGCTCAGGTTGACCGTGACGACCTCGTTCTCCCCCGGGCCGAGGAAGATCAGCGCGACCAGCAGGTCGTTCCACACCCACAGGAACTGGAAGATCGCGTACGCCGCCAGCGCGGGCGTCGACATCGGAATGATCAGCCGCCAGAACGTGACGAAATGGCTGGCGCCGTCGACCTTCGCCGACTCGATCACCTCACCGGGCAGCCCCTGCATGTAGTTGCGCAGCAGATACACCGCGAGCGGCATGCCGAAGGCGGCGTGTGCCAGCCACACCGCGGGAAACGTGCCGACGAGGCCGATCGTGCCGAACACCTGCAGCAGCGGGATGAACGCCACCTGCAACGGGATGACGAGCAGCCCGACGAGCACGATGAAGAAGAAGTCCCGGCCGGGGAACCTCATGTACGTGAACGCGTACGCCGCGAAGGCCGCGACCAGGATCGGGATGACCGTGGCCGGGATGGTCACGACGAGACTGTTCAGGAAGGCGTTCGCCATGCCCTGCGCGTTCAGCACGGTGTCGTAGTTCTCCGCCGTCCACTGGGTGAAGTCGAGCGGCGAGGACAGCACGGTCCACCAGCCCGAGCTCGCGACCACCTCTGGATTCCGGCCGGACGTCACCAGCAGCCCGATGGTCGGGATCGTCCACAGCAGCACCATGATCAGCAGCGCCAGCCGGACCACGACCGCGCCGACGCCCCGGCGCGGCTTGCCCGCGCCCGGCCGGGCCGGAGCACGTTCGGCGTGCGGCGCGAGTGGCGGTGTCGCGGTCGTCATCGCGTGGCCTCCATCTGCCGGAACTGCCGAACCTGGTAGACCATCACCGGGATGACGGCGATCAGCAGCATCACCACGATGGCCGAGGCCCTGCCGTCGTTGTTGAAATTGATCAGCTCGGTGATGAACCGGTTACCGATGACGTCGGTGTTGAACTCGCCACCGGTCATGACGTAGATGATGTCGAAGATCTTCAGGGTCAGGATCAGCACGGTGACGAACACGGTGATCACCGTCGACCAGATCTGCGGCACCACGACCTGGAAGAAGATCTGCACGTCGGACGCACCGTCGATCCTCGCCGCCTCCAGCGTCTCCACCGGCACGTTCTTGATCGCCGCCGAGAGCAGCACCATGGCGAACCCGGTCTGCAGCCAGATCATGATCACCATGAGCAGCAGCGAGTTCAGCCGCGCGGTGTCGATCTGGATCCAGGCGACCGGGTTGGCGCCGAAGAGGGTCCACACCGCGTTCAGCAGCCCGATCTGGGGTCTGCCCTCCGGCTGGTAGGCGTACACGAACCGCCAGATCGTGCTGGCGCCGACGAAGCTGATCGCCATCGGCAGGAAGATGAACGACTTGACGGCGTTTTCGCTGCGGGTGCCGAGCTGGTCGGCGAGCACCGCGACGATCAGCCCGGCGATCACGACCCCGGCAGGCACCACGATCAGCCACAGCAGGTTGTTGAACAGCGCGTTGAGGAAGTCGGACTCACTGAGCAGCTCGACGTAGTTCGCCAGCCCGACGAACTTCTCACCCTCGTCGTCGAAGAAGCTCAGGTACGCCGTCCGCAGCGCGGGATAGACCAGGAAGGCGGTCACGAAGACGATCGCCGGGCCGATGAAGATGTACGGCTTGAGCCGGTCCTCCCACCGGCCCGGCAAGCGCTCGACCAGCCAGTTCAGGATCAGATACAGGGCGAAGCCACCGCCGACGCCTGCCAGGATCGCCAGCAGCGCGTTGATCGCCTTGAGCATCTGTCGCCACCCTTCCCGCCACGACGTCCGCGCTGGTCAGCTGGGCCAGCTCTCGTCGATCTCGGGCAGCACGGTCTTGAGGTCCTTCTGGCCGCTGACCCAGTCGACCATCCCGGTCCAGAAGGCGCCGGTGCCCACCTCGGCCGGCATCAGGTCGGAGCCGTCGAACCGGTACACGTCGGCCTCGTTGACCTGCCGCGCGATCTCCTTGGTCGTCTCGTCCGGATACTTGTCGACGTCGAAGGTCGTGTGCGGCGAGAGCACCCCGCCCGCCTCGTAACGCGGCGTGCCGAACTTGTCCGAGATCAGGTACTCCATGACCTTGACCGCGTTCTCGTTGTCCGAGTTGAACAGCGCGGCGAAGTTACCGCTGCCGAGGATCGGCGTGCCGTCGTAGCCGCCCTCGACCGGCGGCAACACGAACACCCCGGCCTCCTCGTCGAGGTTCTGCTGGACGTTGTCGGGGAAGAACGTGGTGATGAAGCTGGCCTGCCGGTGCAGGTAGCACGCGGGCGGGTTCTCGAACATCTGCGCCGCCGAGTCGCCGTACGAGGTGCTGACGATGGCCTGGCCACCGCCCTGCACGTTGCCCGGGGTCAGCATGATCTCGCCGACGGTCTCGGCGGCCTCGGTGATCTGCGGGCTGCTGAACTCCAGCTTCCCGGCGACCCACTGGTCGTACGCCTCGGGGCCCGCGGTGCGCAGCACGTAGTCCTCGAGCCAGTCGGTCGCGGGCCAGCCGGTGTCGGGGCCGGACTCGAGTCCGATGCACCACGGCGTCTTACCGTCCTGCTTGATCTGCTCGGTCAGGTCGAGCAGCTCCTGGTGCGTCGTCGGAACCTCATAGCCTGCCTGCTCGAACGCCTTCTTCGGGTACCAGACCAGGCTCTTCGGCGCCTGGTCGATCGGCGCGCCGTAGACCTTGCCGTCCTTGGTCGCCGAGTCGAGCAGGCCGGGGATCAGGGTCTGCCTGATCTCATCGAGGCCGACGTCGACGTCGCCCAGCGGCGTGATGTCCTCGGACATGTCGAGCAGCAGCCCCGGCTGCGGAAACAGCGCGATGTCGGGCGCGTCCCCGCCACGGACCTTGCTGCTGATGAGCGTCGTGAAGTCACGGGACGGCTGATAGGTGACGTTGACTCCGGTCGCCTCCTTGATCTCGGCCACGGCCTGCTTGACCAGCCCGGCCTCCGCGGTGCCGGTGATGCCACCGAAGATCTCGACCGGCTGGTTCGCGCCGCTCTCCTCACCGGTGCCGAGGCATCCGCTCAGCACGAGGGAACCGGCGAACACCAGCGCGCCAAGCCGTAGTGGGTTTCGTGATCGCATTACGCGCTCCTTCTGGTGGTGTCAGGTGGGCAGCCGGTTACCGGTCGCCACGGAGAAGACATGCAGCTGGTCGGGGCGGATCGTGAGGCCGACCGCGTCGCCCTTGCCGGGGATCTCGCGCGGCTCGACCCGCGCGATGATGTCCGGCGCGGCCATCTCGGCCCCCGCCGGATCGGTCAGCGCGCCGTAGACGTACGCCTCCGCCCCCAGCTCCTCGACGACGTTGACGACGACCTCGAACGACTGCTCCGTGCCCGCGGGCACGACGTCGAGCGCCTCCGGCCGGAATCCGACGGTGACGCGGTCGGTGATGTCGTCGGCGGCGATGGCGTCGAGCGTGGCCCGGGACAGCGGGACCGTCGTCGTGCCGATGCGGGCGCCGCCGTCGATGATCGGCAGGTCGCCGATGTTCATCGCGGGCGAGCCGATGAACCCGGCGACGAAGACGTTGTCCGGCCGCTCGTACAGTGCGCGCGGGGTGTCGACCTGCATCAGCTTGCCCTGGTCGAGCACGCACACCCGGTCGCCCATGGTCATCGCCTCGACCTGGTCGTGGGTGACGTAGACGGTGGTCACGCCGAGCCGCCGCTGCAACGCCGCGATCTGGGTGCGGGTGGAGACCCGCAGCTTGGCGTCCAAGTTGGACAGCGGCTCGTCCATCAGGAAGACACGTGGCTCCCGGACGATCGCTCGTCCCATCGCGACGCGCTGCCGCTGCCCGCCGGACAGCGCCTTCGGCTTGCGGTCGAGGAACTGCTCCAGGTCCAGCAGCTTGGCGGCCTCGCCGACCCGCCGGACGATCTCGGGCTTCTTCACCCCGGCGATCTTGAGAGCGAACCCCATGTTGTCGGCGACGCTCATGTGCGGGTAGAGCGCGTAGCTCTGGAACACCATCGCGATGTCGCGGTCCTTTGGCGACAGCCCACTCACATCACGGTCACCGATGCGGATGGCGCCTTCGCTGACCTCCTCCAGCCCGGCGAGCATGCGCAGCGAGGTCGACTTGCCGCACCCGGAGGGACCGACGAGCACCAGGAACTCGCCGTCGTCGATCGCCAGGTCGAGCGAGTCGACCGCGCGCACCCCGCCCGGATAGACACGCGACGCCTTCTCGTAGGTCACCGGCGCCATCGCCAGCCTCCCCCTCGTTATTGAGGTTGCTAACGAGTATTGAGCCGGAAACCTCCTTCGAGGCGCAAGACATGTTGTCACACACCGGTGTGAACCGATTGTGACTCGTGACCTTTTGACTCCTCATGGAGTAGATGTCGGCG
This sequence comes from Actinophytocola sp., assembly GCA_009377395.1. GTDB lineage: Bacteria > Actinomycetota > Actinomycetes > Mycobacteriales > Pseudonocardiaceae > Haloechinothrix_A. Next base: position 29,553 of record WHUB01000019.1, on the reverse strand, counting down.
GCTGCCCGAGGGCCAGCTTGGCGAGCAGATCCCTGCCCCGCTCGGCGTTGCGCGGCTGGCACAGGACGTCGTACCGGCCGGCGACCAGTTGGCTCGTCGACGAGAAGGAGCGCTTGCCCTTGTTCATGCCGAAGCTGGCCGCGGCGAGCAGAGCGCCGAACACCGCGCCCGCGCCGAGACCGAGCATGATCGGCTCGTAGCGCATCTCCGCGGTGGTGTTGAACAGGGTCAGCAGCAGGCCCATGAGCATGCCGAACCACGCCCCCGGCATGGCTCCCGCCGCGAGCATCTTGCCCCAGGTCAGCTTGCCCATCACGCGCTCGACCATCATCAGGTCGACCCCGACGATGGTGACGTCGGACAGCGGGAAGTCGTCGTCCGCGAGGTAGTCGACCGCGCGTTGCGCCTCTTCGTAGGTGGGATAACAGCCGATCGGCCAGCCGTCCGGCGGGGTCGGCAGCTTCGGCTGCCCCCCTTGCCGTGCGGACATCGAGAACGGACTCGTCACGTGATCACCTCTCGTGAACAGGCCACAACACCATCCTGCCAAATCCGGACTCGCCGATGGCGTCGTAGCTTGCCACGGAGGCGTGCGGAGAGCGCGCTCCCCCGGGGTCAGCCGCGCGAGCGGTAGTCGCGCAGCAGTCCCCTGCTGATGATCGTCTTCTGGATCTCGCTGGTGCCCTCGCCGATGAGCAGGAACGGCGCCTCCCGCATCAGCCGCTCGATCTCGTACTCCTTCGAGTAGCCGTAGCCGCCGTGGATGCGGAACGCCTCCTGGGTGACCTCGGCGCAGTACTCGCTGGCGATCAGCTTGGCCATGCCCGCCTCGACGTCGTTGCGCTCGCCGGAGTCCTTCAGCCGGGCGGCGTTGACCATCATCAGGTGGGCCGCCTCCACCTTGGTGCCCATCTCGGCCAGCTTGAACGCGATCGCCTGGTGCTCGGCGATCGGCTTGCCGAACGTCTTGCGCTGCTGGGCGTACTCGACCGCCAGCTCGAACGCCCTGATCGCGATGCCACACGCCCGCGCCGCGACGTTGACCCGGCCGACCTCGACGCCGTCCATCATCTGCGCGAAGCCCTTGCCGGGGGCCCCGCCCAGCACGGCGTCGCCGCTGATCCGGTAGCCGTCGAACACCGCCTCGGTGGTGTCGACGCCCTTGTAGCCCATCTTGTCGATCTTGCCGGGGATGGACAACCCCGGCGCGACCTCGCCGTAGCCCTCCGGCTTCTCGACCAGGAACGTGGTCAGGTTCTGGTGCGCCTTCTCCGCGCCTTCGTCGGTCTTGACCAGCAGCGCGATCAGGTTCGACGTGCCGCCGTTGGTCAGCCACATCTTGCTGCCGTCGATGACGTAGGCAGCGCCATCCCCAGAGCCGTCCAGCCTTTTTGCCCGGGTTTTGATCGCCGCGACGTCGGAGCCGAGGTCCGGCTCCGACATGGAGAACGAACCCCTGATCTCGCCGGTCGCCATCTTCGGCAGGAAGTGCTGCTTCTGCTCCTCCGTGCCGTGCCGAGAGATCATGTGCGCCACGATGAAGTGGGTGTTGATCACGCCGGACACGCTCATCCAGCCACGCGCGATCTGCTCCACAACCAGCGCATACGTCAGCAGCGACTCACCGAGACCGCCGTACTCCTCCGGGATGGTGAGGCCGAACAGCCCCATCTCCTTCATGCCCTCGACGATCTCCGAGGGGTAGGTGTCCGCGTGCTCCAGCTCCTGCGCGTGCGGAATGATCTCCTTGTCGACGAAGTCGCGGACGGTGGCCAGGATCTCCGACTGGACTTCGGTCAATCCGGCTGTCTGGGCAAGGCGGGCCATCGGCTCTCCCTCGAACTCGGGCTCACGGGCGGGTCGGTTACCCCGCAGTATCCAACGGATGACACCCGCCTTGCCAGTGTGACGGCGGCAACGCCGTGGCCCTGAGCCGCCCGCCGTCAGCTCGCGAGCAGTGCGACCTCCGCACCACACTCGCGGCAGGTCGTCGCGAGAACATAGACGTTCTCACCGCAGTCTTCGCACGCCCGGAAACTGCGTGCGAGCAACGAGTCGGGACCGCTGTCATCGCCGAACCAGATCTCCCGCACCCGATCTTGCAGGCTGGCAAAACGCTTTCGCATGACCCCAGCATCAACCCGCCAGGTATGCGCCGCGCAAGGTTCGTTAGTTATCTGTGCGTTACTTCACCTTCAGCCAATGGTTTCTTGATCGTCTTTTTCCGTTGTTTTCGCAGGTGGCTGCGCGTCTATCGATTTTCCGTCGAGCGTTTCAGGTTTGTGTTCGCCCTCACCCTGAGATTTCTCTTGCATGTCTCTTTGCGTCACCGTACTGGCTTCAAGGAAACGCAAAAGTTCCACCGGGAACGGCAGCACCAAGGTCGAGTTCTTCTCCGCCGCCACTTCGACAACGGTTTCCAGCAATCGCAATTGCAGTGCGGCGGGAGTATTCGACATTCGTTCCGCCGCTTGCGCCAGCTTCTCCGACGCCTGGAGCTCACCCTCGGCGGAAATCACCCTGCCCCGGCGTTCTCGCTCGGCCTCGGCCTGCCGCGACATCGCGCGTTTCATCGCCTCCGGCAGGGCGACGTCCTTGATCTCCACCCGGTCGATGTGGATTCCCCACCCGATCGCCGGGCTGTCGATCATGATCTCGAGGCCCTCGTTGAGCCGCTGCCGGTTCGACAGCAGGTCGTCGAGGCTGCTCTCCCCGATGATCCGGCGCAGGCTGGACTGCGCGACCTGCAGCATCGCGAAGCGATAGTTCTCCACCCCGACGATCGCCTGCACCGGGTCGATCACCTTGAAGTACACGACGGCATCAACCCGCACCGTCACGTTGTCCCGCGTGATGCCGTCCTGCCCCGGCACCGGCAGCGTCACCACCTGCATGTTCACTTTCCGCATGTGGTCGACGCCGGGGATGATGTACGTCAGGCCCGGCTCCCTCGGCGCACGGTGGACCCTGCCGAATCGCAGCACCAGCCCTCGTTCGTACTGCCGCACCACTCGCAGGCCCGCCGCGACATAGCCACCGGCGCCCAGCGCGGCGAGCAGGATGAGGTAGAGCACGGTCTCCATCTCGGATCACCTGCCTTCGATGCTACGCCGGGGCACCGACGAGAACAGGGCCCGCGAGCCGTCCGTCATGCGGACAGCCGGGCACGGGACGGCGTGGCCCGGCCTCGCACCCGTAGCATAGACGCGAAGGCAGGACTTACCCCCTCACGAAGGTCGGTGCGCAAGCGTGACAAGCACCCAGCAGCAACAGGGCGTTCCCAGCGACGAGGCCGTGCGCGATGCCCTCACGGGTGTCAAGGACCCGGAGATCGGCAAGCCGATCACCGAGCTCGGCATGGTCAAGGACGTCGAGATCGGTGCGGATGGCCTGGTCAAGGTCGGCATTTACCTCACCGTCGCTGGTTGCCCGCTCAAGGAGACCATCACCAACGACACCAAGTCCGCCGTCGGCGAGCTCGACGGCGTCAGTGAGGTGCAGGTCGAGCTGGACGTGATGAACGACGAACAGCGGACCGAGCTGCGCAAGGCACTGCGCGGGGACGCCAAGGAGCCGGTGATCCCGTTTGCCCAGCCGGGGTCGATGACCAGGGTGTACTGCGTCGCATCCGGCAAGGGCGGGGTCGGCAAGTCCAGCGTCACGGTGAACCTGGCCGTCGCGATGGCCGAGCGCGGGCTGTCGGTCGGTGTCGTCGACGCCGACATCTACGGCCACTCGGTGCCGCGCATGCTGGGCGCGAGCGAGAAGCCGACCAAGGTCGAGGAAATGATCATGCCGCCGCAGGCGCACGGCGTGAAGGTCATCTCGATCGGCATGTTCACGCCGGGCAACACCCCGGTGGTGTGGCGTGGGCCGATGCTGCACCGCGCGCTGCAGCAGTTCCTCGCCGACGTGTTCTGGGGCGACCTCGACATCCTGCTGCTCGACCTGCCGCCCGGCACCGGCGACATCGCGATCTCGGTCGCGCAGCTGATCCCGAACGCCGAGATCCTGGTCGTCACGACGCCGCAGCAGGCGGCGGCCGAGGTGGCCGAGCGCGCCGGCGCGATCGCGCTGCAGACCCGGCAGCGGGTGGCAGGCGTGATCGAGAACATGTCCTGGTTCGAGGCGCCGGACGGCAGCAAGATGGACCTCTTCGGCTCCGGCGGCGGCCAGCAGGTCGCGGACTCGCTGTCGAAGTCGGTGGGCGCCGAGGTGCCACTGCTCGGTCAGGTGCCGCTCGACCCCCGGCTGCGCGAGCAGGGCGACGCGGGCACGCCGCTGGTGCTGACGGCGCCGGACGCCGCGGCGTCCGAGGTGCTCCGCGAGGCGGCGTCCAAGCTCTCGGTCCGCGCCCGCGGCCTCTCCGGCATGATGCTCAACGTCACCCCCGCCGGCCGGTAGATCCGCAGCGCCCTGCGGTCGTGTCCCACACTCAGGGCGTTGTGTCCTGCTTTCCTGCCGCCGTGTTCGGCGGTCGCGGGCGTGGCACGACGTCGTGAATGCCGAACACGGCGGTCTGAACGTGGGACACAACGGCACGAAAGCAGGACACGACGCTCGCCGCTACGCCGTCCGGGTGGTTACGTGGCGTCGGGGTCGATGGGGGGCTTTTCGCCGGGGGTGAGGGAGTCGTGGACGCGCGCGGCGCCGTTGCCGCCAGCACTGCCACTGGCTGACTTGCCGGTGCCGTTGTCGTTCATCCCGAGCGGGTCCTCGTCGCCGTCGAACAGATGCTGGGTCACCGCGCGCTTCGGGTCGAAGCTACGCAGACTTCGCAGATCCTGGATCGGCTTGCGGAACTCGTCGAACTCCGGGCCCATCTCGTCGCGAAGCTGGTCCCGCGCGCCGGTGGCGAACTCCCTGATCTTGCGCAGGCTACGACCGAGCCACGCCGCGGCCTCCGGCAGCCGCTCCGGACCGAGGATGAACAGCGCCGCGACGAGCAACACGAGGATCTCCGACATGCCTATGTTCTCGAACACTCGGACCCTCCATCACTCGGACACACTCAGCTTACCGGCGCATGCCAGCGTCAGTCAGACCCCAGCTTGACGTCAACGACCAGTTCCCGTCCACCACGGACGAGCTTGACCTGGGTCAGCTCGCCGACGCGATGTTCGCGCACCGCGACGGTGAGCTCGGCGGCGTTGCGCACCCTACGGTCACCGACCTGCACGATGACGTCGCCCTCCTCGATCCCGGCTCGCTGCGCGGGACCGCCCGGCGCGACGGCGTTCACCCGCGCGCCCGCCGACGAACTCGCCGCGACCGAGGCCGCGCTGACGCCGAGGGCCGGGTGCGCGACCTCGCCGTTGGCGATCAGCGCCTCCGCGATCTTGACGACGTCGTCGACCGGGATGGCGAAGCCGAGCCCGATGCTGCCGCCCTGCCCGCCGGCGCCGACCGTTCTGATCAGCGAGTTGATGCCGACCAGCGCGCCGTTCTTGTCGACCAGCGCGCCGCCGGAGTTGCCGGGATTGATCGCGGCGTCGGTCTGGATGGCGTCGTAGGTCACCTGCGTCCCGCCGCTCTCGGACGGCGCGGTAACCGGCCGGTGCAAGGCGCTCACGATCCCGACGGTGACGGTGTTCTCCAGCCCGAACGGCGACCCGACGGCCATGACGCTGTCACCCGGCCGCAGCCGCTCCGAGGTCCCCAGCTGGATCACCGTCGGGTTCCTGACGTTGACCTTGAGCACGGCGAGGTCGGTCTTCGGATCGGAGCCGACCAGTTTCGCCTCGACCCGGCTGCCGTCGGTGAACACCGCCGTGATCTTGGCGTTAGGGTTGGACTTGGCGGCGGCGATCACGTGGTCGTTGGTGACGATGTAGCCGTCGCGGTCGATCACCACACCGGACCCGACGCTGCCGACCTGCCCCGAGGTGACCTCGACCGACACCACGGCGGGCGACACCTTCGCGACCGTGTTGGCGACCGAGCCCGGTGGGCGCTCGACCGCCCTGTCCACCTGGGCCAGCGTGACGTCCCTCGTGAGCTGGTTGCCCTGGCTGGTGAGGAACCAGCCGAGCACCCCGCCGAGAGACCCCACGACCAGCACCGCGACGGCGAGGACGACCAGCGCACTCACCCGCAGCCTGCCGCCGAAGACGACCTCGGACAGGCTGAACGCCCTGTCCTGCCGGACCGGCTCCGCCGCGGGCTCGGCGGTGTCCTGGGGCAGCGCGGGGGTGCCCAGCACGGCACCGGCGCCGGGGTTACGCCACGGGTCGGTCGCGGACCCCCACAGCGGGCTTGCGCCGTTACCGCTCGTGCCGCCGCTCTCGCCGACGTCCTCCCCCGGCGACCGTTGCAGCAGCACGCCGTCGTCCGACGCGTCCCGGGAGAACGCCTCGGCGAGCGAGGCGGGTGGCTGCGCGGCCTGCGACGGCTGCTCGGAACGGGCGTCGTCCCACTGCCGGGGGTCGAACGGACCCTCGACACCCGCCGGGCGGCCGAACACCACAGCGGCGGGGTCGGCCGCAGGCGGCTGTGGCCCCCGCGAGACTCCCTGCTCGCCCTGCCGGCCGTCCGGCCGGTCGGGCTGCTGCGAGTTGTCGCTCATCGCTCCCCGAACATGCCACTGTGCCGGTAGATACCAATCCGACCGAAACCAAGCCGGACCGGCTGGTCGAGCGAGTATGCCAGTCGTCTTACTTTCGGTCTTCTTGGCATATGCGCGCGCACGCGCGCTCACTCAGCCCCCAGTGTGCCGCTGCGGCGGTGAAGTCAGCGTTGCGGTCCCCGGGCATGCTCGGCGGTCCTCGCCGTCGCGGCCGTCCCGCTGGTGTAGTGCACGGGCGTCAGGCCGGTGCCGCTGCCGCCGCCGGATCCGGCGGAACGCGTCGGTGCGCCGCCGTCCTGGGCGGTGAGGGTGAACGCGAGCGCGGAGAGCACGAGGCCGGAGACGACGACACCCGCGCCCTGCGCGGTCCGCCTGCCTGGCTTGCGGCCGTTGCCCATGCCGACGGCGCCGAGCGGCGTGCTCGAACCGAGCCGTGTCGAGCCGAGCGTCGTGCCCGGCTGCGGCTTGTCCGGCCGCTGCACGGCGACGAGCTGACCGTCCGCCGTCACGGCGAGGTTGTCGGGCCCGGATGAGATCTCGGCGGTGTCGGGGATGGAGCTGAGCGAGGCGAGCAGGCCGGCGGGCATGGCTGGCACCTGCGAGTCGTGCACCGCCGCGCGGGCCTGCCGCTGCGCGCCGACGTCGGCGGCGCAGTTCTGGCAGCGCATGATGTGGGTCGCGGCGCGCTCCCGCGCTCCCGGCGACAGCTCCCCGTCGACGAACGCGACGACCGCGTCGGGCAGCAGATGCGACTCCGGCAACTGCCAGGACCCGGAGCGCCCTAGCTGCTCCTGCCCGCCGGGACCTTCGGCACGCGACTGCGTCATGCCTTCGCCCTCATCGTCTCCCCTTGCGACTCCTTGCGCCGTTCGAGCGACGCGCGCAGAGCCTGGCGGCCACGGTGAATTCTGCTGCGTACGGTACCAAGTTTGACGCCCAGAGTGGCACCGATCTCCTCGTAGGAGAGGCCCTCGACGTCACAGAGCACGACAGCGGCGCGGAACTCGGGCGGCAGCTCGTCGAGCGCGGCCTGCAGGTCGGGATCGAGATGCGTGTCGGAGAAGACCTGCTCCGGGCTCGGGTCGTCACCGACGATGCGGTCGGTGTCGTCAGGCAGCCCCTCCATGCGCACCCGCTGCCGCCTGCGCGCCATGTCGAGGAAGAGGTTGGTGGTGATGCGGTGCAGCCAGCCCTCGAACGTGCCCGGCTTGTACGACGAGAGGTTGCGGAACACCCGGATGAACGTCTCCTGGGTGAGGTCCTCCGCGTCGTGCGGGTTGCCGCTGAGCCGGTAGGCGAGCCGGTACACGCGGGACGCGTGGGTACGCACGACCTCGTCCCACGACGGCGGCGTCCAGGCCGCGTCGTCCGCTGTCACCGCAGCGGGTGAGGTCCCCTGCGCCATCGATGCCGACATCTGGCTCCTTCGCGGCTCGTGATGCGCCTGCATCAGCGATCTCCCAACTACTCCAACGAGCAATCCCTCGCCGTTGTTCCCGCGACGATTGAGACTCACTCTGGCCGTTCTCCTTACGGTTTTGGTGAGATGGCCCTGAGAACAACCTGAGAGATGTACGGGCTTTGTCGGCGCGTCGGAGCGCACCGTTACGGCCCCGCCTGGCGTGCGGGGCTAACCTGCCCGTGTGAGTCCCGAGACCGAACCGACCACGCAGCCGACGTTCGCCGAGTATCTCGACGGGTACCTGCCCGACGACGAGATGCTGCTCGCGGCGCGGGCGCGAGCCGATGAGCTCGGCTGCCGGACGGTCGCGCCCGCCGTCGGCTCGACGCTGCGGTTTCTCACCGCGACGCTCGGCGCCCGCGCCGTCGTCGAGATCGGCACCGGCGCCGGGGTCAGCGGCCTCTACCTGCTGCACGGCATGGCCCAGGACGGCGTGCTGACCTCGATCGACATCGAGCCGGAGTTCCACCGGGCAGCCCGCACCACGTTCGCCGACGCCGGGTTCGGCGGCAGCAGGACGCGACTGATCATGGGCCGCGCGGTCGACGTGCTGCCCCGGCTCACCTCGGGCGGCTACGACCTGGTTTTCGTCGACGCGGCGCGGCCGGAGTACCCGCACTACTACGAGCAGGGCGTCGAGCTGCTGCGGCCGGGCGGCGTGATCGTGTTCAACGACATCTTCGCGCAGGGCAGGCTGTCGGAGCCCACCCGCCGGGACCAGGACACGCTCGCGCTGCGTGAGGTCGCCAGGTCGGTCGCGGCCGACGAGCGGCTCATGCCCGCGATGCTGCCGGTCTCCGGTGGCCTGCTCGCCGCGTCACGGCTGGCGTAGCGCTCGGCTCCCGGCCGCGCACCGCGAGCACGCCCACCCCGGCGACGGTCAGCCAGGCCGCGACGAGGCCGACCACGGCGCCCCAGCCCGCCGCCGCGTACACCACAGTGCCCACGGTGCCGCCGACACTGCTGCCGACGTAGTAGCCCAGCGTGTACAGCCCGGACGCCTGTCCCCTGCCCGCCGGGTCGGCCGCGAACGCCGTCCAGCCGATCGACACCGCGTGGGCGGCGAAGAACCCGCCGGTCAGCACCACGAACCCGGCCACGACCAGCCACAACGACGTCGACAGCGTGATCGCCGCACCGGCCGCCATGGTCACCAGCGCGCCGATCAGCGAGCGCACCCGGCCGAAGCGGCCGACGAGGCGGCCCGCGAACGAGGACGACACGGCGCCCATGGCGTAGGCGAGGAAGACCAGCGACGCCACCGCGGGCGTGAGGTTGAGCGGCTCCGAGGTCAGCCGGAACGCGGCCGCGTTGTAGAGCGCGACGAACGAGCCCATGCCCAGCAGCGCGACGCCGTACTGGGCGAGCAACAGCGGTTGCCGCAGCGCGGTTCCGATGCCGGTGAGCGCGCCGCGTCCGCTGCTGCGCACCCGTTGGCACGGCCCGGCCCTGCGACGCTCGGCGCGCAGCGAGACCAGCGCGACCGAAGCGCAGCCGAGCGCGAGCACGGCGGCCGACCCCATCGAGAGCTGCCAGCCGAGCCAGTCGGTGGTGAAGCCGGTGGCGAGCCTGCCGAGCATGCCGCCGACGGTGTTGCCCGCGACCATGGCGCCCACCGCGGCGGCGACGCCGCGCCCGCCCAGCTTCTCCACCAGGAACGCGGCCGCGACCCCGGGGAACCCGGCGATCGCGACGCCTTGCAGCGCCCGCAGCCCGAGCAGCACTGGGTAGCTCGGCGCGAACGGCAGCAGCAGGCCGAGCAGCACCGAGGACACCAGCGACACGACGATGACCCGCCGCCTGCCGATGATCTCGGACAGCGTCGCGATGGGCAGCACCGCGACGGCGAGCCCGCCGGTGGCGACACTGACCGCGAGCGAGGCCGTGCCCGGGTCGATGCGGTAGGCGTCGGCGATCTCCGGCAGTACCGGCTGCGGCGCGTAGAGCAGCGCGAACGACGCGATCCCGGCGGCGGCGACCGCCAGCGTCAGGTAGCGCGCGGCGGCGCGGGTGTCAGTGGTGACCACGCCCACCGATATTACGCATTGCTAACTATTTGGGGCTCCGGTTGTGCCCGATCAGACAGCCGCGAGTCCCGGGCTCTGGTGCCGCGAGTCCCGGGAACTCGCGGCACGGCAACGTGGGACTCGCGGCACCGGAACGTGGGACTCGCGGCACAACAACGTGGGACTCGCGGTGAATCAGGCGTAGGCGGCGACGAGTTCGACCAGGGTGCGGGCGGCGAAGCCGGTGCCGCCGGGCGTGACCTCGTCATAGGTCTTGTCGGCCCTGGCGGGGCCCGCGATGTCGAGATGCGCCCACGGCAGGCCACCGGTGAACTCGCGCAGGAACAGCGCCGCCGTGACCCCGCCCGGTCCTTCCGGGCACTGCCGGACGTCGGCCAGCCGGCCGCGCACCGCGGTCTCGTGCGCGGCGAGCAGCGGCATCCGCCACCACAATTCGCCGACGCGCGCGCCCGCGTCGCGCACCCGCTGCGCCAGCTCGTCGGTCGTCGCGAACACCCCGCCAGTGCGCAGCCCAAGCGCCACCTTCATCGCGCCGGTCAGCGTCGCGACGTCGACGACGGCGTCCGGCGCGAACCGCTCGATGCCGTACGCCAGCGCGTCGGCCATCACGATCCTGCCCTCGGCGTCGGTGTTGCTGATCTCGGTCGTCCTGCCGCCGTAGTGCCGCACGACGTCGCCCGGCCGGTAGGCGGAGCCGGACACGTGGTTCTCGGCGGCCGGGATCAGCGCCTCGACCGCGACGTCGATGCCGCGACGCGCGATGGCGCGGACCGCCCCGATCACGGCCGCTGCGCCGGACATGTCGGTGCGCATGAGATGCATGCCGTCGGAGGGCTTCAGTGAGAGCCCGCCGGTGTCGAAGGTGATGCCCTTGCCGATGAGCAGCAGCGTGGTGGTCGCGCCGGGCGGCCGGTAGCTCAGCTCGATCAGCCGCGGCTCGCTCGCCGAGCCGCCGCCGACGGCGAGCATGCCGCCGAAGCCGTTGGCCGTGAGCCAGTCGTTGTCGCGGACCTCGACGTCGAGGCCCGGCACGTCGGCCAGCACCTCGGCGGCGGTGACGGCGAGCCAGTCCGGGGTTTTGACGTTGGAGGGAGTGTTGGCCAGGTCGCGCGCGAGCGAGGTCGCCTCGGCCAGCTCTCGCGCTGTCGCGGCGACATCGGCGAGCCGGTCGTCGCCGGTGACGAGCAACAGGGTGTCGGCCCGAGGCGGCTGCGGTTGCTCGGTCACGGTGAGCCGGTAGCCGCCGAGACAGAACCCGACGACGAAGCCGGTGACGCAGGCCGGGCCGGCGTCGGCGGGCAGCTCGACCTGCACCGAGCGCGACGCCGTCGTTCCGGCGTCGTCGTGCGCGGCGATGTCGGCGTTGATCGCGCGTACCAGCGCGGCGCCCGCCGCCCGCCAGTTGGCCGCGTCGGTGGCGCTGCCGAGCCCGAGCAGCCAGCGCGCCGCACCGCGCAGCGGATGGATCTCGCCCGCCTCGCCGGTCACCACACCGGCGGGCCGCGCCGACTCCGGCAGCGGCGTGCCGTGCGCCGACCGCGCCGAGTCACCGTTGACCGGTGTCGTGTCGCTCTTCGCGTCGAAGGGCACCGTGAGCAGGGCGATCGGAACCCCCCGCCGCACGCCGGCAGCGACCTTGACCTCCGGCAATGTGCTCGGCAGCGACGGCACGGGGGTTCGCACCATCGAAACCTCAATTCGACCCGTCGGCCGGGTCAGCTCGTTGCCTCCTGCAGGGCGACGCCCAGGTCCTTGGCCTCCTCAGCGGTGAGCTCGACGACGAGCCGCCCGCCACCCTCCAGCGGTACGCGCATCACGAGGCCCCTACCCTCCTTCGTGACTTCGAGGGGACCATCTCCGGTCCGGGGCTTCATGGCCGCCATAGCGTGCTCCCTCCATATCAACCAGCGTCACCGGTCGTGCTCATCCGGCCCAGCGCTCCCCGGGACTCGACGTAGGTATCTCGTTGCAGCCCCTGAACCGAACCCCGCAAGCCCAAACCGGGTCTCACGGTTCCATTCTCCCCTATCGCTGATCTCGTGGTGCACAGGAGGTGACCTTTTCTCAGACATCAACGCTGGTATGCGGCTCGCGGCAGGTCCGGGTGCCCCGTGACAGCCCGCGCCGGATGCGTGTAGAACGAGGCAGACACCGACGAGCAGGAGGCGAACCGTGCCGAGCACACCCGAGCAGCAGGCGGCGACCGACGATGTGGTGATCGTCGAGGACACCGACGGCGTCAGGACCATCACGATGAACCGGCCCGCCGCCTACAACTCGCTCAATATCGAGTTGAAGAACCGGCTGGTCGAGACGCTGCGGGCGACGGCGGCGGACGACGACGTGCGCGCTGTCGTGCTGACCGGGGCAGGCAAGGCGTTCTGCGCGGGACAGGATCTCAAGGAGCACGTGGGGCTGCTGCTCGGCAAGGACCCGGCCCCGCTGAGCACGGTCGAGGAGCACTACAACCCGATCGCGACGTCGATCGCGGAGATGCCGAAGCCGATCATCGCGGCGGTCAACGGGCCCGCGGCCGGGGCCGGTGCCGCGTTCGCCTACGCCGCCGACGTGCGCATCGCGGCCGACTCGGCGAACTTCCTGATGGCCTTCGCCAACGTCGGGCTCGGGCCAGACTCCGGCGCGTCGTGGACGTTGCAGCGGTTGATCGGCTACGGCCGGGCACTCGAGCTGATGATGCTGCCGCGCAAGGTGGCCGCCGACGAGGCGCTGCGGATCGGGCTGGTGAGCGAGGTCGTCGGCGACGGCGAGGCGCTGACCCGGGCGCGGGAGCTTGCCGCGAAGCTGGCGACCGGGCCGACAGTGGCGTACCAGAAGATCAAGGAGTCGCTCTCGGCCGCGACGTCGTCCAGCTTCCGGGAGGCGCTCGCCGCCGAGCAGATCGCCCAGAGCGAGCTCGGCGCGACCGCCGACCACCAGGAGGCCGTCGACGCGTTCGTCAACAAGCGCACCCCGAAGTTCACCGGCTCCTAGGTGTCAGGTGGCGCGCCAGCAGCCCGCGGTGTGGTCGTCGACCATGCCGGTGGCCTGCATCAGCGCATAGCAGGTCGTCGGGCCGACGAAGCCGAACCCGCGCCGCTTGAGCTCCTTGGCCATCGCCTTGGACTCGTCGGTCGTCGCGGGCACGTCGTCGACGGTCTGCGGCCGGGTGCGGCCTGCCGGGTCCGGCGCGAACGACCACAGCAGCTCGTCGAGCGGCACGTCGAGCCGGACGACGTGGCGGGCGTTGTTGATCACGGCGCTGATCTTCGCGCGGTTGCGGACGATGCCGGTCGTCTCCAGTAACCGTTCGATGTCGAAGTCGTCGAAGTCGCAGACGACGCCGGGGTCGAACCCGGCGAACGCCTCCCGGAACGACTCCCGCTTGCGCAGGATGGTCAGCCACGACAGCCCGGACTGGAACGACTCGAGGCAGAGCCGCTCGAACATGGCCATCTCACCGTAGAGCGGCACGCCCCACTCGGAGTCGTGGTACTCGGCGTAGTCGTCCGTCGTCGCCCACGCACATCGCTTGGTGCCGTCCGCCACCGCAGTCATGACCCGCCGCCCTGGTGTTCGCTGAGCTGCCGTTCGAGGCTGGCTACCCTAGCGCGCAGCTGGTCGAGCTCGGTGCCGAGGCGTTGCATCACCCAGTCGACCTCGGACATGCGGTAACCACGCAGCACCAGCTGGAACCGGACCTGCGCGACGTCGGCGGACGTGACCTCCGCCGCGGGCAGCCGGGTCGGCGACGCGCCGGGAGGCAGCGGCTCGAGCTCCTCCCCCCTGCCGAACACCATGGAGGCGATCAGGAACACGACCGCAGCGACCAGGAGCATGACGAGGAGATAAATCAGCGCGGTGCCCACGCGCCGATCGTTCCACACGCGGCCAGGTGCGACGACGCGATGGGGTGCCGCTACTTCGTCCGGGCTAATACGTTGCGCATCGGTGGGCGGTCGGCGACGAAGACCTCGCTCGTCTCGGGCAGCCACTCCCCGGCGACCTGCGTGAACTGGGTGAACACCGGGTCGTCCGCCGTCGCGACGCCGCAGCGGCCGAGCATCGTGCCCAGCAGCTGCCGCGCCATCACGCCGAGCTGGAGCAGCGAGCGGTTGCGGTGCTTGCGCACGCCGAGGTTGACCTGCGCCAGCGCGTCGACGCCGTAGCGCAGCTCCGCGTCGAGCAGCAGCCCGATGTCCACGCCGTAACCGGCCGCGAACGGCACCGACTCGAGGAACTCCCTGGTGGCGGCGTACTCGCCGCCGATCGGCTGCACCACCCCGGACAGCGCGGGCCGCAGCGCCGCCAGCACCGGCCGCGCCACCAGCTCGGTCACCCTGCCGCCGCCGGTGCCTGCCACCTCGGTCTCCAGCCGCAGCGGGCGCTGGTAGAAGCCCTTGACCAGGTGCACGCCATCAGCGAGCAACAGCGGCCCGAGCAGCCCGGGCACGAACGACGAGTCGGGGTCGACCAGGTCGGAGTCGAGGAACACCACGATGTCGCCCGTGGTCGCCGCGAGCGAGCGCCACAGCACCTCGCCCTTGCCCGGCCACGGCGGCAGGTCGGCGAGCACGTCGTCGCGGCGCACCACCCGCGCCCCGGCCTCGGTGGCCCGCGCGATGGTCTCGTCGGTCGAGCCGGAGTCGGCGACGACGATCTCGTCGACGAGCCCGCCGAGGTGCGGCCGCACCGACGCCACCACCCCGCCGACGGTGTCCTGCTCGTTCAGCGCGGGCAGCACGACGGACACCGTGCGCCGCCCCTTGGCGCGCAGCAGGTCGTCCGTCGTCCAGTCCGGGACCTGGTGGGTGCGCGGCAGGAATCCCGCCGTCATGCCAGCGCCCGTCTGACCTTGGCCGGTGGGCGCGTTCCCCGGATGCTGGCGATCATGTCCACCGTCCTTCTCGTCTCGGTCACGCGGTCGGTGCGGATGATCCGCACCCCGGCCGCCGCGGCGTGCGCCGCCGCGGCGATCACCTCGGCGCCGGTCTCCGGCACCCCGCCGCAGGACACCGTCAGCAACACCGGCCAGTCGCCGCCCGCCAGCTCGGCACCACCGCGCACGGTGGCGATGTCCGGCCGCCTGCCCGGGGTGACGAACACCTGCGCCACTCCGGCGGCGTGCAGCCGCCCGGCGTCCTCGATCGAGCACACCACAGCGGCGCCGGACGCCGCAGCGATCCGGGCCAGTTCCCGCTCGCTGGAACCGGGCGGCGCGTAGAGCAGATCGGCGTCGTCCGCTGCGCCGTCGCCGAGGTCGACGGCGATCGGTATCCCGGGATGGTTGTGACGTACCTCACGCAAAACCGCTCCGTTCGCGGACCCGAGGTCGAGGGCGTCGGCCCCGTCGCCGACCAGCCGCGCCGCCTCGGCCGCACCGGCCGCGATGCCCATGACCAGGGGCGATTGCTCCACCCAGGTAAGGGTTCTGTTACCAACCGACATCACAGAACCAAATCGTGCCATGCTGGGGGACGGCTTCCGTCGTCGCCGACAATTCCCGAGGTTTGATCATGAGTGATCTACCGTGCTGACCGTGTTGATCCGCTGGGTGCTGGCGCCGCTGGCCCGGCTGGTGTATCGCCCTACGGTGATCGGCGCAGAGAACGTGCCGCTCGATGGCCCGGTCATCATCGCGGCGAACCATCTTTCCGCCGTCGACACCGGCGTGATCCCGCTGGTCACCCCGCGCAAGGTCGCCTTCCTCAGCAAGGCGGAGTACTTCAACCAGCGCGGCATCAAGGGGCGGTTCGTCGCCGCGTTCCTGTCCGCGCTCGGCTACGTCCCGGTCGACCGGGCGAACGCCCACACCGCGCTCGCCGCACTGACGGCGGCGCGCCGGGTGCTCGACGCGGACGAGGCGTTCGGCATCTACCCGGAGGGCACCCGCTCGCTGGACGGCAGGCTGCACCGGGGCCACACCGGCGTCGCGCAGCTCGCGCTGTCGACCGGGGCGCCGGTGGTGCCGGTCGGGCTGATCGGCACCGACGCGATGCAGCCGATCGGCAGCCGCATCCCGAGGCTGGCCAGGATCACGGTGCGGTTCGGCGAGCCGATGCACTTCACCCGCTACGACGACATGGCGTCGTCGCCCGCCATCCGGCGTGCCGTCACCGACGAGATCATGTACGCCATCCTGGAGCTGTCCGGGCAGACCTACGTCGACCACTATCACGAGCGGCCGAAGGCGGCCTGAGCGTCCGACCCGGCCAGCGTGCGCAGCAGCCGGGCGCCGTCGGTGTCGAACACCAGCGCGTCCCGCTGCTCGGCGCGCAGGAACCCCTCGGTGACCATGTGGTCGGTCATCCGCCGCAGTGGCTGGTAGAAGCCGTCGATGTCGAGCAGCCCGATCGGCTTGGCGTGCAGCCCGAGCTGCGACCACGTCCACACCTCGAACAGCTCCTCGAGCGTGCCCGCGCCGCCGGGCAGCGCGATGAACGCGTCCACGTGCCGCGCCATCAGCGCCTTGCGTTCGTGCATGTCGGCGACGACGTGCAGCTCGGTCAACCCGGTGTGGGCGACCTCGCGCCGCACCATGCCCTCCGGGATGACGCCGACGACCTCGCCACCGGCGGCGAGCGCGGCGTCCGCGAGCACGCCCATGGTGCCGACGTGCGCCCCGCCGTACACCAGCCGCACCCCGGAGTTGGCGAGGTGCTCACCCAGCGCGGCGGCCGCGTCGACGTAGCGGCTGCCCGTGCCGGGCGAGGAGCCGCAGAAGACGCAGACAGCGCCGATCAATGGGTGTCTTCCCAGGCCTGGTAGGCGTCCCGGACGACCTGGACCGCGTCGCCGATGTCGTCGGTGAGGTACAGCAGCTTCATGTCAGCCTCGTTGATCTTGCCTTCGCGCCGCACGCTGTTGTTGATCCAGTCGTAGAGGCCGCCCCAGTAGTCCTTGCCGAACAGGACAACCGGGAACTTGGTGACCTTCTTCGTCTGCACGAGGCACAACGCCTCGAACAGCTCGTCCAGCGTGCCGAACCCCCCTGGCAGGCAGATGAACGCCTGCGAGTACTTCACGAACATCGTCTTACGGGTGAAGAAATAGCGGAAGTTCACGCCGAGATCGACCCACGGGTTGAGGCCCTGCTCGAACGGCAGCTCGATGCCGAGCCCGATGGACAGCCCGCCCGCCTCGGACGCGCCCCGGTTGACCGCCTCCATCGCGCCGGGGCCGCCGCCGGTGATCGCGGCGAAGCCGGCGTCGACGAGCGCCGCGCCGATCTTGCGGCCGAGCTCGTACTCGGGCTCCTCGCGTTTGGTGCGCGCCGAGCCGAAGACCGTCACCGCGCGCGGCACCTCGGCCAGCGCGCCGAAGCCCTCGACGAACTCGGCCTGGATGCGCAGCACCCGCCACGGGTCGGTGTGCACCCAGTCGGAGGGCCCGCGATCATCGAGCAGCCGCTGGTCGGTGGTGGTCAGTTCCTCCCGGCGGGACCGCCGCAGCACGACGGGACCCCGGTGCTTCTCCCTGGGGTGCTCCGGGTAGGTGTGGTCGATGTTCGCTCCTGGTTCTGCCACGCCCGCGAGCCTATCGTGGTGGCCGGTCAGCTCAGGAACGCGCGCAGCACGTCGGCGACGCGGGTGATCTCGGCGGCGGCGACGTGCTCCTCCTTGGTGTGGGCCAGCGTCGGGTCGCCCGGCCCGAAGTTCACCGCGGGCATGCCGAGCGCGGCGAACCGCGCCACGTCGGTCCAGCCCAGCTTGGCCACCGGCTGCCCGCCGGACGCCCGCACCAGCTCCGCCGTCGCGGGCTCGGCCAGTCCCGGCAGCGCCCCGCCCGCGGTGTCGGTGACGGTCAGCTCGTAGCCATCGAACACCTCCCGCAGGTGCGCGAGCGCCTGCTCCGGCGAGCGGTCCGGCGCGAACCGGTGGTTGACGGCGAGCACCGCGTCGTCCGGCACGACGTTGCCGGCGACACCGCCGCCGACGCGCACCGCCTGCAGCCCCTCCCGATAGGTGAGGCCGTCGATGTCGACGGTCCTCGGCTGGTACTCGGCCAGCCTGCGCAACGGCTCGGCAAGCGCGTGGATCGCGTTGACGCCCATCCAGGCGCGGGCGGTGTGGGCGCGCTTGCCGGTGCCGCGCAGCTCGACCCGCATGGTGCCCTGGCAGCCTGCCTCGATCACCGCGTTGGACGGCTCGCCGACCACGGCGAGGTCGCCGCGCAGCCAGTCGGGCAGGGTGCGCTCGATCCGGCGGAGGCCGTTGCGGGCCTCCTCGATCTCCTCGCAGTCGTAGAACACGTAGCTGACGTCGTGGCGCGGCTCGGTCACGGTCGCGGCCAGCGACAGGAACACCGCGTCGCCGCCCTTCATGTCGACGGCGCCGAGGCCGTGCAGCACCTCGTCGTCACCGGAGCCGGTGCGCCGCAGCGGCAGGTTGTCGTTGGCGGGCACGGTGTCGAGATGACCGGCGAACACCACCCGGGACGGCCTGCCGAACGACGTCCGCGCGAGCACCGCGTCGCCGTCGCGCACCACCTCGAGATGCGGGGCCCGCGTGCGTAGCGCGTGCTCGACGGCGTCGGCGATGGTCGCCTCCTCGCCGGACTCACTGGGGATGTCGATGAGCGCGCCGGTGATGTCGACCGGGTCGGCGCGAAGGTCCAGCGTGGCAGTCCTCATGGCCGAGACCGTACCGAGTGGCGCCGATGAGTACGGTTTGCGGTGTGCGCATCAGCAAAGGCATCGGCACCGTGGGCATCGCCCTGCTGCTCGCGGCGTGCGGGGCGGGCGAGACCGCGCGGGAGGCCAACGGCACCGTCCACCTCGAGTCGCTGCGGATCAAGCTCGACGCGCTGATGGCGGACTCCTGCAACAGCGAACCGGAGTCGATGAAGCCGTGGCAGTGCGAGAAGTACGTGACGCAGCTCGCGAACATGGCGACCACGCTGACCGACGCGGCCGAGAGCGGGATCGAGCGGCTCGCCGGGCCGGGACAGCGGATGACGGCCGGGGTCAGCGAGTACCGCGCCGCCCGCTGCGCGGGGACGTCACCGGTGTCCGAGGACAAGTGCGTCGCCGCGCTCACCCAGATCGCCGACGCCGTGGCCGCCGCGGAGCGGGCGATCGGTGACTAGGCCGTGTCTGATGGATCTCGGTCGATGGGACCGGTGATCCAGATCGTTCGGAGCAAGGCGGAGGAGGAAGGCCATAGCGGAGCTATGGTCGACGACGACAACGCAGCCACGGACGATCTGGGCGCCGATACCGCGACCACGGATCCATCAGACACGGCCTAGTCCAGGCGGGTTACCGTGATGGGCGTGAACAGCGAACAGACCCCCAGCCCCGACAGCGCCGGCGCGACCGGCGTCGGGTTTGCCACGATCACGACCGACGGCAGCGTGCTCGACACCTGGTTCCCGCAGCCGAAGCTGACCGACGCGGGCGAGCAGTCCGGCACCACGCGCCTGAGCGACGACGAGGCGGCCGCCGCACTCGGCAAGGCCGCGACCACGCTGCTCGGCGCCGACACCGACCGGGGTGTCGAGGTGATCGCCGTGCGCACCACCATCGGCTCGCTGAGCACGCCGCCGCAGGACGCCCACGACGTCTACCTGCGGCTGCACCTGCTCTCCCACCGCATGGTGCGCCCGCACGGCCAGAACATGGAGGGCGTGTTCGGGCTGCTCAGCAACGTGGTGTGGACCAACTTCGGCCCCTGCCCGGTCGAGGGCTTCGAGGCGACCCGGATGCGGCTGCGCGGTCGCGGCCACGTGACCGTCTACAGCATCGACAAGTTCCCGAGGATGGTCGACTACGTCATCCCGACCGGGGTGCGGATCGGTGACGCCGACCGGGTGCGGCTCGGCGCGCACCTGGCGAGCGGCACCACCGTGATGCACGAGGGCTTCGTCAACTTCAACGCGGGCACGCTCGGCGCGTCGATGATCGAGGGCCGGATCTCGGCCGGGGTCGTCGTCGGCGACGGCACCGACCTCGGCGGCAGCGCGTCGGTGATGGGCACGCTGTCCGGCGGCGGCAAGGAGGTCATCTCGGTCGGTGAGCGCTGCCTGCTCGGCGCGAACGCGGGCATCGGCATCTCGCTCGGCGACGACTCCGTCGTCGAGGCGGGGCTGTACGTCACGGCGGGTACCAAGGTCAGCATCGACGGCACGCTGCGCAAGGCGAGCGACCTGTCCGGGATCTCGGGCGCGCTGTTCCGCCGCAACTCGGCCACCGGCGTGGTCGAGGTCGTGCCCCGGCACGGCACCGGCATCGAGCTGAACGCGGAGCTGCACGCCAACGACTGACGCCGGGGTCCTACAAACAGGACATGGCGACGATGGTGACTTACGATCACGGGGATGACGCCGGCACGAGGACAACGGTCCGCACCCGCCCCCGATGAGGTCGGGCTGCCCGAGCAACCGCAGGACGAGCCGGCGTCGGCGAACCAGGCCGAGCACGCCCGCGCGCGGATCGACCGGCAGGTCCGCGCGCTGCTCAGCCACCAGGACGGCGTCCGCGACGGCAAGGATCCCGAGGAACTGCACCAGTTCCGGGTCGCCATCCGGCGGCTGCGCAGCGTGCTGCGGGCCGTGCCGACGCTGACCGGCGACGCACCGTCATCCGGCTCGGAGCACGCCGCCGTCAACCGGTACACCGCCACCGACCTGCGCGACGAGCTGCGCTGGCTCGGCGACGTCACCAGCCCGGTTCGGGACCTCGACGTGCTGCTGGCGCGGCTGCACGACGAGACGGCCGGGTTCGACGACGCCGAGCAGGCCGCGGTGGAGCGGCTGACGTCGGCGCTGGTCCGGGAGCGCGGCACGCACCGCATCGCGCTGGGCCGGGCGCTCTCCAGCAACCGCTACCGCGCCCTGCTGACCGGGCTCGCCGCGCTGGCCACCGGCAACGACGAGGGCGAGGCGTCGGCCCCGGTCACCGGGACGATGCTGGTCGACTCGCTGCGCAAGCCCTACCGGGCGCTGAGCCGTGCGATCGGCGAGCTCGGCGACGATCCGGCGGACGAGCAGGTGCACGCGCTGCGGATCAAGGGCAAGCGGCTGCGCTACGCGGCCGAGACCACGCTGCCCGCGGCGAAGAAGTCCGACGCCAAGCAGCTCGCGAAGCTGATCAAATCGACGCAGCGACTGCAGGACATCCTGGGCGGGCACCAGGACGCCGTCGTCGCGGCAAGGCGGGTGCGCGAGCTGGCCGCCGAGCAGCCGGAGTCGCTGACCGCGTTCGTGGCGGGGAGGCTGGCCGAACGCGAGCTGCGCCGCAGGACACAAGCGCGGGCGGACCTGCCCAGCGCCTGCCGGAAGGTGCTGAAGCACGGCGAGCGGCTTGGCTAGGTCATGTCTCGTGGATCTGGATCACCGAGACCGCGACCACGGATCCGCGAGACACGACCTAACCCTCGAGGCGCTCGACGGCTGCCCGCACCCGCTCGTCGGTCGCGGTGAGTCCCACCCGCACGTGCTTGCCGCCGGAGGGACCGTAGAACGTGCCCGGCGCGACCAGGATGCCCCGCTCGGCGAACCAGTCGACGGTCTGCCAGGCGTCCTCGTCGCGGGTCACCCACAGGTAGAGCCCGGCCTCGGAGTGGTCGATGCGGAACCCGGCTGTCTGCAGCACCTTGCGCAGCGCGTCGCGGCGTCCCGCGTACGCGTCCCGCTGGGCGGCGAGCGCGTCGTCACTGGCTAGCGCGGCCGTCATGGCCGCCTGCACCGGACGGGGCACGATCAGCCCGGCGTGCTTGCGCACCGCGAGCAGGTCGGCGACCAGCGCGGGGTCGCCGGTGACGAACCCGGCGCGATATCCGGCCAGGTTCGCCGACTTCGACAGCGAGTGCACCGCGAGCAGGCCGTCGAGGCTGCCGCCGTTGACATCGGGGTGCAGCACCGACACCGGCTCGCTGTCCCAGCCGAGCGCCAGGTAGCACTCGTCGGACGCGACGATCGTGCCCCGATCACGCGCCCAGTCGACGACCTTGCGCAGGTGGTCGACGCCGAGCACCCGGCCGGTCGGGTTGGAGGGTGAGTTCAGCCAGAGCAACGCCGGCCGCTGCGGGCCGAGCTGGGTGAGCCCGTCGGCCCGGCGCACCTCGGCCCCGGCGAACAGCGCGCCCACCTCGTAGGTCGGGTACGCCAGCTCCGGGATGACGACGACGTCGCCCGCGCCGAGGCCGAGCAGCTGCGGCAGGAGCGCGACCAGCTCCTTGGAGCCGATCGTGGGCAGCACGGCGTCCGGCTCGATCCCGGCCGCGCCGTGCCTGCGCGCCAGCGCGTCCAGGACGGCGGCTCGCAGCTCGGGGGTGCCGTGCGTCGCCGGGTAGCCGGAGACCTCGGCGACCGAGGCCAGCGCGCGCTGGATCCCCGGCGCGACCGGGTCGACCGGCGTGCCGACCGACAGGTCGACGATGCCGCCGGCGTGGGAGCGCGCCTTGGCGCCGTAGGGCGTCAGCGAGTCCCACGGAAAGTCGGGCAGCGCGCTCCGCGCGCGAGCCATCAGGTCGTGTCCCGTGGATCTCGGTCGATGGGATCGACGACCCAGGTCGTTCGTGCCAAGGCGGAGGAGGAGAGCCATAGCGGAGCTATGGCCGACGACGACAACGCGGCCACGGACGACCTGGGCGCCGAGACCACGACCACGGATCCGCGGGACACGACCTAGTGCTCTTCGCCCATCGGGGGCAGGTCCTTGATCCACTGCGGGTCGGCGGCGACCTTGCCGACCTTGGCGGCGCCACCGGGCGAGCCGAGCGGGCCCTCGCCGTTGACGTCGATCTCGAAGAAGTCGACGTTGGCCTTGGTGTAGTTGGTGGGCTCGTTCGCCCACTCGTCCGGGGTGTCGTCCTCGTAGAAGATGGCTTCGACCGGGCAGACCGGCTCGCATGCGCCGCAGTCCACGCACTCGTCCGGGTGGATGTAGAGCATGCGCTCGCCCTCGTAGATGCAGTCAACGGGGCACTCGTCGATGCACGCCTTGTCGAGAAGGTCGACGCAGGGCTCGGCGATCACGTAGGTCACTGCGGGTCTCCTGGGATGTCCTGTACCTGTGTGGCTACCCCGCACAGTACGCCGGACGCCGCGACCAGCGGTCGTAAGGCCACCCTTATTCCATCGGCTGAGACGGTTCCGTGCCGCTCGTGCACGGGCCCGTGGGAGGATCGTCACTCGTGAAAGTAGTTGTGCTCGCGGGCGGGGTCGGCGGCGCCCGATTCCTGCTCGGTGTGAAGGCGGCGCTCGGCATGCCCGCCGTCGGGGCGGCGGACAGCGACCACCGCGTCACCGCGCTGGTCAACACCGCCGACGACGTGTGGCTGCACGGGCTGCGGATCTGTCCCGACCTCGACACCTGCATGTACACCCTCGGCGGCGGCATCGACACCGAACGCGGCTGGGGCCATGCGGACGAGACGTGGACGGTCTCCGAGGAGCTCAAGGCCTACGGCGCGGAGCCGACCTGGTTCGGGCTCGGCGACAAGGACATCGCCACCCACCTGATCCGCTCCCGCATGCTGCGCGCCGGGTACCCGCTCTCGGCGGTCACCGAGGCGCTGTGCGACCGCTGGCGGCCCGGCGTCACGCTGTTGCCGATGAGCGACGACCGGGTCGAGACGCACGTCGCCGTCGACGACCCGGACGAGCCGGGCCAGCAGAAGGCGCTGCACTTCCAGGAGTGGTGGGTGCGCTACCGCGCGGGGCTGCCCGCGCATTCGATCGTGCCGATCGGGGCGGAGGAGGCCACCCCGGCGCCGGGCGTGACCGATGCGCTCGCCGAGGCGGACGTGGTGCTGCTGGCGCCGTCGAACCCGGTGGTCTCGGTCGGCACCGTGCTGGCCGTGCCCGGCATCAAGCCGGCGCTGCGCGCGGCCGAGGCCAAGGTGATCGGGGTGTCGCCGATCATCGGCGACCGGCCGCTGCGCGGGATGGCCGACGCCTGCCTGTCCGCGATCGGCGTCGAGACCACCGCCGAGGCGGTCGGCAGGCACTACGGCGCGCGCAAGGACGACGGCATCCTCGACGGGTGGCTGATCGCGGCGGGCGAGTCGGCCGACGTGCCGGGTGTCGACGTCGCCGACGTCCCGCTGTTGATGTCCGATGTGGACGCCACGGCCGCGATGGCGCGGGCGGCGTTCGAGCTGGCGGGAGTGGACGGTGCGTGAGCACGGCGGCAGCCGGGTGGAGCTGCTGCCGGTCGACGGCCTGCCCGAGTTCCGGCCGGGAGACGACCTCACCGGCGCCATCGCGGCCGCGGCGCCGTGGCTGCGTTCCGGCGACGTGCTGGTGGTGACCAGCAAGATCGTCTCCAAGATCGAGGGCAGGCTGATGCGGGTTCCCGCCGACCCGGCCGCCCGCGACGCCGCCCGTCGCTACTGGATCGACGAGGAAACCGAACGGGTGCTCGCGAGATTCGGCCGGACGCTGATCACCGAGAACCGGCTCGGCATCGTGCAGGCGGCGAGCGGAGTGGACGCCTCCAACGTCAACGGCGACGAGATCGCGCTGCTGCCCGCCGACCCCGATGCCTCGGCCCTGGCGCTGCGAACCGGGCTGCGCGAGCGGCTCGGCGTCGAGGTGGCCGTGGTCATCAGCGACACCATGGGCAGGGCATGGCGGATCGGACAGACCGATACCGCGATCGGGTCGAGCGGGCTGCGGGTGTTGCGGTCCTATACCGGATCGGTCGACGGCCAGGGCAACGAGCTTGCCGTGACCGAGGTGGCGGTGGCCGACGAGATCGCCGCGGCTGCGGACCTGGTCAAGGGCAAGCTGTCGGGGGTCCCGGTCGCCGTGGTGCGCGGGCTGGAGATCAGCGACGACGGCTCGCGCGCCCGCGACCTCGTCCGGCCCCGCGACGAGGACCTGTTCCGGCTGGGCACCGCCGAGGCGATCGCACAGGGGCGGTCGGAGGCCGTGCTGCTGCGCCGGTCGGTGCGCGCGTTCAGCGACGAGCCGGTGGACGCCGACGCGCTGCGCCGCGCGGTGGGAGCCGCGCTGACCGCGCCCGCGCCGCATCACACCAGGCCGGTGCGGTTCGTGTGGCTGCGGGAGGCGGCCCGGCGCAAGGAGCTGCTGGAGGCGATGCGGCAGGCGTGGCGAGCCGACCTCGCGGCGGACGGCCTGTCCGCCGAGCGGATCGAGCGCCGAGTACGACGCGGGCAGCTGCTGTTCGACGCCCCCGAGCTGGTGGTGCCGTTCCTGGTCACCGAGGGCGCGCACGACTACCCGGACGAGCGCCGTCGCGACGCCGAGCGCACCATGTTCACCGTCGCGGGCGGCGCCGCCGTGCAGGGACTACTGGTGGCGCTGGCGGCGGCGGGACTCGGCTCCTGCTGGGTGGGCTCGACGATCTTCGCGCCCGAGGTGGTGCGGCAGACGCTCGACCTGCCCCCCGACTGGCAACCGCTCGGCGCGATCGCCATCGGGCATCCGGCCGACGGCGAGCACGCGCCCCGGCCACCCCGCGACCCGGCGGAGGGACTGACGGAGCTGTGACGCTGCACGCCGACGCCACCGCGACGCTGCACGCGTGGCGGCCGCCAACGCCGGAGCAGGAGTCACTGCGGCAGGCGTATCTGTCCTATCTGGATGCCAGGGCGGATGCCTGCGAGCGGGCCTGCGCACCGGGGCACCTGACGGCGTCCGCGCTCGTGCTCGACAGCACCGAACGGCAGGTGCTGCTCACGCTGCATCCCAGGGTCGGCCGCTGGCTGCAGCTCGGCGGTCACTGCGAGCCCAGCGACGTCTCGCTGCGCGCCGCCGCCCTGCGGGAGGCCACCGAGGAGTCCGGCATGGACGGTCTGCGGATCGAGCCGGAGCCGGTGCACCTCGACGTGCATCCGGTGACCTGTTCGCTCGGCGTCCCGACCCGGCATCTGGACGTCCGGTTCGTCGTGCGCGCCCCGGCGGGCGCGCAACCGGTGCGCAGTGACGAGTCGGACGACCTGCGCTGGTGGCCGATCGATGCACTGCCCGAAGGCAGTGACGACCTGCTGCCGCTGATCGCCGCGTCCAACTCCCAGTACGTCTAGCGGGGCCACACGGCGGCCGAGATTAGTCCAGTCGTGGTAATGGCCCCCTGCCTTGCATATACCAACGGCAACAAGCACGGCATACTCGACCAATGATCGTCAGCATCGATACGGGATCACGGCTGTCACCGTACGAGCAGGTGCGGTCACAGCTCGCCGAGCAGATCAGCGCGGGCGGGCTGCCCGTGGGGAGCAAGCTGCCGACGGTGCGCGCGCTGGCGGGTCACCTGGGGATCGCGCCGAACACCGTCGCGCGGGCGTATCGGGAGCTCGAAGCGGCCGGCCTGCTCGAGACCAAGGGCCGCGCGGGAACGTTCGTCGCGGCGAGCGGCGACAAGACCCGGCGCAAGGCGGCCGCGGCGGCGAAGAGCTACGCCCGCACCGTCGTCGGGCTCGGCATCGGCGACGACGAGGCCCTCGCGATCGTGCGCGCCGCCCTCAGCGCCGAGAACAGACAGAACTAGACATCGGTGGAGAACCGGATGCCGCCGTCGGGGATCCCGACACCGGGCCAGACGCGGGCGCCGTCGAGCAGCTCACAACCGGCGCCGACGACCACGTCGTCGCCGAGCACGACGCCGCGCAGCACGGAGCCCGCGCCCACCCGGGCGTTCCTGCCGACCACGGAGTCGGTGACCACCGCGCCTGGCTCGACCCGCGCGCCGTCGAAGACCACCGAGCCGGACACCCGCGCGCCCGCCTCGATCACCGCCGAGACTCCCACCGACGAACCACCGTCCACAATGGCCTCCGGGGAAACCGAGGCGCCGTCGAGCACCAGCCGCTCTCCTGGCTCGCCGGGCAGCGCGGGCGTCGGCGCGATCCCGCGCACCAGGTCGGCGGAGCCTTGCAGGTACGCGGCGGGCGTGCCGACGTCGAGCCAGTAAGACGAGTCGACGAAACCGTGCAGCCTGGCGCCGGACTCGAGCAGGCCAGGGAAGGTCTCCCGCTCGACCGACACCGGCCTGCCCGCGGGAATGGCGTCGACGACGTCCCGGCTGAACACGTAGCAGCCCGCGTTGATCTGGTCGGTCGGCGGGTTCGGCGTCTTCTCCAGGAACGCCGTCACCCGCCCGGCGGCATCGGTCGGCACCGAGCCGAACCGGCTCGGGTCGGCCACCTTGACCAGGTGGAGCGTGACGTCGGCGGCCGCGTCCCGGTGGGCGTGCAGCAGCGCGGCCGGGTCGGTGCCGGAGAGGATGTCGCCGTTGAACACGACGGCGCGCTCACCGCGCAGCCGGTCGGCGACGTTGCGGATCGCGCCTGCCGTGTCGAGCGGCTCGGTCTCGACGACGTACTCCAACTCGAGGCCGAGCTGGGAGCCGTCACCGAAGTACTCGGCGAACACCTCGGCCCGATAGGACGTGCCGAGCACGACATGCCGCATCCCGGCCGCCCTGATGCGCGAGAGCAGGTGGGTCAGGAACGGCACTCCCGCCGTCGGCAGCATCGGCTTGGGCGCGCTCAGCGTCAGCGGCCGCAGCCGCGTGCCCTTGCCGCCGACGAGGACGACGGCATCGGCGTCGGCGGCGATGTTCGGCTCTGCGGGAAACTCCGGCATGGTCCCAATACTCTCATTTGACCGGCTCCCGCGACGGGATGGGCGACAGGCCGCGCGACTACATGACGTCGCGTCGCGGAAGGGCATACCCTGGATGGTGCACGGGCGGAGCACACGAGGCGGCCCGGTGAGACCGGGGAGGTCGGGGAGATGGATCCTCTCGACAGAGCGGACGCGCTGCTGTCACAGGCGCAGGCGCGCGGGGCGTTCGTCGTGACGCCCGACAACGCCGTCTCGCCGATGGACGCCAGCAGCACCGTGCAGATCCCGCGCACGTTGGTCACCGGTGCCGACGAGGACGTCGACCCCGACGCGACGACCGTGCTGTCCGACGAGCAGATCCGTGAGAACGACGAGCAACGGCGCCCGCGCGGGCGGGGCACCGGTCGGCGGCGGGGCCGCATCGATCGCGAGGACTCCGACGCCGAGACCGAGGAGATCACCGGCCTCATCCCGACGACGACGCGGCGCATCAAGTCGAACCTGTCGCGCCGCCTCGACGGCTAGCTCGAGCGGGTCGCCAGCTTGAGCCGCACCTTGAGGCCGACGCGGATAGCGGCGAGCATGGGCTTGGCCAGCGGGCTGGTGTAGCGGTCGGCGAGGTAGCGGTAGGCGCTGTCGTGGTGCGCCGCGAGCATGCGCGCGGACTCCTTGCCGGTCGAGTGACCTTGCAGGTGCATCACGGCGGCCGAGGGCACGTAGACGTTCTGCCAGCCCGCCTTGCCGAGCCGGTCACCGAGGTCGACGTCCTCGAAGTACATGAAGTAGCGCCGGTCGAAACCGCCGACGGCGTCGAACGCCTCCCGGCGCAGCAGCAAGCAGGAGCCGGAAAGCCACTCCGCCGTGCGCTCGGCCGGCGTGTCCGACTCCTGCCGGTACGCCCTGGTCCAGGGGTTGCCGCGCCAGATCTTGCCGAACACCGCGTGGCCGATGCCCCGGCCGATCGACGGCAGCAGCCGCGCCGAGGGGTAGACGCTGCCGTCCGGCTCGTTGATGAGCGGCCCGAACGCACCCGCGTCCGGCCAGCGTGTGGCGGCGTCGAGCAGCGTGTCCAGCGCGCCCGGCTCCCACTCGAGGTCGGGGTTGCACACGACCACCCAGCCGACGCTGTCGTCCAGCTCCGCGACGCCGATGTTGGCGGCGGTGCCGTAGCCGAGGTTGCCGCCGGTTGGCACCAGCCGCACGCCATCCCG
>WHUB01000019.1:0-743 GCA_009377395.1 Actinophytocola sp. | reverse complement strand
CAGCGTCTCGCCGGGCGAGTACGTCACGGTGACGACGCCGAGTTCGTCGCCGTAGGTTCGCTGTCGCTGCGTTGGCACGATGCTTATTGTGCCCGCACCGTCACCGGACGCGAGCGCGGGCCTGCACCACCCGAACCGCTGTGAACCCGACCAACTCGCTGACACCGTGCGCAGGGCTAGGTATCGTGTTGTGCGCGGCTGATCTGATCAAACTCAGGGGGAGATCATGGGTGGAGAAGAGCAGACGGATCTTGGCTTCAAGAGTCCGGACCAGATCGCACTCGAACAGATGTCTAACGTCGGAGTGCCCTTCGCCCCACTCGCCAACATGCTGTACTCCAAGCTCTCCGCTCCGAACAGCGCCAGCGGCGGCAAGTTCGAGTTCGACATCAACGAGATGAAGCAGCTCCACAGGGAGTTTCGAGCCGAGCGGGATGCTTTCCAAAAAATCGTGTCTCGGAACGAACAGTTCGTTATGAACCGGCTCAGGACTATGGCCAATGATCAAGCCAGCGCGATGCACTACGAAAAAACGCGCGACCATTACGGCAGAGTCTTCCAAGGCGCGATTTACGACCAACTCAACTACTGCGATGCGTACTGCTACGCCATCGAACGGGCGATTCTTGCTAAGGAACATGGCGAGGAAGAAGCCGCACGGATGATGAATGAGCAAGAGAGGGGCCTCAGTCAGTGAGGTGATCTCAGTAAGGGTTGCTGCTTGATTCGGGCGACACGCCCAA
>WHUB01000199.1:511-1097 GCA_009377395.1 Actinophytocola sp. | reverse complement strand
GGCTTGAGTGCGGTGGCGATGATGTCGGCGACCTCGGCGAAATCGGCGTTGCCGAAACCACGGGTGGCGAGGGCGGGGGTGCCGATGCGCAGCCCGGAGGTGACCATCGGCGGGCGGGGGTCGTTGGGCACCGCGTTGCGGTTGACGGTGATGCCGATCTCGTGCAGCCGGTCCTCGGCTTGGCGGCCGTCCAGCTCCGAGTTCACCAGGTCGACCAGCACCAGGTGCACGTCGGTGCCGCCGGTGAGCACCTTCACCCCGACCTCGGCCGCATCCGGCGCCGAGAGCCGCTCGGCCAGAATCCGGGCCCCGTCGAGCACCCGCTGCTGCCGCTCCGCGAACTCGGCACTGGCCGCGATCTTGAACCCGACCGCCTTCGCCGCGATCACATGCTCCAACGGGCCACCCTGCTGGCCCGGGAACACCGTCGAGTTGATCTTCTTCGCCAGCTCCTGCCGGCACAGGATCACCCCGCCCCGCGGCCCACCCAGCGTCTTGTGGGTCGTGGTGGTGACGATGTCGGCATACGGCACCGGATTCGGATGCAACCCGGCGGCCACCAGACCGGCGAAGTGCGCCATGTCCA
>WHUB01000199.1:0-501 GCA_009377395.1 Actinophytocola sp. | reverse complement strand
GCGGAACTCGGCGAAGTCCAACTGCCGCGGATACGCCGACCACCCCGCGATGATCAGCTTCGGCTCGTTCTCCTTCGCCAGCCGCGCCACCTCGGTCATGTCGACCCGGCCCGACTCCCCGTCCACCTGATAGGCGACCACGTTGTACAACCGGCCCGAAAAATTGATCTTCATGCCGTGCGTCAGATGCCCACCATGCGCCAAATCCAGACCCATGATGGTGTCGCCCGGCCGCAACACCGCCGCCATCGCCGCCGCGTTGGCCTGCGCACCCGAATGCGGCTGCACATTGGCGTGCTCGGCACCGAACAACGCCTTCACCCGCTCAATCGCCAGGTTCTCCACCACATCGACGTGCTCACACCCGCCGTAGTAGCGCTTCGCCGGATACCCCTCCGCATACTTGTTCGTCAGCACCGAACCCTGCGCCTCGAGCACACCCACCGGCGCGAAATTCTCCGACGCGATCATCTCCAACGTCGACTGCTGCCGACGCAGTTC
>WHUB01000198.1:837-1102 GCA_009377395.1 Actinophytocola sp. | reverse complement strand
AGACCTCAGCGCACTGCGCCGAATAGAGTCGAGCTCTGTCGGTCTAGGAGGAGCCGCATGACGTATGTCATCGGATCGACATCGACGGTAGGGTGCGCGAGATCATCCACGAGATCGATCCGGCCATGTATGTCGTACTGTCTGCTGAGCTCAGCCCACGCATCCGGGAGTGCCCCAGGAACGTCACGACCATCATGAGCACGGAGGGAGGCCCTCGCCTCCGTGCCTACCTGAACCCAGCTCGCGGATCCTAGTGCCTCGTCAA
>WHUB01000198.1:0-827 GCA_009377395.1 Actinophytocola sp. | reverse complement strand
TATACCTCGCACGGGTTCGGTGCCTTGGACCCAAAATGGAGTCCCGGGCCGACGCGGCGGATCGGCCCGGCCGCCCGTGAACAGATCTGCCGTATCGCCTCGTGCAAGCCAGCTGAGCTGGGGTTGCCGTGCATCACGTGGAGCCTGACCAAGCTGGTCGAGTACCTCGCCACGCACGGGCGGATCACGATCAGCACGGAG
Organism: Actinophytocola sp.; assembly: GCA_009377395.1. Lineage (GTDB taxonomy): Bacteria > Actinomycetota > Actinomycetes > Mycobacteriales > Pseudonocardiaceae > Haloechinothrix_A. The sequence continues at coordinate 626 of WHUB01000198.1, read as the reverse complement.
AGGCTCCGGCAGGTCCTGCACGCGGCGGGGATCTCGTGGCAGGCCACGACGACGTGGAAAGCTAGTAAGGATCCAGACTTCGTGGCGAAGAAGGACCGCATCCTCGACCTCTACGACCACCCTCCTGCCGACGGGCGGGTGATCTGCGTCGATCTATGCCGAGGCCGGGGCGCGGCTGGTTCCCCAGGAGCCGTCCGGCCCGGTTCCGCGCGAGGTATACCCGCACCGGCGGGGTGCGGCACATGTTCGCCGCGCTCGACCTCGCCACCGGACAGGTGTTCTACCGGTTCCGGGACCGGAAACGCTGGCGGGAGTTCCTCGACTTCTGCAAGCAGCTGCGTCGCCGCTTCCCGACCGGGAAGCTGTACGTGGTCTGCGATACCTACGGGCCCCATAAGAAGGCCGAGGTCACCGCCTGGTGCGCCGAGCATGCCATCGAGCTCGTGTACACGCCGAGTAACACGTCCTGGTTGAACTGGATCGAATCGGAGTTCCAAGCCGTGCGGTACTGCACCCTCGACGGCAGCGACTACCCCCGCCACGACGCGCAACAAGCCCCGATCGCCGGCTACCTCCGCCGGCGCAACCAACGCTGCAACCCCAAACGCCACTTCCGCCGACCCGAT
>WHUB01000197.1 GCA_009377395.1 Actinophytocola sp. | reverse complement strand
AGCGGGTGCGGGATGTCGTGTTCCCGGTCGCCTCACCAGCGGTGCTGGCTGATCTGGTGGCCGAGTTCAAGGCGTCGGGGCCGACGTATCAGCGCACGGTGAAGACCACGCTGAAGGCGTCCTACACCAACCACTACCGCACCGGGTTGATCAAGCGGGTGCAGGTGCTGGGGTTTTCCAGCAACAACACCGTCCACCGCCCGGTGCTGGAAGCACTGGAGCTGATCAGCCGGTACGCCACCGCCGGGAACCTGCACTACTACCCGGTCGGCGAACACGTTCCTGTCCATCGCGGCCTGAGCGGGGACTGGGAAGGGCTGGTCTACAAGGAAGACAAGCGGCGCCGCCAGCGGGTGGTGCGCATGGTCTACGAGGTCTGCACGTTCCAAGCGCTGCGCGAGCAGTTGCGCTGCAAGGAAATCTGGGTCGACGGCGCCGACAAGTGGCGCAACCCCGCCGAGGATCTGCCGGCCGAATTCGAGGAACGGCGCGTCGAGCACTACCAAGCGCTGCGCAAACCGCTGGACCCCACGGAGTTCATCGACGGGCTACGGGAAGAGATGCGCGCTGAACTCGACGCGCTGCACCAAGCCCTGCCGAACCTGGACTGGCTGTCGATCTCCGAACGCCGATCGGGAGCGATCAAGCTTACTCCGTTCGAGGCCGCGCCGGAGCCGCGCAACCTGCGCAATCTCAAGGCCACGGTGGCCACCCGATGGGGCACGGTGCCGCTGATCGACATGCTCAAGGAAGCGGTGCTGCGCACCGGTTGTCTGGAGGCGACTGGACCGCGCGCCACGCCGTCACCAGCACGTCGGTGCCCAGCCGCGGGGCGCCAGTGCTCTCGTTCGACACGACCGCCACCGTACTGGCCCGACCTCCGCCACGCCGGGGCCTGCGGGCGGCGTGTCACGACCCGGCGCGTCAGAATCAGCACCCGTGGACACCACCGACCCCAACACCGGCTGGCAATTCCCGATCATGATCCTGCCCGGCGATCTGAGCGCGGACGACGCCCGCGAGCTGGCACACCTCGACGACGACCAACGCGCGGCACACCGCCAGGCCCGCGAGCTGCTGCGCGACTACGCCCAACGCGTCCT
>WHUB01000196.1:717-1105 GCA_009377395.1 Actinophytocola sp. | reverse complement strand
CCGGTACCGACGGTTTCTTCGAGCTGAAGCGCACCCGCGACCGCGAGCCCATCTTCTGGGTGCAGGACCCGGCGTCGTCGTCCTGACACCGCCCGTTGCCTGGCGAGCCGCCCGCTGCCTGCTCGCCGCCGTCACCTGGGGAAATGACCACGTTAACCTGATCGTTCCGGGGGTCGAACAGGCTGTGGACGAGGGGAACCCCGGACTCGTCGTGTGATCACGGAAATCATGCACCGAACGTGTTCATTCGGGGTGGGGCGCGGCCGCACGAGCACGCGGGAGGACGTCGCGGGAGGACGCCGGGGGCGCTGTTCGCGCGGTGGGTGGCCGGTTCGTCCTAGGATCGGGCCATGCGACTGGGCGTTCTGGACGTCGGCTCCAACACGGT
>WHUB01000196.1:0-707 GCA_009377395.1 Actinophytocola sp. | reverse complement strand
GGTGCCCGTCCGCTGCCCGCATGGTCGCACAAGACCCGGCTGCGGCTCACCGAGCATATCGACGGTGCTGGCGCCGTCGACGCCGCAGGGGAGGAGGCGCTGCGCCAGACGGTCGCCGAGGCGCTCGACGTCGCGGCCGACCGGGGCTGTGAGGACGTGCTCGCGTTCGCCACCAGTGCGATCAGGGAGGCGGGCAACGGTGGCGAGATGCTCGACAGGGTGCGTGCCGCCTCCGGGATCGACCTGCAGGTTCTTCCTGGTGACGACGAGGCACGCCTGACGTTCCTCGCGGTGCGCCGCTGGTACGGCTGGTCGAGCGGGCGGCTGCTGGTCGTCGACATTGGCGGCGGGTCGCTGGAGCTCGCCGCGGGCATCGACGAGGAACCCGATGTCGCGACCAGCCTCTCGTTGGGCGCCAACCGGCTCACCAGGGACTGGATCAGCAACGACCCGCCCACGCCGGGCGAGGTGAAGGCGCTGCGCACGTTCGTCCGGTCACAGGTGGCGACCGTCGTGCGCGACATCGTCAAGGTCGGTGACCCGGACCTGGTGGTGGGCACCAGCAAGACGCTGCGATCGCTCGCCAGGGTCGGCGGCGCCGCGCCCAGCTCCGCGGGCCAGTACGAGCGGCGCGCGCTGCGCCACGACACGCTGCTGGAGCTGCTGCCGCGGCTGGCCACGCTGAGCCAGGCGGAGCGTGCCGACCT
>WHUB01000195.1 GCA_009377395.1 Actinophytocola sp. | reverse complement strand
GCTAACCTTGGGCGAACCTGAGGCCGGCCTCTTGCGAACAGGTTCGCAACAGCAGGGTTCTGCCCGAGGTCTGCCCGAGGTTGGCCCGAGGTCTGCCCAAGGTCAGCGGGTGGTCGCCCTGCTCGCCTCAGGGGCCACCGTCGCAGAGGTCACCGACGAGCTGTCAGGGGTCCGCGACCGCTCATCGGGGACCTGGAAGAACACCCGCCGGCAAGTGGAGACGGTCATCACAGATCTCGCCCGCGAGGCGACCTGATGACCGCCCCTGCCGCCCGTAACAGATGGCGCTCCCGCAACGTCTCAGATCGGGCACGCCGCGTCCGCGCCGACCTGGAGAAGGTGGGGCTGGTCTCCCCCGACACCCCGTTCAACCAGGGGCTGCGCGAAGGGCTGCGGGAAGGCTACGAGGACGGCTGGCGCGACGGGTACAACGCAGGCCTCGACGCCGCCAAGAGATGAATTCTTGGAACACGTGTTCAAATAAATCAGGATGTCGGTGAGGGCCGAGGAACTGCACGGAATTATTTCCGCCACGGCGGAAATTAATCGGAGCGTCGAACGCGACGTCATTCTACACCAGCGTCGGCGGCCCCCCTGCCTGACGTAACACCTCGGCGCGCTGCGCAGCGACAAACGCATCCACGGGCATCCCCGCAGCCCCAGCGACCCCCACAACACAACCCGCCAGGAACAGCGCCGCGCGCAACGCAGGCTCAACCTCCAGATGCTCACCCAACGCCATCAGACGCGACAGGCTCTCCTCCTGGGGCTCGACGCCGAGGTCTGCGACCAGGTCGACCAGCGCGAGAGCGAACAACTCCGCGTCCCGCGCCGGCCCCTCCTGGCCCATCTACGCCGCCGAAGCGATGTCGACCCGCTGCACAGCCGACGCGTCACCGATCAACACAGCCGCGTACACCTCGGCGCGGACCCTGATGGTGTTGTCGGACAGGTTCGGCAGCGACGCCAGCAGAACATCCGTCGCATGCGCACTAAGCCACGCGCCGTTGACGACGATCGCATGGCCCGAAGCCATCTCAGGGTGCATGAACAGCCGCAGCCCGTTGTAGCCGGCCACCGTGCCAGACTCCACATCACCAGCCGAAGTCGCAG
>WHUB01000194.1 GCA_009377395.1 Actinophytocola sp. | reverse complement strand
CCACAACAAGATCACGCGACACGACCGCTACACCACACCGATGGACTTGACCCGCTTGAGCGAGCCCGTCGCGTCGGTTTTGCCGGTAGGCCTCGCCTCGTCCTTCGTGTGTCATCGGGGCAGACATAGCCGATGGAGGTATGGAGCCTGAGCCCGTTGTATTCGGCCCGGACGTGTTCGAGTTCGCGCTCGAGTTCGCCGGGGTCGCGGGTCTTTTCCAGGTGAGGCCACTCGCCCTTGACGCGCCCGAATAGCGTCTCGATCCAGGCCTGATCGGTCGGCGTGCCGGGCCGTCCGAACTGGCGGGCAATCGCGACGCCGGCGAGGAACTCGCGGGTGGTGTGCGAGCGCATCTGGAGGCCGTTATCGCTGATGGCCAGCAGCAGCGGCAGTTGCTTTGAATTCGCGTGGCCGTTCCTTCAAGGCCTGCCACTGGGCCCGCTCGCCTCGGTTCAGGTCTATAGCAGCAATGCGCATGGACGCTGGCAAGGCCTGGCTCACGCCCCGTTGTTCTGCCAACACCATCGCTCAATGAGGCGCAACGACGACCTGTTGACCCTGGATGAATGGCTTCCGATGCTGATCGGTTACTACGAGCGGGAGGACAACACCTACCAGCGGTACGTGTGCAGCATGTGCGGCGGATTCTCGATCCGCAGGATTTCAGACAAACAGAACCGATACTGGCATCTGGCGCGCAATCTTCACGTACTCACCGACGATTGGCGCTTCATGCAGGACAGAGACCTAGACCTGAGTCGAGCTGAAGCTTCGCTCAGCTCACTCGAATCGCTCCGTACGGAGTTGGAGACGATTGCATCATCAGGCACTGAACTGGCACCAGTGGCTATGGAGGTTCAGAGTGAGGTCGACGTGGTGGCACGGCGGGCCAGAATCCGCGCCGACAACGCTCCTCGGGAGCGTCGTACTCCGCCGCGATCTCGCGAAGACCCTTAGTCACTCAGTTAGTCACTCGTAGTCCCCGGCAGGTCCCCAAGCCGGACGCGCAATGATCACATTGTGATCATAACGTCCCACGAAAAAGCCCCCTGACCTGCGGCTTTCCGCTGGTCAGGGGGCTCATTCGGTTGGTCGGGCTGACAGGATTTGAACCTG
>WHUB01000193.1 GCA_009377395.1 Actinophytocola sp. | reverse complement strand
TCTAGTGGTCTGTAAGAACGTTGGTTTTAGTCTTCGCGCGGCGGATGCTGGCGAGGATCTCGTCGGCGTGTTTGGTCCAGGTGAAGGGCCGTGGGTGGTTGTTCCAGCCGTCGATGAACGCGCCGATGGCGGCGGTCAGCTCGCGGACGGAGGTGAAGGAGCCGCGGCGGATGGCTTGGCGGGTGATGACCGAGAAGAAGCACTCGACGAGGTTGAGCCACGAGCAGCCGGTCGGGGTGAAGTGCAGTGTGATCCTGGGGTTGGTCGCCAGCCAGTCTTTGACCTGCGGGTGCTTGTGGGTGGCGTAGTTGTCCAGGACGACGTGCAGCTGCTGGCCGGGGTAGGCGGCGGCGACCTTCTTCAAAAAGCGCAGGAACTCCTGGTGCCGGTGGCGGGGGTAGCAGGCGTCGGTGACTTTCCCGGTGGCGACCTCCAGGGCGGCGAACAGGCAGGTGACCCCGTGCCGGGCGTAGTCGTGGGTGGCCCGTTCGGGGATGCCCGGGCGCATCGGCAGGATCGGCTGGGTGCGCTCGAGGGCTTGGCACTGGGACTTCTCGTCCACGCAAACCACCACGGCGTTGTCCGGCGGGGCCAGATACAGGCCCACCACGTCTTTGACCTTGGCGTCCAGCTGCGGGTCGGTGGAGAACTTGAACCCTTCGACGCGGTGGGGAGCCAGGCAGAACCGCCGCCACAGCCGGGAAATGCTGTCATGGCTGACCGCGATCCCCTTCGCCCGACGCAGCCAGTCCGCCAGTCGCCGAGACGACCAGTGCGTGATCCCCTGCGCGGCCAGAGACTCCGGCGGCGGAGTCACCGTCGCGGCCAGGATCTCACACACCGCCTCATCCGTCAGCACGCTGCGCGGCCCGCCCGGCCGGGACGCGTCCTCCAGACCCGCCAGCCCAGCCCCGGCGTACTGCCCCCGCCACTTGACCACCGTCGGCTCGCTACAGCCCAGCCGCTCAGCGATCTGCGGCCCGGAAAGCCCCTCCGCCGACAACAACACGATCCGGGCCCGCTCGGCCACCCGAGCCGGGGCCCCCCGATCCCTGGCCCGCCGCTCCAGCTCCACCCGGTCGCTATCCGACACCGTCAGCACCCGTACGCGATTCGGCATAC
>WHUB01000192.1:868-1128 GCA_009377395.1 Actinophytocola sp. | reverse complement strand
CCGGCCCGGCCGCGGCTCATCGACCAGGCCATCCAGCCGGTCGGCGGAAAACCGCCTCCGCCACTTACCGACCGTGTCCGCACTGACACCCAGGTCCCCGGCCACCTGCACGATCACGGGCACCTCAGGCCCCGCACACGCCAGCACGATCCGCGACCGAAGCGCCAGAGCCTGCGAGGTCTTGGCGCGCCGCGTCCACCGCTGCAGCGTCTCACGCTCCTCCCCGGTAAGGATCAGCGCAGGAAGCTTCGGCCCGGGCC
>WHUB01000192.1:567-858 GCA_009377395.1 Actinophytocola sp. | reverse complement strand
GCCGCCGCAACGCCCCATCAGACGGAATGCTCATACCTAACCAACGACGAACTACTGACGCAGGACACTAGGCGTTGCCTCGCTCGTCGACCACGATGTCGTTCCACGGCTTGGTCGACACCCCCGAGAGGTCCGCGTGCGCCACGAGCGACCCGTCGGGCTCGCGCCGCAGCAGCCGCCGTTGCGCCGAGTCCACGACGAGCAGCCGTCCGTCGGGGAGGAAGTCGATGCACATGGGGAACGACGGGACGGTCACCACCACCTCGTGGCCGCCGTCGGCGTCGAGCGCGA
>WHUB01000192.1:0-557 GCA_009377395.1 Actinophytocola sp. | reverse complement strand
ACCAGAGTCGTCCGTTGTGCCAGCGCGGTGACTCGCCGAACACGATCCCGGTCATGAGGACCGCCGGTGCGCTCATGTCGTCTCTCTTTCTCATGGTCACGACAGGACAGACCGGCCCGGCACCCAGAACTCATCGCGACCACGGCCTGCGGGTCAGTTGACCTGGCGGTCCATTCCCGCCCAGTACGGCTCGCAGTGCCGCCGGATGTCCTCCTCGCTCGCCGTACGGCCGTGTTTGAGCACGATGACCGCGTGCACCTTCTCCCCTGGCTTGTCGTCGGGAATGCCGATCACCGCGACCGCGGCCACGGCGGGATGGGCCGCGATCGCCTGCTCCACCTCGGTGGAGAAGACGTTCCAGCCGTCGACGTTGATCACGTCTTTCATCCGGTCGACGATGAAGATGTAACCGTCTTCGTCCATGTAGCCGCCGTCGCCGGTGTAGATGCACCCGTCCCGGAGGGTCCGCGCCGTCTCCTCGGGCTTGTTCCAGTAGCCGCGCATCACATGTCCGCCGCGCACGACAACCTCGCCGACCGTACCGGGCGGAACTTCGT
>WHUB01000191.1 GCA_009377395.1 Actinophytocola sp. | reverse complement strand
CACCGGCCGGGGATCCTGCACCGCATCCGCCGCGACTACCGGCGCCTCGACGGGGTGGTGACGCTCACCGAGGCGGACCGAGACGAGTACCGGAGGCTGCTGCGCGGGGCCCGTACGCGCGTCGACGCGATCGGCAACGGGCTCGCGGCCGGCGCGGCCCGGCCATGCGCGGACCTCGCGGCCCACGTGGTGGTGAGCGCGGGCCGGTTCTCCCCGGTGAAGGGCTTCGACCGGCTCATCGACGCCTTCGCCAAGCTCGTCCCCGCGTACCCCGACTGGGAGCTGTGGATCTACGGCGCGGGCCGCCTGCACGGGGAGCTCCGCGCCCGCATCGACGAGCTCGGCCTGGCGGGCCGGATCAGGCTGAAGAGCCGTACCCCGGACATCGGCAACGCCCTCGCCAAGGGGTCCATCGCAGCCGTCACCTCGTACTTCGAGGGTTTCGGCATGACCGTCATCGAGGCGTTCGGAGTGGGGCTGCCGGTGGTCAGCTTCGACTGCCCCCGCGGCCCGCGCGAGATCATCACGCACGGCCACGACGGGCTGCTCATTCCGGACGACGACATCTCCGCCTTCGCCACGGCCCTCTCCCGCCTCATGGACGACGAACCCCTCCGCCGCCGCCTCGGCAAGGCCGCCCTCGCGACCTCGCGGCGGTACGACATCGAGGCCGTGGCCACCCACTGGGAGAAGACGCTGGAGGACCTGCTGGCGGCCCGGCGGGCGCGGGACCTTCCGGCCGGACGGGTTGACCGGCTTTCGTGCGCCGATGAGCCTTGCGGCATGGCGCACATCGAGCTGGGCAACGACGCACCGGGCATCGTCGGGCTGCTGAGGTATCGGCCGGAGACCGCGGGGCCGCTGATGGCGCTCGCGGAGGTGCTGCTGCGCGGCGACAGCACGTTGTCCCGGGGCGAGCGGGAGCTCATCGCCGCGTACGTGTCCGGACTGAACGCGTGCGGGTTCTGCGCGGGGACGCACGGTGCCACGGCGGCGGCGCAACTCGACGCAGGGATGGCGCTGGTGGAGGCGGTGCACACCGATCCGGAGGGTGCGCCGGTGTCGGAGAAGGTGCGGGCCCTGCTGGCGATCGCCCGCGCCTCCGTGGGAGCGGGCGCGAGGTCACCGAGGGTCTCGTAC
>WHUB01000190.1 GCA_009377395.1 Actinophytocola sp. | reverse complement strand
GCCCCGGCAGATCGGCAGGTCGACCGCGCCGGGCCGGTCGACGACCTCGGGCTCGCTCCCCGTCGCGGCGCCGCTGACTGTCGCTCCCACGCAGACCGGGTCGGCCTGCGCCGGCGCGGCGACGGCGATCTCGAGGCTGCGAGCACGGCGCTCGTGCCCAGCAGCGCAAGGCAGCGCTGCAAGATCCTGGGATACATGGTGTCTCCTCACCCGCAGTGACCTACGGGGAGAAGTACGCACGGAAACTCCTTGTCGTGACGGGTTGGCCGGGACTTGGCGCGATCGGTCGTTGCGCGTTCCCGGCCACGGCGGGGACGCCGTAAACGGCGCCCTGGCGTTCACATTGGCTCCGTCGAGAATCGTGGCGGACAGTTTCTCTACTGGCGAGTGTCACGAAGGGCAGTGTTGACGATCAGACGGATCTGTGTCTTTACCGGTTCGCGTGCCGACTACGGCTCACTGGTGCCTGTCATGACGGCCCTTCGCGACGACACCGATGTCGATTTGAAGCTGCTGGTCAGCGGTGGCCACCTGGTGCCAACGCAGGGTTACACGCTCGAGCAGGTGACCAATGACGGCTTCGTCGCCGACGAGGTGGTCGACATGGTGCTGGCCAACGACACGCCGACCGCAGTGGCGAAGTCGTTTGGTCTCGGTTGTATCGGTTTCGCGGACGCGCTCGACCGGCTCAATCCCGACCTCTTGGTGGTTCTCGGCGACCGCTATGAAGCGCTGGCGGTCGCGACCTGCGCGATGGTGCGGCTACTTCCCGTGGCCCACCTCGCCGGCGGCGACGTTACCGAGGGTTCGACGGATGATGCAGTTCGGCACGCCATCACGAAGATGTCCCACCTGCACTTCACGGCCACCGAAGAGATGCGGCGACGCGTGGTTCAACTCGGGGAACAGCCCGACAGGGTGTTCAACACCGGTGCGCCGACGATCGATTCCATCCTGACCGCACCGTTCGTCAGGCGCGAAGACTGGGAGGCCACCTATGGTCGCGAACTCACTCAACCGACCATTGTGGTCACCTACCATCCGGTCACCACCGATCCCGACGCGAGCCATGAAGGTCTGGTCGCGCTACTCGATGCACTCGAGCACTTCCCCCACGCCGCCGTTGTCTTCACGGGGACGAACGT
>WHUB01000018.1:26715-59157 GCA_009377395.1 Actinophytocola sp. | reverse complement strand
AAGGCGAGGCTGCCTAATGACGAGCACTCACACTTGCTCACAAGAAGGCAACGGTATCATGATGACCGAAGACCCCGGTTCGCCTCTGGATTCAAGCGGCCGGGGTTTTGTCGTGTCGGCACCAGGGCTTCAGCCCGCGTCGCCGCGTGCCCAGGACGCCGTCTGCGGCGGACCCCAGGGGCTCGGCTGTTGCGGCGGGGGAGGCGGCCACGGCTGCGGCGGTGGCTGCGCGAGCGCGGCGCGCAGGCCGTTCGGATCGCACTCGACGCCGACCAGTAGCGGCAGCCCGCTGCCGGACAACGTGACGAGCCGGTAGGCGACCTCGCGCGGGTCCATGCCGAGTCGCGCCGCGAGCTCGTGTACCGCGACCCTGCCGTGTTCGGCGAGCGCGGCGAGCAGGCGGGCGTCGATCGGATCCGTTACGACCACACGCCAAACGCTACCGCGTGGCGGCGATCGCGGTTGGATAGGCTGACCGGCATGCACGTGGCACAGCTTGCCGATCAGCTCCTTGAGGTTCAGTTCGCGGCGAACCCGCTGCTGCCCGCGCTGCTCGGCGTCGACAGCACCCGGCCGGGACTCGGCGACATCAGCGAGGCCGACGAGCGGCGCACCGCCGAGGCGACCGAGGAAGTGCTGGCGCGGGCACGGAAGATCGAGCCCGAGGGGCTCAGCGAGCAGGACGCCGTCACCCGCGACGTCGTTATCGCGCTGGGCAGCAGCCACCTCGACGAGGTCGCGCTCAAGCTGCCCGAGTTCACCATCACCGACCTGTTCGTCGCCCCGGCGGCCGGTCTGCTGACCGCGCTGCCGATGCTGCCGGTGGCCGACGCGGCGTCGGCCGAGTCGTATCTCGGGCGGCTGCGGGACATTCCGGACTACCTGGACGCGGCGTTGGAGCGTCACCGCGCCGGGGTCGCCTCCGACAGGGTCGGCGTCGCCCACCTGGTCGAGGCCGCCGTGGCGCATCTCGACCGGCACCTCGCCGCGCCGGAGTCCGACCCGCTGCTGCGGCCGCAGGCACCGGCGGAGCTGGCGAACGGGTTCGACGCCGACCGCGAGCGGATCCTGCGCGAGCAGGTGCGACCAGCCTTCGCCCGCTACCGCGAGGGGCTCGCGCACGACATCGCGCCACCCGGCCGTGCCCCCGACCGGCCGGGGCTGTGCTGGCTGCCGGACGGCGCCGCCGCCTACGCCAGGCTTGCCAGGGTGCACACCACCACCGACCGCGACCCCGACGAACTGCACCGGACCGGCCTCGATCTGATCGGCCGGCTCGCCGAGGAGTACGCCGAGATCGGGTCCAGGGCGTTCGGCACCAGCGCGCCGGACGAGATCTTCGAGCGGCTGCGCGGCGACGCCCAGCTGCGCTGGTCGAGCGCCGACGAGCTGCTCGGCACGGCGGGGGCCACGATCGAGCGCGCCGAGGCCGAGGCGCCCCGCTGGTTCGGCACGATCCCGTCGCAGCCGTGGACGGTCGAGCCGGTGCCCGCAGCGGCGGCGCCGGGAGCACCGGCCGCCTACTACCTGCTGCCCTCGACCGACGGCAGCAGGCCCGGCACCTACTTCGCCAACACCTACGAGGCGACCGAGCGGTTCCGCCACACCGCCGAGGTCACCGCGTTCCACGAGGCGATCCCCGGCCACCACTTCCAGATCAGCCTCGCGCAGGGACTCACCGAGGTGCCGCAGCTGCGCCGGGTCAGCCAGTTCACCGCCTACACCGAGGGCTGGGGGCTCTACACCGAGCGGCTGGCACACGAGATGGGCCTGTACTCCGACGACGTCGCGTTGCTTGGAATGCTCAGCATGGACTCCATGCGGGCGGGCAGGCTCGTCGTCGACACGGGGCTGCACGCCAAGGGCTGGAGCCGTCAGCAGGCGGTCGACTACCTGCGGCGCAACACCCCGATGGCGTACGTCGAGATCGAGTCCGAAGTGGACCGATACATCGCCTATCCCGGCCAGGCGCTGTCGTACATGGTAGGCAGACTGGAGATTCAACGACTCCGGGACGACGGCGAACGCCGCCTCGGTAGCGCCTTCGACATCAAGGGATTCCACGACGTCGTACTCGGCAGCGGCGCCGTTCCCCTTGCCGTGCTTGAGAAACTGATCTCGAACTGGGTGGGCGACCAAGCGCAGCGCCGAGCATGAGTGAGATCACCCAGCTCGCGGAAGAACTGGTCGCCGCCCGCTTCGAAGCCTATCCGTTCGAGGCGTCGCTGCTCGGCCTGCCCGGCCCGCACCATCGGCTGGCCGACTACCGCGAAGAGACGCGGCAGCGCACCCGTGACCACATGTTCGCGCTGGCACGCGCGGCGACCGACGTCGACCCCGGCCCGCTGGACGACACCGACCGGATCACCCGGGAACTCATCGTGCAGCAGGCGTTCGCGCTGGCCGCCGAGATCGACGTGCGGGTAGAGGAGTTCTCCGTCAGCGACGGCCTGTCGGCGCCCGCGTTGTGGCCGCTGCTGGCGCTGCCGTTGATCTCGCTGTCCGATGACGAGACGGCGGAGGGGTTTCTCGCCCGCCTCGACGCCATGCCCGGCTACCTCACCACGCTGTCGGAGCGGCAGCGAGAGGGCGTCGCGCGGGGGCTGGCGCCGCCCGCGTTCCTGGTCAGGGCGGGTGTCGGGTTCGTGGACCGGTACCTGCGCGCGCGGCGCGACGACCCGCTGCGTGCGATCCGGCCGAAGCGGGAGAGCGCCCGCTTCGCCGCGCGCCGGGACGCGCTCATCGAGAACGTGGTGCGTCCCGCCTATGGGCACTACCGCGACTTCCTCGCCTACGAGATGCTGCCCAAGGCCCGCGAGGATGGGCAGGCCGGGCTGTGGTGGCAGCCGGACGGCGAGCAGCGCTACCAGGCGCTCGCGGCCGTGCACACCACCACCGAGCACAGTTCGCAGGAGCTGCACACGACCGGGCTGGAGCTGCTGGACAAGCTCGACGCCGAGTACGCCACCATCGGCGCGCGGGTGTTCGGCACCCGGTCGCGGACCGAGATCTTCCACCGGATCCGCACCGACCCGGCGCTGCGCTGGTCGAGCGGCGAGGAGCTGCTCACCTCGGCACGCCGGGCCATCGCCCACGCCGAGGCGGTCGCGGCGCAGTGGTTCGGTCGGGTGCCGGGCGAGCAGGTCGTCGTCAAGCCTGTGCCTGCCGCCGAGGCCGAGGGCGGCTCGGTCGCCTACTACACCCCGCCGTCGCTCGACGGTTCGCGGCCGGGCACCTACTTCGCCAACACGGCTGATGCGACCCAGCGCTGTCGTCATCTGTCCGAGGCGATCGCGTTCCACGAGGCCGTTCCCGGGCACCACTTCCAGATCACCACCGCGCTCGGCCTGGAGAAGCTACCGCTGTTGCGGCGGATCGCGGACATCAACGCCTACGCCGAGGGCTGGGGGCTGTACGCGGAACGGCTCGCCGACGAGATGGGGCTGTACTCCGATGACCTGGCGCGGCTGGGGATGCTGAGCCAGGAGTCGATGCGGGCGGCGCGGCTCGTCGTCGACACCGGGCTGCACGCTTACGGCTGGAGCAGACAGCGGGCGGTGTCGTTTTTGACCGAGCACACCCCGATGCCTGCCGTCGAGGTCGAGTCCGAAGTGGACCGCTACGCCGGGGTGCCGGCGCAGGCGCTGTCATACATGGTGGGCAGGCTGGAGCTGCAACGAATGCGCAGCCAGGCCGAGCAGGCGCTCGGGGCGGCGTTCGACATCCGCGAGTTCCACGACGTCGTGCTCGGCACCGGTCCGCTCCCGATGCCGATCCTCAACACCGTCGTCGCCGACTGGGCCCAGCGCAAGCCTAGGAGCTGATGTCGGCCGTGCCGGTGACGACGACGTGGCCGTCGTGGAGGTGCAGTCGGTCGATGGTGGCGTTGGCGGGCAGCTGGGGCAGGTCGAAGCTGAGCCCGAACCGCGATAGCTGCTCGAGCCCGCTGCGCACCGGCAGCTGCGGCATGTCGATGTCGATGCCGATCAGGTCGAGCAGCGGCACCTTCGCCGGAGCGGACGGGGCGACGACGACCTTGGTGCCGTTGAGGCTGGCCGAGGTGTAGATCGGGATACCGGCCACGGTGTGGAAGGTGAACCCCCGCCGGGTCACCGACAGCCGGTCCACCCCCGGCGGCAGCGGCACCAGCGTGCTGAGCTGGTCCTGGGTCAGGGTCGCTGCGAACGTCGTCTCGCCGACGTCGAACGCCGGCCTGCGCAGCGAGAACCGCACCCGCACGTCCTCGGCGACCAGGTCGAGCCGCGCGAGGGTGAGCTCGGTGTCTTCGATCGGCACGCCGATCGCGCGCATCTCGACCCGCTCGATGCGCCTGCTGAGCGCCGCCTTCGCGAGGGCACGCGGCGGTGGATCGAACTCGACCGTCTCCGCGCGCAGCAAGGTGATCACGGCCGTGCGGATCTGTTCGAAGGTGCTCATGGGCCAGCGCTCACCAAGCCAGTCGTCGCCGCGCGGGGCGGACGGTTGGCTGAGTATAGCCGCGCCGGCCCGGTCAGGACTGGTACAGCCGTTCGATGGCATCGGCATAGTGCTCACCGACGATGTTGCGCTTCAGCTTCAGGCTCGGCGTGATCTCGCCCGCCGCCTCGGTGAAGTCCTGCGGCAGCACGGTGAACTCGCGGATCGACTCGGCCTTGGACACCGCCTGGTTCGCCTCGTCCACGGCCGCCTGCACGTCGGCGCGCAGCTCGGGGTCGTCGGCCAGGTCGGCCACCGTCGCGTCCGCCGGCTTGCCGTGCTGCTGCTTCCAGGTGGGGAAGAACTCCTCGTCGATGGTGACCAGCGCCCCGATGAACGGCCGCTGATCGCCCACCACCATCGCCTGGCTGATCAGCGGCTTCGCCTTGAGCGTGTCCTCCAGCCCGGACGGGGCGACGTTCTTGCCACCCGCCGTGACGATGATCTCCTTCTTCCTGCCGGTGATCGACAGGAACCCGTCGTCGTCGATCGCACCCAGGTCGCCGGTGTGGAACCAGCCGTCCTCGAGCGCCTCGGCCGACGCCTCGTCGTTCTGCCAGTAGCCGTCGAACACGACGTCGCCCTTCAGCAGGATCTCGCCGTCCTCGGCGATGCGCGCCGAGGTGCCCGCGACCGGCTTGCCGACCGTGCCGATCTTGATCACGTCCTCGGTGTTGACCGCGGCCGCCGCCGAGGTCTCGGTGAGCCCGTAGCCCTCGTACACGGTCACGCCGATGCCCCGGAAGAAGTGCGCCAGCCTGCTGCCCAGCGGTGCGCCGCCCGACACCGCGCCGAGGCAATGCCCGCCGAGCGCGGCACGCAGCTTGCCGTACACCAGCTTGTCGAAGATCGCGTGCTTGACCTTGAGCAGGAACGGGACGCCCGAGGCGTCCATCGACTCGCTGTAGGCGATCGCGGTGCGCTCGGCTGCGTCGAAGATCGCACCCTTGCCCTCGGAATGCGCCTTGAGCTTCGCGCCGTTGTAGACCTTCTCGAACACCCTCGGCACCGCGACCACGGCGCTCGGCCTGAACTGCGCCAGGTCGTCGAGCAACGTCTTCGGATCGGGGACGTGGCCGACCGTGACCCGCGCGTACACCGCCATCAGCGCGATCGCCCGCGCCAGGATGTGTGCCAGCGGCAGGAACACCAGCAGCGAGTTGCCCGCGGCGAGCAAGCCCGGCATCGCCGCCACACAGGCCCTGATCTCGGCGAGCAGGTTGCGATGGGTGAGCGCGACGCCCTTGGGGCGGCCGGTCGTGCCCGAGGTGTAGACGATCGTGGCGAGGTGGTCGGCGCCGACCGACCGGCGCTGCTCGTGCACCGTGTCGTCCGAGACGTCCGAGCCCAGCTCGGTCAGCGCGGTCACCGCCGCGGTCGCCGACGCCGAGCCGTCGATCTGCCAGATGTTCGCCAGCCCGTCCAGCTTGCCCGCCACCTGGTCGACCCGGGCCCGGTGCTCGTCGGTCTCCACGATCACGGCCTTGGCGCCGGAGTTGGACAGGATCCAGCCGATCTGATCCGGCGAGGACGTCTCGTACACCGGCACCGTCACGCCGCCCGCCGCCCAGACAGCGAAGTCCACGAGCGTCCACTCGTAGCGCGTCTTGGCGATGAGGCCGACCCGGTCGCCGGTGCCGATGCCCGCCGCGATCAGCCCCTTCGCGACGGCGAGCACCTCGGCCGCGTAGTCGCGAGCGGTGACGTCGCGCCAGCCGCCGTCGATGTGGCGGCGGAAGCTGACGACGTCGCCGAATCGCTCGGCGTGCGTCCAGATGACATCGGTGAGGTTCTCCTCACCCGAGATGTCGGGAGCGGACGCGGCGGTGTACTCGCGCACCATGACAACCTCTCAAGACGACGACGTCGGGTTACCTCTGGGTAACTCTATCGTTGCTCCATTACGGGGTACCACGCCGGATACGCCGTGCGGGGGACGTGAGATTCTTCGGAGCGTGACGGCACTATCAGACCAGGCGATCGACCTCGTCGATGAGACGTTCCTCGCGGTGCCGCCGTCGACGGTCGCCGCCGCCTTCGCCGAGCCGCGCTCGTGGTCGCGGTACTGGCCCGACCTGGTGCTCAAGGTCTACCGCGACCGGGGCGAGGAGGGCATGCGCTGGACCGTGCGCGGCGCGCTCGTCGGCACCATGGAGGTGTGGTGCGAGGCAATGCTCGACGGCACCCTGCTGCACTACTTCCTGCGCGCCACCCCGGCCGACGCCGTCGGTCGCCCGCGCGAGCTGTCCCCGCGCCAGTTGGCGCGGGAGTACGACGCCCGCGCCCGGGCGGCCAAGGCGATCGCGCTCGGACTGAAGGACACCCTGGAGGATGGGCGTCAGCCGGGAGTACCACCGCAGAATTGACACCAGCCGATCAGGGGAAGCAGCAGTGCGCGTACACGTCGTGTCCGATGTCCATGGCAACGCCGAGGCGCTCGCGCGGGCGGGTGAGGGCGCCGACGCGCTCGTCGTGCTCGGCGACCTGATCGACTTCGTCGACTACACCCACCACGGCCGGGGCATCCTCGGCAGGCTGTTCGGCGCGGAGAAGGTGAAGGTCTTCGCCGACCTGCGCCGCGCGGGTGACCGCGAGGCCACCATCGCCTACTCACGCGAGCTGTGGGGCAGCCTCGACGACCCGGCCGCCCTCATCGACGAGGCCATCCGGGAGCAGTACGCCGAGCTGTTCACCGCGATGGCCGCACCCACCTACGCCACCCCGGGCAATGTGGACGCACCCGCGTTGTGGCCGGAGTTCACCGACGGCGGCATCCAGATGCTCGACGGTGACGTCGCCAAGATCGGCGGGCTGCGGTTCGGGTTCGTCGGCGGCAGTCTGCGGCCCGCGGGCGCACCTCGCCGGACGTCCTCGGCGTGGACGCCGTACCTGCGCCCGCACGATGAGTTCGCCGACGCCGTCGCCGGGCTCGGCCAGATCGACGTGCTGTGCAGCCACATCCCGCCCGACCTGCCCGAGCTGACCTACGACGTGGTGACCAAGCGCGCCGAGGCGGGCGCGCCGAGCCTGCGCGAGGCCATCGAGCGGGAACAGCCGCGCTGGTCGTTGTTCGGTCACGTCCATCAGCCGCTGGTGGCGCGGAAGCGCCACGGCAGGACGGAGTGCTGCAATACCGGCCACTTCAAGCTGCACGAACGCCCGTTCGTACTGCGGTGGTGACACACCGGCACCCGCACCGACAGCGTGGCGCGTTCCGGCTACCCTCATGGGCATGGCCGACGAGTCCACTCAGTCGATCGTCGTCGACGCCCCGCCCGACCAGATCATGGCGGTCATCGCCGATCTGGAGTCCTACCCTGAGTGGGCCAAGGCGGTCCAGTCCACCGAGATACTGGAGCGGGACGTCGACGGCCAGGCGACCAAGGTCACCTTCACGCTCGACGCCGGACCGGTGAAGGACGTCTACACGCTCGAGTACGACTGGGCGCCGGACGGGCTCAGCGTGAACTGGCGGCTGGTCAAGGGCCAGATGCAGCGCAAGCAGGTGGGCAGCTACCAGCTCACGCCGCTCGACGGCGAGCAGACCGAGGTGACCTACACCCTGTGGGTGGAGCTCGCGTTGCCGATGATCGGCCAGCTTCGGCGCAAGGCGGAAAAGATGATCATGGACATCGCGCTGAAGGAGCTCAAGCGTCGCGCGGAGAGCGGTCGCTAGCGTGCGACTGGTCTTGTTCACCGGAAAGGGAGGCGTCGGCAAGACCACACTGGCCGCGGCCACCGGTGCGACGCTCGCCGGCCAGGGCAGGCGGACGCTGGTCGTCTCGACCGACCCCGCTCATTCGCTCGCCGACTCCTACGGCGTCCCGCTCGGCCCCGAACCGACCGAAGTGGACAGACGGCTGGATGCGGTGCAGATCGACAGCCGCTCGCTCGCCGACACCGCGTGGCAGCGGCTGCGCGGCCAGCTCGGCGACGCGCTCGCCGGGATCGGCGTCGACGCGCTCGACGCGGCCGAGCTGACCGTGCTGCCCGGCGTCGACGAGCTGCTCGCGCTCGGCGAGGTGCGCCGCCTCGCCGCCACCAAGCACTGGCACGCCGTCGTCGTCGACTGCGGTCCGACCGCCGAGACGCTGCGGCTGTTCGCCCTGCCCGAGGCCATCGCCGGCTACCTGCGCCGGATGTACGGCGGCGCGGCGGCGTCGGTGATGGAGCTGGGCGACCACCTCGAGTCGTTGCGGGCGATGCTCACCGACCGCGAGGTCACCACGGTCCGGCTGGTGCTCACCCCGGAACGGATGGTCGTCGCCGAGACCCGCCGCACCCTCACCGCGCTCGCGCTGCGCGGCATCCGCGTCGACGGCATCGTCGCCAACCGGCTGATTCCCGCCGCCGGACTGTGGCGCGGCGGCGCGGCGTCGTGGCTGCGGGAGCGCCGTGCCCAGCAGGAGGCGGTGCTCGCGGAGGCGGGCGCGGCCGGGCTGTCCGGGGTGCGGCTGGTGGAGCACCGGGCGGCCGAGCCGGTCGGGCTGGACGCGCTTGCCGAGATCGCCAAGGAACTCTACGGTGGCGGGGACCCGCTGGCGGGGGAAGCCGACGATGTCGCCCCGATGCTGCGGATCACCGAGTCCGACGATGGCTACCGGCTGCGCATCGCGCTGCCGCTCGGGCCCGACGCCGACGTCGACCTGGCCCGCATCGACGACGACCTCGCCATCACCATCGACGGTTTCCGCAGGCTGGTCGCATTGCCGAGACTGCTGCGGCCGTGCGAGGTGACCGGGGCGGAGACCGACGCCGAGGGCCTGGTAGTGCTGCTCACTGATCCGGGAGTTTGAGCCATGACCGAGCGAACCGAGCGGATATCGGCCAACGAGGCCGTCGCCGACCTCGGCAACGAGATCCTGCTGCTCGTCGAGATGATCGTCGAGCATGCGGCGCCCTGGCTCGACGCCCTCATCGCCGCCGGTCACACCGGCAGCGGGCTGTTCGCCGCCGACTCCGACGACGCCTCGCAGCCGAGCTGCGGCTGGTGCCCGCACTGCGCCGTCGTCGCCATGGCGCGGGGCGACCGGCCGGAGTTCTCCGCGCGGGCCATCGAGCAGCTCGCGCAGCTCATCGGCGTGCTGCGGGCGGTGCTCGCCGACCGGTGGTACCCGGGGGAGGGCATCCACATGCCGGGCAGGCCGCAGGCCGAGCGGCAGGACGGCGGATCGGCGTGGACGGGGGCGCCGCGGCAGGAAGCCCCGAGCTCCGCCGGCGCCTCCCGGGCGCAGCGCATCACGGTGCGCAAGAGCGCCGCAGCGAACAAGGGGGAGGCGTTCTGAGGGCCGTCGGCATCGACGTCGGGGGCACCAGCATGCGGGCCGGTGTCGTCGACGAGCACGGCACGGTGGTCGACGCGGTGCTCGCCCCGACCCCGGACGACGCGGACGCGCTGGAAACGGCCATCGCTCACGCCGTCGAGGAACTGCGGGACAGACACCCGGTGTCGGCGGTCGGCCTCGCCGTCGCCGGGTTCGTCGCCCCCGACCGCAACACCGTGCGGTACGCGCCGCACCTGCCGTGGCGCGGCGCGCCGGTCGCGGACCGCATCGCGGCGCGGACCGGGCTGCCGGTCACGCTGGAACACGACTCCAACGCCGCCGCCGTCGCCGAGTACACCTACGGCGCGGCACGCGGCGCCGGGGTCGTCGTGCTGGTCGCGATCGGCACCGGCATCGGCGGCGCGCTGCTGCAGGACGGCGTGGTGTTCCACGGCGCCCACGGCGTCGGCCCCGAGCTGGGGCACCTGCGCGTCGTGCCGGACGGGCGGCCGTGCTCGTGCGGCAAGCGGGGCTGCTGGGAGCGCTATTGCAGCGGCACCGCGCTCGCCACGACGGCCCGGGAGCTGATGGCGCGGGACGAGCGCGCGTCGACGGTGCTCGCCCGCGAGCTGGCCGCCGACTACGGCGCGCTGACCGGGCGGCGGGTGGCCGCCGCCGCGCGGGAGGGCGATGTCATCGCCAAGCAGGCCATGGCGGAGCTGGCGACCTGGCTGGGCGAGGGCCTCGCCATCGTCGCCGACGTCTACGACCCGGAACTGGTCGTCATCGCTGGTGGCGTGTCCGAGTCGGCGCCGTTGTTTCTCGACGACGCCCGCGAGCACTACGCGTCGGTGCTCACCGGCGCGGGCCACCGGCCGCTCGCCAGGATCAGGACCGCGCAGCTCGGCGGCGACGCGGGTCTGGTCGGCGCCGCGACGCTGGCGGCGGCAGCCGCCGGTGATGTGCGAGGCTAGGTGCGTGCGACTCGGTGACGGTGACGGCTTCGTGCGATGCGCGTGCGGGAGCCTGCACTGGGGACCGAACGGCGCTGCCGGACTGTTGCTGTCCGACCCGGAGCGAGGTGTGCTGTTGCAGCGCAGGGCGTGGTGGGTGCACCACGGCCGCACCTGGGCGTTGCCCGGCGGGGCGCTGCGCAGCGCGGAGACGGCCGCGCAGGCGGCGATGCGGGAGGCGGAGGAAGAGGCCGACGTGCCGGCGCAGGCGGTGCGGGTGACGGCCACTTCCGTCGCCGACCACGGCACCTGGCGCTACACCACCGTGCTCGGGTCGGTGCACGGCGCGGTCGACGCGCGGGTGGCGAACGCGGAGAGCACCGGGATGCGGTGGGTGCCGCCGCACGAGGTGGAGCGGTACCCGCTGCACCGCGACTTCGCGGCGGCCTGGCCCGCGCTGCGGATGCAGGTCGGCAGGCGGCTGGTGCTGATCGTCGACGGCGCCAACGTGGTGGGGTCGCGGCCGGACGGCTGGTGGCGCGACCGGGCGGGCGCCGCCGAGCGGCTGCGCGACCGGCTCGCAACGCTGGCGGCGGCGGGCATCCCCGGTGGCCACGACGGGATCCCCGGTGTCGACGGCGCCGAGGAGTGGTGCTGGCTGCCGCACATCGTGCTGGTCGTCGAGGGCGCCGCGCGGGGCATCGCGAGCGTCGACGGGGTGGAGGTGGTCGCCGCCGACCGCGACGGGGACACCGCGATCGTCGACGTCGCCCGGCAGGCCCGCAAGGAAGGCCCCGACGACCACGTCCTGGTGGTCACCGCCGACCGTGAGCTCCGCTCCCGTATCGAGGCCGAAGGCGCCACCCGCCTGCGCCCCTCGACGCTGCTGGACCTGCTGGATTGAACGTCACGCCGCCAGCGCGGCGGCGACCTGCGCGGCGAGGGTGGCGTTGGCGAGCACCAGCGCCTCGTTCGTCGCGACGCTGGCGCCGCCGCTCGCGGCGTGGAAGTGCGCCAGCAGCACCGGCGTGACGCCGCCACCCCTCGTGCCGGACTCGCGCACGCGGTCGAGCCCCTCGGCGAGCAGCCGATCGTGCAGCGCGCGGTCCATCTCGTGCTCGGGTGCGACCGGGTTCGCCAGCACCACTCCGGACGTCGAGTGCTCGCGATGCGCCCGTACCGTGGCCGCGACGACGCCCGGGTCGTCGACGCGCCACGGCACCGGATGTCCCGACGAGCGCAGGTAGAACGCCGGGAAGTCGTCGGTGCGGTAGCCGAGAACCGGCACCGACCGCGCCTCGAGGACCTCGAGCGTCGCCGCGACGTCGAGCACCGACTTCACGCCGGAGCACACCACCAGCACCGGCGTCGTCGCGAGCACGCCGAGGTCGGCCGAGACGTCCCAGGTCGTCGGATCGCCGGGGGCAGGCAGGTGGACGCCGCCGAGGCCGCCGGTGGCGAACACCCCGATCCCGGCTCGGTGCGCCAGCACGCTGGTCGCGGCGACCGTCGTGGCCCCGGACCGGCCGCCCGCGATCGCCGGGCCGAGATCGCGGGCGGTGAGCTTGGTCAGCGCCTCGCCTTCGGCGCAGACACGGTCGAGCTGGGCGGGGGAGAGGCCGATGGTGGGCGTGCCGTCGAGGACCGCGATCGTGGCGGGGACGGCGCCCTCCGCGCGCACGGCGGCGGTCAGCCGGTGCGCGAGCGCGAGGTTTCGCCCGCTGGGCAGGCCGTGCGCGAGCAACGTGGACTCCAGCGCGACGACCGGACGTCCGGCATCGAGGGCCGCCGCCACCTCGGTCCCGATGGTGAGAGCCATACGCGCATCCTGCCGGACCGTCGTGCGTGGATCAGCCCGGCATCGTCTCCACGGTGTCGGCGGGTGTCCGGGCACGGATTTGCCGGGCCAGCGTCATCAGCGCGGTGACCAGCCAGGTGATCGCGAGCGCCCAGGTGTAGTCGTTGAGTGTGCTGAGGCTGACGGTGCCGCCGACGCCTTGCAGCGCGGGAATCCACAGCATCAGCTGGAACTTCGGCAGCGCCAGGAAGGCGGCGACGACCACTTCCACGAGAAGGACGGTTCGCAGCTGCGGTCGCGACCGGTCGAACAGGCACACTGCCACGAACACCAGCCCCACGGCCGTCATCATCGCCCATGGCTCCCACATCGCATCCGGATCGAGCCGGCTGATGGCCCCTGTCATGGCCTCGAAAGAGGGTCCCGTCGAGCCGAGCAGAATGACGAGAACCGGAATACGCAGAATATGAACAACATGCGCGGACATGACGAACCTCCCGATCGATTCCGCAAGGTCCGAAGTGTAGAGATTTGGCGTGATCAGCGGCAAGCCGTCAGCGCAGGACACGACGGCACGAACGCAGGACACGACGGCGTGGGTGTGGGACACGATCCCGCTGGGGCAGAATGGGGGACGTGAGTACTCAGGTTCTTCCCGATGTCGACACGCGGCCAGAGGGCACCGACGCCACCGACGACGACGCGCCGAAGATGTTCCACTACGTGCGCAAGAACAAGATCACCGAGAGCGCGGTGATGGGTTCGTACGTGGTGGCCCTGTGCGGCGAGACGTTCCCGGTGACGAAGTCACCCAAGCCGGGCTCGCCGGTGTGCCCGAAGTGCAAGCGGATCTACGAAGGCTTGCCGCCTGGCGGTGACGACGACAACGACTGAGCCCGTTCGTCGGTCTCGTCGTTGTCCTCGCGGGGCCGGGGCAGCGGCTTCGTGGCGCGCGCTCGCTCCCGTTCGAGCCGCCGCCACCGCCGCTGCTGCCTGCGGGTCAGCTTGGCGGGCCACAGCTCCTCGATCGCGCTGTTGAAGTACGCCCCGCCGACGACGGCCAGCCCGATGAAGAACAGGAACAGCAGGAACGCGACCGGGGTGGCCAGCGCGCCGTAGGTGTACCCGGTCGCCGAGACGCCGCCCAGGTAGAACCGCAGCCCGGCGCTGGTCAGCAGGAAGATCGCCATCGCGAGGATCGCCCCCGGCAGCCCCCGGTGCCACGGCAGCTTGCGCGGCAGCGCGACCTTGTACAGCGTCGCGAGCGCGACGACGAGCAGCAGCCCGAGGGCGGGGTAGTACAGCACCCGCACCCAGAAGCCGATCATGGCGTGCCACGAGTCTGGGACGAACCGGGGCAGCAAGTCGGGGCCGATGGCGATCAGCGGCAACCCGATGATCAGCAGCACCAGGCTGCCGATGTAGAGCAGCAGCGCGAAGATCCGCTGCCAGACCTCGTTGCGGATGCCGTGCTGGTCGTGCGCGACGGTGATGGCGTCGACGAACGAGGACATCGCCGACGAGCCCGCCCACAGCGCGATGACGAAGCCGATCGACACGATGGCACCCTTGCCCTCGGTGAGCATGTCGTTGACGGTCGGCTTGACGATGTTCTCGACGACCTCGAGGCTGAACGCCTTCTCGCTGACGCGCACGATCTGCTCGCTGGCGCGCACCGCGACCCGATGGCCGAACAGGTCGGTGACGTAGCCGAGCAGGCCGAACAGGCCGAGCATGAGCGGCGCGAGCGACAACGCCTGCCAGAACGCGGCCTTCGCCGCCTCGCCGAAGATGCCGCCTTCCCAGGCTTTTCGCACCGTTCGACTGATCAGGCGCATCGGTCCCGCCAGTTCGGACCGCCGCTGACCGCCCGGATCTGCCGCATCGTGATTCGCACTCATCTCATGTTCCAGCATGGTCCATTTCCCGGCTTTTGGCTCGTCGCTTCCGCGGTGTGTCCATGCGCCGGGTCGCCGTCGTCCGCCAGGTAGGCTCGGCGGGCGCCCTCACCGCCGGCCGCGACGTCCGCGGCCCGGCACTCGTGGGGGCATTCGTCTGTCCGTGCCGACAGCGGGGAGAGGAGCCGGATTGCCGGAGACGTATGTTGCGCCAGAGCCAGAGCCAGAGCCGGAGCAGGACGCGACAGCGAAACCGCTGCGTGCGTGGCAGCGCCGAGCGCTGACGAAGTACCTCACCCGTCAGCCGCGGGACTTCCTCGCGGTGGCGACGCCCGGCGCGGGCAAGACCGTGTTCGGGCTGCGGATCGCGGCCGAGCTGCTGTCCGACCGCACCGTCGACAGCGTCACGATCGTCACCCCGACCGAGCACCTCAAGCACCAGTGGGCCGACGCGGCGTCGGCCGCAGGCATCGCCATCGACTCGAACTTCCGCAACGGCGACGGCGCGGTGTCCTCGGACTTCCGGGGTGTCGCGCTGACCTACGCCCAGGTCGCCGCCCATCCGACGTTGCACCGGGTGCGCACCGAGAACCGCAAGACGCTGGTGATCCTCGACGAGATCCATCACGGCGGTGACGCCAAGTCCTGGGGCGACGCGATCCAGGAGGCGTTCACCCCGGCGACGCGGCGGCTGGGGCTGACCGGGACGCCGTTTCGCAGTGACGACTCGCCGATCCCGTTCGTCAGCTACGAGCCGGACGGCGACGGTGCGCTGCGCAGCAAGTCCGATCACTCCTACAACTACTCCGACGCGCTGGAGGACGGCGTCGTCCGGCCGGTGGTGTTCCTCGCCTACTCCGGCGAGGCGCACTGGCGCACCAGCGCGGGGGAGGAGTTCACCGCCCGGCTCGGCGAGCCGCTGACGGCGGAGCAGACGGCGCGGGCGTGGCGCACCGCGCTCGACCCGAACGGCGAGTGGGTGCCCTCGGTGCTCTACGCCGCGCACGTGCGGCTCACCCAGCTTCGCTCCGGCGGCATGCCCGACGCCGGCGGCCTCGTCATCGCCAGCGACCAGGACTCGGCGCGGGCCTACGCGAAGATCCTGCGCGAGGTCACCGGCACCGAGCCGGTGGTCGTGCTCTCCGACGACCCGAAGGCGACCAAGCGCATCGGCGAGTTCGCCGGGTCCGACGACCTCTGGATGATCGCGGTGCGGATGGTCTCCGAGGGCGTCGACGTGCCCCGGCTCGCGGTGGGCGTCTACGCGACGAGCGCGTCGACGCCGCTGTTCTTCGCCCAGGCCATCGGCCGGTTCGTGCGGGCACGGCGGCCGGGGGAGACGGCGAGCGTGTTCGTGCCGAGCGTGCCCGCGCTGCTGGAGCTGGCCAGCGCGCTGGAGGCCGAGCGGGACCACGTGCTTGGCACGCCGGACCGGGAGTCGGACGGCTGGGACGACGAGCTGCTGGCCGCCGCCAACCGTACCGAGGACGAGCCGGGCGACGAGGAGAAGGGCTTCGAGTCGCTGCATGCCTCCGCCGAGCTGGACCAGGTGATCTACGACGGCAACTCGTTCGGCACCGCCGTGTTCGCCGGGTCGGAGGAGGAGCAGGAGTACCTCGGCCTGCCGGGGCTGCTGGAACCGGACCAGGTGCGGGCGCTGCTGCGCAAGCGGCAGCAGGAGCAGCTCGCCGACGCTGGGCGCAGGAAGCCGGAACCGGTGCCCGAGCAGCAGCGGCAGGCGGCGCCCGCCAGCGTGCGGGAACGGCGCGCCGCGCTGCGCAAGGAGCTGAACGCGCTCGTCGGGATGTATCACCACCGCACCAGCAAGCCGCACGGCGCGATCCACAACGAGCTGCGGCGGACGTGCGGCGGGCCGCCGACGGCGATGGCGACGGTGGAACAGCTCGAAGAGCGGATCGCCACGCTGCGGTCCTGGTAGCGACGTCGTTTCCGAATTGTGTCCTTGCGCGGAGAGCTGTCTCCGGAATATGTTGTCGCTCACAACATTTACAGACCGGAAAGGTTCTCAGTGATGCGGACCAAGAGACTGCTCGCAGCCGCGGCGACGCTCGGACTCCTCGCCCTCGCCGCTTGTGGCGCGAACGCCGCGCCGAAGAACGAGGGCGGCGGCGAACCGGCGACGCCGGACACGGCCACCCAGGGCACGGTAGGCGTCATCCTGCCCGAGACCGCGTCGTCGTCGCGCTGGGAGGCCTTCGACAAGCCCATGCTGGAGCAGGCGCTGGCCGAGGAGGGTTTCGAGGCGGACGTGCAGAACGCGCAGGGCGAGGTGCAGAAGTTCGTCACGCTCGCCGACGGCATGATCGCCAGCGGGGTCGACGTGCTCGTCCTCGCCTCGATCAACAGCGAGGTGGGCAGCGCGGTGGTGGCGAAGGCCGAGGCGGCGGGCATCCCCACCATCGACTACGACCGGCTCAACCTCGGCGGCGGCTCCGACTACTACGTCTCGTTCGACAACGTCCGGGTCGGCGAGCTGCAGGGCAAGGGCATCGTGCAGGCGCTCGACGGCAAGCAGGGCGCCGAGATCATCGAGATCGAGGGCGCGCCGACCGACAACAACGCCACGCTGTTCCACGAAGGACAGCGCAACGTGCTGCAGCCGCTGTACGACTCGGGCGAGCTCGAGCTGGTGCGCAGCCAGCCCATCCAGGACTGGGACAATCAGAAGGGCGGCGTCGTCTTCGAGCAGATCCTGACCAGCAACGGCGGTGACGTCGACGGCGTCGTCGCGGCCAACGACGGCCTCGCCGGCGCGATCATCACCGTGCTCAAGAAAAACGGCCTGGCGGGCAAGGTGCCGGTGACCGGCCAGGACGCCACCCCGGCCGCGCTCAAGGCCATCCTGCGGGGCGAGCAGTACATGACGGTGTTCAAGCCGATCAAGCAGGAGGCAGAGGCGACGGCGCAGCTGGCCGCCGCGCTCGCCGAGGGCGACATGGCCGCCGCCGACAAGCTCGCCTCGGACACCGTGCATGACCCGGAAGGCGACCGCGACGTCAAGTCGGTGCTGCTCGAACCGCAGCTGATCACCAAGGACAACGTCAAGACGGTGGTCGACCAGGGCTACGTGAGCGCGAGCACGCTCTGCACCGGTGAGCTGAAGGACGTCTGCGCCCAACTGGGCATCTCATGAGTGAGCCCATCCTCGAACTGCACGGGCTCAACAAGAGCTTCGGGCCGGTCCACGTGCTGCACGACGTCGACTTCGCGGTGCGCGCCGGGGAGGTCACCGCGCTGGTCGGCGACAACGGCGCAGGGAAGTCGACGCTGGTCAAATGCATCGCAGGCATCCACGCCTCCGACTCGGGCGAGGTGCGGTTCCAGGGCGAGCCGGTCCACGTCCGGGGCCCGAAGGACGCCGCACGGCTCGGCATCGAGGTCGTCTACCAGGACCTCGCGCTGGCCGACAACCTCGACATCGTGCAGAACATGTTCCTCGGCCGCGAGCGCGGCAGCGGCTGGCTGCTGGACGAGGCGAGCATGGAGCAGGCGGCGCGGCAGACGCTGGCCTCGCTGTCGGTGCGCACCGTGACGTCGGTGCGCACGCCGGTGTCCGCGCTCTCCGGCGGGCAGCGGCAGACCGTCGCCATCGCCAAGTCGGTGCTGTGGGACAGCAAGGTGGTGCTGCTCGACGAGCCGACGGCTGCGCTCGGCGTCGCGCAGACCCGGCAGGTGCTCGACCTGGTGCGCAGGCTCGCCGAGCAGGGCCTCGGTGTCGTGCTCATCAGCCACAACATGGCCGACGTGTTCGAGGTCTCCGACCGGATCGCCGTGCTGTACCTGGGCCGGATGGCCGCCGAGGTGACCACCAAGGACGTTACTCATGGCCAGGTCGTCGAGCTGATCACCGCGGGCCGCTCCGGTGAGCTCGGCCTCGCCCGCCCCGACACCGCCGTCGTGTGAGAAGGAAGAACCAGCCATGACCCAGACCTCCTCCGCGCCGTCCGGTGCGGCGATCACCGACTTCGGCATCGACACCACGGCGATGTCCACCGCCGAGGCGATCGGCGACTACCTCGCCCGGCTGCGCGGCGGAAAGCTCGGCTCGCTGCCCGCCGTGCTCGGCCTCATCGCGCTGTTCCTGCTGTTCACGTCGCTGTCGGACGTGTTCCTGTCGCTGAACAACGTCGCGAACCTGCTGGCGCAGGGCGCGGGCCAGACGATGATCGCGATGGGCATCGTCTTCGTGCTGCTGGTCGGCGAGATCGACCTCTCGGCGGGCACGGCGTCCGGCGCGGCCGGCGCGGTGCTCGCGATGCACTACGTCGAAAACGGCAACCTGCTCGGCGGCATGGGCACGCTGGTGTTCGTCGTGTTCAACGCCGTGCTGGTGCTCGCCGCCGTGCTCGCGGCGTTGCTGCGGATCTGGCCCGGCGTGGTGATGTCGCTGGTCGCGATGGCGATCACGCTGTCCGGCATGGCGGCGAACCCGTGGGTCGAGATGCTGCTCGCGCTGTCGGTCGGCACCGCGATCGGCTGCATCACCGGCTTCCTCGTCGCCAAGATCGGCATGCCGTCGTTCGTCGTGACGCTGGCGCTGTTTTTGACCTGGGAGGGCGTGATCCTGCAGTTCATCGGCGAGGGCGGGGTGCTCGGCATCAGCACCTCGCACGTGCTGAACCAGGTCGCCAACGGCAACCTGTCCATCGCCGGAAGCTGGGCGCTGTTCGTGGTCGCGGCGGGCGGATTCGCCGCGGTGTCGCTCGGGCAGCACTTCCGCAGGCTCGGCCGCGGCCTCGTCACGAAGCCGACCCCGCTGGTGCTGTTCAAGGTGGGCGGTGTCGCCGCGTTCGGCGCCGTCGCGACGGCGCTGCTGACGATCAACCGCTCGCCCAACCCGAGCATCGAGATCTCCGGCGTGCCATACGTGGTGCCGATCGTGCTCGGCCTGCTCACCATCGGGACATACGTGCTCAACCGGACCCGCTACGGCAGGCACATCTACGCCGTCGGCGGCAACACGGAGGCGGCCCGGCGGGCGGGCATCGACGTCACCAAGATCAAGGCGAGCGCGTTCGTGGTGTGCTCGTCGGTCGCCGCGCTGGGCGCGATCGTGTACTCGTCGAAGGTCGGCTCGGTCGACGCGCAGGCCGGCGGGCTCGACACGCTGCTGTTCGCGGTCGGCGCGGCCGTGATCGGGGGGGCGTCGCTGTTCGGCGGCAGGGGCAGGGTGATCGACGCCGTGATCGGCGGCACCGTGCTCGCGACCGTGGCCAACGGGCTCGGCCTCTTGGCGCAGCCCGCCGCCGTCGTCGCGATCGTCACCGGGCTGGTGCTGCTGCTGGCAGCGACCGTCGACGCGCTGTCCCGCCGCCGCGCCGCGACGGCCGGTCACTGATGCCTGATGCCGCGACGGATGGTGGGACAGACGGTGAGACGATGCGATCGTGACCAGCACATCCGTTGCCAGACCCGACGAGGTGCGCCGGTATAACCGCGCCAGCCTGCTCCGCCTGCTGCACGTCACCGGGCCGTGCACGCGGGCGGCGCTGGCGACCGAGCTCGGGCTCAACCGCAGCACCATCAAGACGCTGGTCGACGGCCTCGCCGAGACCGGCGTGGTCGAGGAGCGGGTGCCTAGGTCGAGCCGGGGAGCGGGCAGGCCGTCGCTGCTGGTGCTGCCGCAGCCGCAGGCGGCCGTCGTGCTCGCCGTCGACGTCCAGGTGGAGCACGTGGCGATCGCGCTGGTCGGGCTCGGCGGGCAGATTCTCGGCCGCAACCGGTGGAACCTGCACGGCAGGATGCGCGAACCGGGCGAGGTCATCACGCACGTGGTCGAGTCGACGCAGCTGCTCGCCGCCGACCTCGGGGTCAGCCCGGTCGCGGCGGGCATCTCGGTGCCCGGTGTGGCCAGGCGTTCCGACGGCTACGTGCACGAGGCGCCCAACCTGCGCTGGACCGGCGTGGCGCTGGGCGAGCGGCTGGGCGCCGGGCTCGGCATTCCGGTGACCGTCGGCAACGACGCCGAGTTCGCCGCGCTCGCCGAGCATCTGCGCGGGGCGGCGCGCGACTCGGGCGACGTGGTGTTCGTCTCGGCCGACATCGGCGTCGGCGGGGGAGTGATCGCGCAGGGGACGTCGCTGCGCGGCGGTGGTGGCTACGTCGGCGAGATCGGCCACATGATCGTCCGGCCGGACGGCCGGAGCTGCTACTGCGGCAACGTCGGCTGCTGGGAGACCGAGGTCGGCGAGGCCGCGCTGGCGCGTCAGCTCGGGCTGGCCGAGGACAGCCCGCGCGGGGCGATCGTGGCCGAGCTGCGGCTGCTCGACGAGGCGGGCACCGCGCCGGAGCGGCTCGCCGAGTTCGCCGAATGGCTCACGCTCGGCCTGGTCAGCATCGTGAACGTGCTCGGCCCCGAGCTGGTGGTGCTCGGTGACCTGTTCACCGTGCTGCCGCAGCCGGTGCTCGACGGCGTCGCCGAGCAGGTGCGGGAACGCAGCATGGTCAGCCGCGCCGTCGGGGGAGTGCGGGTCGAGAAGTCCGCGCTCGGCGCCGACGTGAAGCTGCTCGGCGCGGCCGAGTCCGCCTTCGAGGGCGTGCTCGACACGGTCTGACCGGCCCCGGATACACCTCGGGCGGGAATCCCCTGAGGATCCCCGCCCGAGGGCGTGTCAGCGGTTGTGAGCCCGGTCAGTCGTTCTCGCCGTGCTGGATGTCTGCCTCGAGCTCCTTCAGTCTGGTTTCGTGCTGGCGTGCGTGGTGACCGCAGAAAAGCAGTTCGCCACCGTCGGGCAGAATTGCGCGTACCTTCGCTGCCGCGCCGCAGCGGTCGCAACGATCCGCTTTGGTCAACTCGGGGCGGGTGAGCGTCATGCTCATTGGAGTCTCCCTCCGTCCCAGCATCGTCAGCCCGATGCCACTTCGATCCAACGCCAGGTGCGTTGCTTCTACTGTTGCAGACGAATGCGCCATCGCAAGTGTTCCCGCTGAGGTGGGATGTCAGTCACGCCGAATTAGCCCGGTTGTCGCAGCCGAAGGTCACGGCCCGGTGCTGGACCGTGATCGAAAAGTGTTTGCGCACGTCAGGCACGATGGCACGGTGACGAAAGTGAGACTTGGATCCCGGCTGGCCAACGTGCCTGCCCCGATGCTGTTCGCCATCAGCGGAACGTCGATGTACCTCGGCGCGGCGATGGCGGTGTGGTTGTTCGACAGCGCCACCCCGGCCGGTGTGGCCTGGCTGCGGTGCCTCGGCGCCGCGCTGGTGCTGCTCGCCTGGCGGCGGCCACCGCGCGCGGCGTGGCGCGGCAGGGCGTTCCTGCTGGCCGGCTCGTTCGGCGTGGTGACCGCGGGCATGAACGTGCTGTTCTACGAGGCGATCGACCGGCTGCCGCTCGGCACGGCGGTGGCGCTGGAGTTCGTCGGCCCGGTCGTCGTCGCCGCCATCGGCTCCCACACCAGACGCGACATCGCCGCGCTGGTGATGGTGGCCATCGGCGTCGTCCTCATCGCCGACGTGCAACTCGCCGGGGAACCGCTCGGCGTCGCCTTCGCGCTGGCGGCAGCCGCCGCGTGGGCCGGTTACATCGTGCTCGGCAACCGGGTCGCGCTCGCCGGCACCGGCGTCTCCGGCTTCGACAGCCTGGCGGTCGGCTTCACCGTCGCCACCGTGGTGCTCTCACCGCTGGCACTCGGCACCACGGCGATCTGGGGCGCGCCGGACCTGCTGGCGCTCGGCGTCGGCGTCGGCGTGCTCTCCACGGTCGTGCCCTACACGCTGGACCAGTTCGTGCTCCGCAAGCTCGGCCGCGCCACGTTCGCGCTGCTGCTCGCGCTGTTGCCGGTGACGGCGACCGTGATCGGGCTGCTGGTGCTCGCGCAGGTGCCGACGGCGATGGAGGCGCTTGGCATCCTCGCCGTGGTGGTCGGTGTCGCGCTGCGCTCCCGCGAGGACGGCCAGCGGACCGCCAGCACGCCGCAGGAGCCGCCGTAAGCCGCTCAGGGGGCTCAGGCGGTCAGCTCTGGCGGCCTGCCGCTGCGCTCGACCAGCAGCCGCTTGAGGATCTTGCCGGTGGTGTTGCGGGGCAGCCTGGTCAGAAACGTCACGTCCCTCGGCACCGAGAACCGGCTCAGCCGGTGATGGATGTAGGAGCGAACCATCGCCGGGTCGAGCCGCGAGCCGGTCCTGGGCACGATGAACGCGGCCAGCCGCTGGCCGTACTCCTCGTCGGGCACCCCGACCACCGCGACCTCGTTGACCTGCGGCAACGCGGCGAGCGCCTCCTCGACCGGCCGCGGGAACACGTTTTCCCCACCGGAAATGATCATCTCGTCGTCGCGGCCGGACACGAACAGCCTGCCGTCGGCGTCGAGGTAGCCGAGGTCGCCGGTGTCCATGAAGGCGTCCTTGATCTCGGCCGAGTTGCCGTCGGTGTAGCCGTCGAAGAGCATCTCGTTGCCGACGAAGATCCGCCCGACCGTGCCGCGCGGCACCGGCACGCCGTCGCCGTCGAGGATCGTGAGCTGGGTGCCGAGCGCGGGGTAGCCCGCCGTCATCGGCGCCGCCCGCAGGTCGGCGGGTGTCGCCACCGTCGCCTGCGACACCTCGGTCGAGCCGTAGAAGTTGTAGAGAATGTCGCCGAAGGTGTCCATGAACCCGGTGACCAGCGGTCCCGGCAGCACCGAGCCGCTGCTTGCCGCGATCCGCAGGCTCGACGTGTCGTACTGCTCCTTGACCTCGGCGGGCAGGTTCAGGATGCGTTGCAGCATGATCGGCACCGCGATCAGTGTGGTGACCTGGTACTGCGCGATCGCGCGCAGGCACTCCTCGGGGTCGAACCGGTCCTGCAGCACGACGGTCGCCCGCAGCGGCGTGCTGAGCTGCATGGTGGCGAGGCCCCAGCTGTGGAAGATCGGCGCGGCGATCAGCATCCGCTCGCCGGTTTGCAGCGGCAGCCGCGACAGGATCGCCGCGATCGTGCTCCAGCCCTTCGCCTCCGGCCGTTTCGCGCCCTTCGGCGTGCCGCCGGTGCCCGAGGTGAGCACCACCAGCTTGCCGCCGCGCTTCGGCGGGCTGAGGGTGCGCTCCGGCGCGGCGTGGATGATCTCGTCCGTGGTCACGTGGCCCGTGACGGTGTCCCTGGTGAGGCTGATCTGCTCCACCTCGGCGGGCAGGTACTGCACCAGCTCGGCGAACTCGTCGTCGACGAACAGCGTGTGCAGCTCGTGGGCCTCCGCGATGTCCTCGATCTGCCTGCTCGACAGCCCGGTGTTGAGCAGGATCAGCGTCGCGCCGATCATGCCGCAGGCCGTCATGCACTCGACCATGGCGCCGTGGTTGCGTGCCATGACCGCGAGGGTGGTCCTCGGCCCGACGCCGCGTGCGACGAGGCCGGCGGCGAGCAGCTGGGTGCGCTGCCACAGCTCGGCGAACGTGCGCGGCTCGTGCTCGTCGATGATCGCGGGCACGTGCGGGTCGCGGATCGCCGCCTGCGCGTAGCCGCCGACGAGGTTGAAACCCCACCTGTTGAGCTGCGAGAGCTGTCGCAGCCCCGCGTAGGGCTTCGACGGCCACAGGATGCCGGAGGACACCAGGTGGCGCAGGATGGCGACTCGGGACGAGCCGTTGTCCTGCGGATGGGTCACCGGCCGGTCGGGCACCCGGTTCAGGTAGCGCGAGATGCGGCTGAGGCCTTTCTGCGCCCAGGTGCGCAGCTCGGACTTGCGCGGCATGAGCTCGGCGGACAGCCCGAGCGGCGTGGACATCACGAGCGTGACCTTGGTTCTGCCGGGGCTCGCGTCGCCGAGCGTCAGCGAGAGCCATTTGCCGCTTTCCGGGATCGGCGCGAGGACGAACTTCTCCTGCCGCCGACGGGTTACTGTGCGTAGCCGAAGGTCGGCAGGCGGGTGACCTGGCCGCACCACCCGCACCGTATATTCGGTCGTCTTGTCCGGTTCCGTCGGCGGGATCTTGGTGCAGACGCTGAGCCCCCGGAAGAAGCGTGGGTACAGCTCAGGCCTGCTGAGCAGCTCCCACAGCTCGCTTCTCGGGTGGTCGAGCACCGTCTCGTACCGGACGTAGTCGGCCGTGCCACGCTGTCGTGACTGCTTCACGCTGAACCCATCCCCGCTGTGACATAGTGTGTTCCCCTGTTTAGCGACAGGAACGACACACGGTCAAGCAGGGGTACGGTCGTGCCGGTAATTGGCAGCCGTGACGACCCGCCAGGACACCCGATCGGGTTACCGAGTGCCCCAATCAGCCGTATCGGATTGCGGTGCGCGGAGGCGTAATTCGGGCTCAGTCCAGGTAGTCGCGCAGCACCTGGGAACGGGACGGGTGACGCAACTTGGACATCGTCTTGGACTCTATCTGCCGGATCCGCTCTCGGGTCACGCCGTAGACCTGACCGATCTCGTCCAGCGTGCGCGGCTGGCCGTCGGTGAGGCCGAAGCGCAGCCGGACCACGCCCGCCTCTCGCTCGGACAGCGTCTGCAGCACCGACTGGAGTTGGTCCTGCAGCAGCGTGAACGACACGGCGTCGACCGCGACCACGGCCTCGGAGTCCTCGATGAAGTCGCCGAGCTGGGAGTCGCCCTCGTCGCCGATGGTCTGGTCGAGCGAGATCGGCTCGCGGGCGTACTGCTGGATCTCCAGCACCTTCTCCGGCGAGATGTCCATCTCCTTGGCGAGCTCCTCCGGAGTGGGCTCGCGGCCGAGGTCCTGTAGCAGCTCACGCTGGATGCGGCCGAGCTTGTTGATGACCTCCACCATGTGCACCGGTATCCGGATGGTGCGGGCCTGGTCGGCCATGGCGCGGGTGATGGCCTGCCGGATCCACCAGGTGGCGTAGGTGGAGAACTTGTAGCCCTTGGTGTAGTCGAACTTCTCCACCGCACGGATCAGGCCGAGGTTGCCCTCCTGGATCAGGTCGAGGAAGGCCATGCCGCGCCCGGTGTAGCGCTTGGCGAGCGAGACGACGAGCCGCAGGTTCGCTTCCAGCAGGTGGTTCTTGGCGCGTTCGCCGTCACGCACGATCCAGCGCAGGTCACGGCGCATCTGCGTGGCGAGCTTCTCGCCCTCCTCCTCGGCGAGCCGCAGCCGCTCCGAGGCGTAGAGCCCCGCCTCGATGCGCTTGGCGAGGTCGACCTCCTCGGCCGCGTTGAGCAGCGCGACCTTGCCGATCTGCTTGAGGTAGGCGCGGACCGAGTCGGCCGACGCGGTCAGCTCGGCGTCCTTGCGCGCCTGCCGCAGCGCCTCGGACTCCTCCTCGTCCCAGACGAAGTCGCCGTCGGCCTTGGCCTTGCCGACCGGCTTCGCCTCGGCGACCTCCTCGAGCTCCTCGGTCACCGTCGCGTCGACGACGTCGACCTCGACCGCTTCGAGATCGGCGAGGTCGGGGGACTCCTTCTCCTCGGCGGCGGCCTCGAGAACCTCGGCGGCGTCGGCGACCGTGCCGGCCTGCTTGCCGCGCGTCTTCTTGCCTGCCGCTTTCGCGCCGCTCTTACGGCCCTTGGTCGCCTTCTCCACCGACTCAGCGTCTGGCACGTCCGACGGCGCGTCGGCCGCGTCGGTCGTCTTGTCGGCGCGCTCTGTCTTCCCTGCCTTTGACCCTTGCCGGGTTGCAGTGTTTGCGGCTGCCACGTACGCCCTTTCGCAGCTCGTGATCTGCTACGCCGAGATCAACGACCTCAGCTGCTTTGAGTTTCGGGGTCAGGCTCCTGCCTGCGGTTTCGTCCGCCGGAAGCGGGGGCCGTGTTCCATTGTAACGAGGAAGCCTGATTCGGCTGCGAAGCGATCATCGGTGCTGCCGATCGTGGCGACTCACCCTCACCCGAATGGACCGAAATATGCGGCTCCCGGCAGGCCGTGAGCCCACTCTGAGTCAGTGTGCGAGGCCCTTGTTCGCCGCGACGGCGGCACCCACGATACCGGCATGGTTCTGCAACGAGGCCACGGCGATCGGGGTGCGCACCGTCAGTAGGGGTACCCACTTGCCGGCCTTCTTGCTCACCCCGCCGCCGACCACGATCAGATCCGGCCACAGCAGATTCTCGAACACGGTGAGATAGCGGGACACCCGCTCGGCCCACTCGGGATAGCCCAGATCCTCGTTGTCCCGCGCGGACGCGGCCGCGCGTTTCTCGCCGTCGACGCCGTCGACCTCGATGTGGCCCAGCTCCGTGTTGGGCACCAGCGTGCCGTCGACGAACAGCGCGCTGCCGATCCCGGTGCCGAAGGTCAGGAACGCGACGACGCCCTTCGCCGCGCGCTCGTCGCCGTAGTGCACCTCGGCGATACCGGCGGCGTCCGCGTCGTTGAGCACGCCGATGTCCTCGACGTCGCGGCCGAGCCGCTTGGCGAACAGCTCGTCGGCGTCGGCGCCGATCCACGCCTTGTCGACGTTGGCCGCGGTCTGGGTGACGCCCTGCTTGACCACGCTGGGCAGGGCGACCCCCACGGGCCCTGCCCAGTCGAAGGTCTCGACCAGCTCGGCGACCACATCGGCGACGGCGTCCGGCGTCGACGGCTGGGGAGTGGGGATGCGGATCCGGTCACCGGCGAGGGTGCCGGTTGTGAGGTCGACGAGCGCGCCTTTGATGCCGCTGCCGCCGATGTCGATGCCAAAGCCGAGGGAGGTCATCTGGGCTGAGGTCCCTTCATCTGTCATGCCACAGTGCCGATAGATACCAATCCGACCGGCAGCAAGCCTGACTGGCTGGTCAAACGAGTGTGCCAGTCGTCTTACTTTCGGTCTTCTTGGTAAGCGATGCTGTGACTTTAGAGGTTCCCGGCGGCGAGTTGCGGCGAACCTGTGGTCGGATGGCGATGTGACAGCAGAACCGAAACTGACCGAGATCGCCGAACGCGTCGCCGCCGAGGCAGCCGACCTGGTGCGGAAGCGCCGCGCCGAGCTGCGAGACGGCGCCGCGATGTCCGTGGGAACCAAGTCGAGCGACACCGACGTGGTGACCGCCGCCGACAAGGAGTCGGAGCGGCTGATCCGTGCCCGGCTGACCGAGCTGCGTCCCGGCGACGCCGTGCTCGGCGAGGAGGAGGGCGGTTCAGCCGGCGAGGCCGCCGAGGACGCCGTGACCTGGGTGGTCGATCCCATCGACGGCACGGTGAACTTCCTCTACGGCTACCCGGCGTTCTCGGTCTCGGTGGCCGCGCAGATCGGCGGCGTCTCGGTCGCCGGTGCGGTCATCGACCCGGTGAGCGGCAGGCGCTGGACGGCGACCAGGGGCGAAGGCGCCTGGCTCGACGGCAGCCCGGTGCGGGTGGGCAGCCCGGCGAGCCTCGATCAGACGCTGCTCGCCACCGGGTTCGCCTACCGGTCCGACCGCAGGCAGCGACAGGCGCGGCTGATGACGTCGATGCTGGGCCGGGTGCGCGACATCCGGCGCGGCGGCTCGTCGGCACTCGACCTGTGCGCGGTCGCCACCGGCTGGGTCGACGCGTACTTCGAGCACGGCCTGTCGCGATGGGACTGGGCGGCAGGCGCGCTCATCGCAGCCGAGGCGGGTGCCACTGTCTCGTTGCCGGGCAGCGACCCGGAGCTGGGGGAAGACGCCATCATGGCGGCGTCACCGGCGATCGCGGCGCCGTTGCGGGCGGCGCTGCTCGACTGCGACGCGGGCTCGGTGTGACGGCCGGGTCAGCAGCTTTCCGGCCGGGCGTCCTCTAACAGCTCGCGGCTGATGTGGGGTCCGCTGCTGTTGCTGGCGAGCTCGCTGTTGCCCCGGACGGTGTGTTGCTCCGACCAGGCGTTGAGCTTGTCGAGTACCTCGACCGCCTCCTCACGAGGGATCACGTCGGTGAACTCGGTGCCGATCGCGAGATCGACGGTCGCGTTCTTGCGGCCGTCGTTGACCAGCTCGAGGCAGGAGTCGATCAGGCTCAGCGTGCGGGCGGCGGCGGCGCCGTTGTCGCCGAAGCGGATCTGCCCGTGACACTCGGCTTCGTGCTTCGCGTAGGACGGGTCGTTCGCCGGGACGCCGGTCTGGGTGAAGCCGAGCTGATGCAGCTCGGTCGTGGTCATCGAGGCCTCGCCGCGCAGCTTGCCCGCGTTGAGCACCTGGACGGAGACCTGGTCCGGCGGGATCGGCGCGACGTCGTCGAGCGCGCCGTGGCTGACCGAGGTGTACTGCACGCCCGGCGGCTCCGTCGGGGCCGGGTGGCAGCGGATGGCCGCGTTGATGTTGCTCTCGGTCTCGAAGACGGAGAACCACACGTACAACGAGGCGGTGCCGAGAAGTGCGATCAAGATCACAGCAGGCAGGGGACGATGCTTCCGATATCGGCGCGACTTGCGCCTCGAGAGCAACAATCCCGACGGCACCTGTCTGTCCCTTCCGTTCAACCGACATTCCTTACGCCCGCGCATCCGCTGCTACCAGCGTAAGTCTTACGCCCCAGGGCCACCGGCTCAGACGGAGGGTCGACGGAGCCGGGCAACGCATGACACCGCCGGCAGGCGTTACCCACCGGCGGCTGTTCAGCAAAAATAGCACCACGGCGGGAGTCGCCGAGGCAAGGTGACACGTCCGAGGTGACGAGGGTTTTGCACCTTTGTGACCCGATCGGATTAAACTGGGCGTGACTTGCGTATCACTGCGGTGTCAGTTGTTGCGTTTCTCCGCCCACTGTGGGCTACCCTCTGCGGGCTCCGGAGCGTGGAGGGATCCACCAGGTACAGGCGTTCACCCGCCGCCGATCCACGATTTCCCTTGCGATTCGGGCACAAATCTGGCTGCTGGATCGTTGTCCAGCGAAAACGGTATACCCGGTCTGACACTGGGTATCCAGGTAACCGATTGAACGATGCTGAGCGCAGGGGTGAGGGACCATGGCGACTGACTATGACGCTCCGCGCCGCAGTGAGGCCGACGAGCTGGCCGAAGACTCGTTGGAGGAGCTGAAGGCGCGACGGAACGAGACACAGTCCGGCGTTGTCGACGTCGATGAGGACGCGTCGGCCGAGAACTTCGAGCTGCCAGGTGCTGACCTCTCCGGCCTCTCCGGCGAGGATCTGACCGTCAAGGTGGTGCCGAAGCAGGCCGACGAGTTCACCTGCTCGGTGTGCTTCCTGGTGCATCACCGCAGCAGGCTCGCCGAGGAGAGCGGCGGCAAGATGATCTGCCGGGACTGCGCCTGAGAACAGACGCGACGGTGTCCGGCGGGGTGACGGGGTTCTGCTCCGGTCACCCCGCCGTGCTGTCTCGGCCCGACGCCGACGTGAGGATTTCGGCTACCCGCTCCGGCTTGCGGGTGCTGAACAGCCAGTACGGCGTCGGGTCCTGCTCATCGAGCAGTTCGACCCGGACCATCGGGCCGACCCAGCCCCGGTGCACGACGTACGCGGCCGGGTCGAGCCCCGGCCCGAGCGCGATCCGCTTGTCCCGCTTGCCGACCACCTCGACCTCGCCGACATATCGCATCGGCAGGTGCGCGTCGCCGACGTGCAGCTCGGACTCGCCGTCCGAGTCGGACGCTGTGGTGACGCGCACCGCCGTCCGGCCGAGCGAGACCACCACGCCCGCCGCGAGCGCCACCGCGATCACGTATGGCAGCCAGACCGGGATGGCGGCGGCGACCATCTGCACCTCGGCGGCGATCAGCACCGCCGCGGTCAGCGGCAGCAGCCAGCCCCACCAGGTCACGTACAGCCGCTCGCTGTAGCGCGCCTTCGCCGTTGACGCGGACACGGACGATTCCCGAGACTCCGAGGAAGCTCCCACGGGCCTCAGAGTAGTCTCGGCTGCCGTGGCAGACGTTCAGGTCCCCTTGTCGCGGCTCGACCCCGAGGTGCCGTTGCCGCGCTACGCGAAGCCAGGAGACGCCGGAGCCGATCTGGTCACCACGACGGACGCGGTGATCGCGCCGGGGGAGCGGGTGGTGCTCGGCACCGGCATCGCGATCGCGCTGCCGGTCGGCTACGCCGCGTTCGTGCATCCGCGTTCCGGGCTCGCCGCCCGGGCGGGCTTGTCGCTCGTCAACGCGCCCGGCACGATCGACGCGGGCTATCGCGGTGAGATCAAGGTCTGTCTGATCAACCATGATCCGAAGGAGCCGATCAAGCTCGTCAGGGGCGACCGGATCGCGCAGTTGATCGTGCAACGTGTCGAGCAGGCCGAGTTCGTCGAGGTCGACGAGCTGGACGGCTCCGAGCGCGGCGACGGCGGCTACGGCTCGACCGGCGGCCACGCCCGGCTGTGACGATGGCGCTCGTGATACACCAGGTAGCGGACCAGACCGCGTGCCAGTAACGGAGAAGTGGGGATAGTGGGCATTTTTCGTCGGAAGCGTCGCAGTGAGCCGCCCAAACGGGGGCGCCACGCGCTGCCGGAACCGGGCGATGCCGACTACGTCGAGGACGACCTCCCCGAATACGACGGCTACGACACCGCGAGCGAGCACGAGGGTGCTGCGCCGCAGGGCGCGACGTTCGCCGACACCGACGGCCCCTACGACATCGACGACGCGCCGGACGACAGCGTGGCGCGGATAGACCTCGGCTCGGTGCAGGTGCCGGTGCCGGAGGGCGCGCAGGTGCAGGTCGAGATGGACCAGGAGACGCAGAACGTTCGCGCCGTCCACGTCGTCACCGGGCACGGGCAGGCCACCATCAGCGCGTACGCCGCACCACGCAGCAGCGGCAAGCTGTGGCCCGAGGTCAGCAACGAACTGGCCGAGCAGCTGCGCTCCGACGGCGCGACGGTGCGGCGGCTGCGCGGCGTCTGGGGCATCGAGCTGTCGGTGCGCATGGGTGACACGTCGCTGTTCTTCGTCGGCGTCGACGGCCCGCGGTGGATGCTGCGCGGTGTCATGGCGGGGCAGCAGGAGGCCGCCGAAGGCGCGCCCGAG
Organism: Actinophytocola sp.; assembly: GCA_009377395.1. Lineage (GTDB taxonomy): Bacteria > Actinomycetota > Actinomycetes > Mycobacteriales > Pseudonocardiaceae > Haloechinothrix_A. The sequence continues at coordinate 27,940 of WHUB01000018.1, read as the reverse complement.
ATGCTGCGCGCCCTGGTCAGGGGCACCATCGTCAACCGGGGCGAGAGCCCGATGCCGGTGCGCAACCCGCTGTCGATCACACTGCCGCCCGCGATCGCCGATCACATCGCCGCGAGCCAGGAGTAGGCGCTACCCGGCCGCGTCCAGGTAGGCCGCCACGGCGGCCCGGCCGAGACATGAGGTGTCGGCGCCGATCGCGGTCAGCGACGTCTCCCGCACCGTGGCGATGGGCAGCGCGTCCGCCCAGTCGTAGGCGACATCGGCCGGGTGCACGTCGTCATCGGTGCAGGCCGCGATGCCGGTGGGGACGTCGAGGGTGGCCAGCGCGGTGAGCTCCGGCGCCGGATGCCCCGCCGCCGCGTCGAGACTGTCGGCGAGCCCGCTGCCGTAGCGGCGCCACGCCCTGGTGAGCTCGGCGGCGAGCCACGGCGCGACGCCGTCGGTCGCCAGTCGCAGCGCCCGCTCCAGCCCGTTGTCGCGCACCAGCCGCGCCGAGGATCGGGCCGCGAGCGCGGCGGGCGCCGCGTCGGCCGGGCCGTTCCACGCGGGCAGCGCGGCGAGCAGTCCCGCGCAGCGCCGCTGGTTGCGCAGTGCCCACGCGGCCGCGACGTGCGCGCCGAGCGAGATGCCGCCGACGAGCACCGGCTCGGCTGCCTCGCGGGCGGCGGCGTCGAGCGCCTGGCTCGCGGCACACACCAGGTGCTCGCCGGGTTCGGGCGGCGGGGCGACGAGCCGGATCCCCCGCTCTCGCAGTGGCCGCTCGAACGCCGCGGCGACGAACACCTCGTCCGAACCGGTGCCCGGAAGGAGAATGGCTGTGGGCGTGGGCATGCGGCTCATCATCGTCGCTGGACGCTACGCTGGCAGCAGCACCTGCGACAGAAACGTGAGAGAACCGCGTGGCCGACCGAGTAGAAGAGGCACAAGCCGAGTCCGATTCCGGTGATGCGGCACGGCGCAAGCTCGACGAGAGAACCATGCTCGAGCAAATGGGCGGCATCGCCGGCATGGTGTACTCCGCCGTCCCGATCATCGTGTTCGTCGTCGCGAACTCGCTGGCGAACCTGACCGTCGGCATCTGGAGCGCGCTCGGCAGCGCGGTCGTCATCACGATCGTGCGGCTGGTGCGCAAGGAGACGCTGCAGCCCGCGATCTCCGGGTTCTTCGGCGTCGCGATCGCCACGTTCATCGCCTACCGCACCGGCGAGGCACGCGGGTTCTTCCT
>WHUB01000018.1:0-26705 GCA_009377395.1 Actinophytocola sp. | reverse complement strand
GAACCTCACCGGCTGGCTGGCGTTCACCAAGATCGCGATGGGGCTGCCGCTGTTCGGGCTCGCGATGCTGGTGGTGGTCTGGGCCGTCCGGCGCTCGGACAAGCGGCTCAAGGCTCTCGTCGCAGAACAGGAAGAAACCGAGGCCGACATCGAACGCCGCCTCCGCGAGAAGTACTCCTGATCGTTTGCGGCGTGTCCCACCTTCAGGACGTTGTGTTCCGCACTCGCGACGTCGCGAACGTAGAACACGCAGGCGTGAGTGTGGGACACGACGGTAGGAAGACCGCATGAATTGGCAGGGACGGCACCTCGATCTCACCATCGACGCCGTCGCGAACGGCGGTCACTGCGTCGCGCGGCACGACGGCCGGGTGGTGTTCGTCCGGCACTGCCTGCCGGGCGAGCGGGTGCGGGCGGTGGTCACCGAGGACACCGGCGGCTCCTACTGCCGCGCTGACGCTGTCGAGGTGCGCGAGGCGGCGCCGGGCAGGGTGACGCCCCCGTGCCCGCTGTCCGGCCCGGGCGGTTGCGGCGGCTGCGACTGGCAGCATGCCTCGCCCGCCACCCAGCGCGAGCTGAAGGCCACCGTCGTGGCCGAACAGCTGCGGCGGCTGGCCGGGATCGACCGTGACGTCGAGGTCGAGGAGCTGCCAGGCGGGCCGCTCGGCTGGCGCAGCCGGATCCAGCTGGTCGCGGGCCCCGACGGCCGCGCCGGACTGCGCGCGCACCGCAGCCACCGGGTGATCCCGCTCGACGGGCACGGCTGCGCGATCGCGGTGCCCGGCGCGCTGGACGATGTGCTCGCGCGGCGCTGGCGGCCGGGCACCGGCATCGAGGTCACCCGGGACGGCACCGGCCACACCCACCTGCGCTCGCTCACCAAGGTGCGCGGCAGGACCCGCAGCCGCCAGCTCGCCGGTGGGCAGGCGGCCGAACGCGCCGCCGGCCGGGACTGGCGGTTCGACGCGCACGGCTTCTGGCAGGTGCATCCCGCCGCCGCCGACACCTTCGCCGGCGTCGTCGCCGACTGGGCGCGGGCGGACACGGGCGCACTGGCGTGGGACCTCTACGCCGGGACCGGGCTGTTCGCCGCGGTGCTCGCCGAGCAGGTCGGCACGGACGGGCAGGTGGTCGCGGTCGAGTCGTCACCCCGCGCCGTCGACGACGGCAGCCGGGCGCTCGCCGACCTGACCCAGGTGCACTGGCGGCAGGGGAGCGTGGCGAAGCTCATCGAGCGGCTCGACGGGCTGCCGCAGGTGGTCGTGCTCGACCCGCCCCGCAAGGGCGCGGGCAAGGCCGTCGTGGACGCCATCGCCGCCCGCGAGCTCGAGCGGGTGGTGTACGTCGCCTGCGATCCCGCCGCGCTCGCCCGCGACGTCGCCACTTTCGCCGATCACGACTACGAACTGGCCGGGCTGCGGGCCTTCGACGCCTTCCCGATGACCCATCACGTCGAATGCGTCGCGTGGCTGCGTCCTCGCGCGGGGTAAGCGGCCTCACAGCGCGAGGGTGCCACGTTCGGGTGGTACGCGACTCCTAGACTGGTACAACGGAGGCCGTGGGCTGGAGACGAGGTGGAGCGTGACAGTGCTCGAAACCGTGCAGGAACCCCGGGATCTCACCCGGCTCAGTGAGGACGAGCTGGTCGGGCTCGCGGCCGAGATCAGGGAGTTCCTGATCGACAAGGTCAGCGCGGCAGGCGGGCATCTCGGCCCGAACCTCGGCGTCGTCGAGCTCACGCTCGCGCTGCACCGGGTGTTCGAGTCGCCGAAGGACGCGCTGCTGTTCGACGTCGGCCATCAGAGCTACGTGCACAAGATCCTCACCGGCAGGCGGGACGGCTTCGACCTGCTGCGTCAGCGCGGCGGCGTGTCCGGCTACCCGGCGCGCGACGAGAGCGAGCACGACCACGTCGAGAACAGCCACGCGTCGACTGCGCTGTCCTATGCGGACGGTCTGGCGAAGGCGTACGAGCTCTCCGGCGCCGACGGCCGCACGGTCGTCGCCGTCGTCGGTGACGGCGCGTTGACCGGCGGCATGTGCTGGGAGGCGCTGAACAACATCGCGGCGTCGAACCGTCCGGTCGTCATCGTGGTCAACGACAACGGCCGCTCCTACCTGCCCACCATCGGCGGCATCGCGGACCGGCTCGCCTCGCTGCGGTTGCAGCCCGGCTACGAGCGGCTGCTGGCGCGCGGCAGGGAGCTGCTGGAACACACCCCGGTGGTCGGCAAGCCGATGTACGCGGCGGCGCACGCGGCCAAGGCCGGTCTCAAGGACGCGCTGAGCCCGCAGGCGTTGTTCGCCGACCTGGGGCTGAAGTACCTCGGCCCGATCGACGGCCACGACCGGCCGGCGCTCGAGGCCGCGCTGCGGCGGGCGAAGGCATTCCGGCACCCGGTGATCGTGCACGCGGTCACGCAGAAGGGCCACGGCTACCCACCGGCCGTCAACGACGAGATCGACCAGATGCACCAGACGGCCGCGGTGGACCCGTCGACCGGCAAGCCGCCGGCCAAGGGTACGAGCTGGACGTCGGTGTTCGGCGACGAGCTGCTGCGCATCGCGGGCCACCGCTCGGACGTCGTGGGCATCACGGCGGCGATGCTGCACTCGACCGGCCTGCACAAGCTCGCCGAGGCGCACCCGGAGCGGGTCTTCGACGTCGGCATCGCCGAGCAGCACGCGGTCACTTCGGCGGCCGGGCTCGCCATGGGCGGGATGCATCCGGTCGTCGCGATCTACTCCACGTTCCTGAACCGGGCGTTCGACCAGATGCTGATGGACGTGGCGTTGCACCGGCAGCCGGTCACCTTCGTGCTCGACCGGGCGGGCATCACCGGGCCGGACGGGGCGAGCCACCACGGCATGTGGGACGTGTCGCTGCTCGGCATGGTGCCCGGCATGCGGGTCGCCGCGCCGCGCGACGAGCCGACGCTGCGCGAGGAACTGCGCGAGGCCGTCGCGGTGTCGGACGGCCCGACCGCGCTGCGGTTCTCCCGGGGCAGCGTCGGCGCCCCGATCGAGGCGATACGCCGGGACGGCGTCGTCGACGTCTTGCGCGAGGCGTCCGATTCGGACGACGTGCTGCTCGTCGCGGTCGGCGCGTTCGGACAGCTCGGGCTCGACGCCGCCGACAAACTCGCCGACCAGGGCATCGGCGTCACCGTGGTCGACCCGCGCTGGCTGCTACCGGTGCCCACCGAGCTGGTGGCGCTGGCGCGGCGGCACCGGCTGGTGGTCTCGGTCGAGGACAGCGGCCGCCACGGCGGTTTCGGGACCGCGTTCGGGCAGGCGCTGCGCGATGCCGACTGCGACGTGCCGCTGCGCGACATCGGCGTGCCGCAGCGGTTCCACTCCCACGCCTCCCGGGGCGAGGTGCTCGCCGAGCTGGGCCTGACCGCGCAGGACGTGGCCCGCCGGGTCACCGAGTGGGTCGCCGACCGGCTGGACGTCGAGTCGGACGCCGAGCTGGACGACGCCGCCACGCCGGAGAGCCCGAGCTGAGCTCTCGTCACGGTCTGTGGCACGGTAACGACGTGCGAGTACTGGTAGTTGAGGACGAGGAGGCGCTGGCCGAGGCGGTCGCGCGGGGCCTGCGGCGCGAGGGCATGGCCGTCGACGTCGCGCTCAACGGCGACGACGGGCACGAGAAGGCGATGGTGACCCGGTACGACGTCATCGTGCTCGACCGCGACCTACCCGGCATGTCCGGTGACACGCTGTGCCGGGAGATCGTGGCCTCGGGGCAGCTCTCGCGGGTGCTGATGCTGACCGCGAGCGGCACCGTCGCCGACCGGGTCGACGGCCTCTCACTCGGTGCCGACGACTATCTCGCCAAGCCGTTCGCCTTCCCCGAGCTGATCGCGCGGGTGCGCGCGCTCGGCAGGCGCTCCACCCCGGCCAAGCCTCCGTTGCTGACGGCGGCCGACGTGCGGCTCGACCCGGCGAAGCGCACCGTGCTGCGCGACAGCGGCCCGATCGAGCTGACCCGCAAGGAGTTCGGCGTGCTCGAGGTGCTGCTCGGCGCCGGTGGCGCGGTCGTCAGCAGTGAGGAGCTGCTGGAGCGGGTGTGGGACGAGAACGCCGATCCGTTCACGACGACGGTGCGGGTCACCGTGATGACGCTGCGCAAGAAGCTGGGCGAGCCGGGGATCATCGAGACGGTCGTCGGTTCCGGTTACCGGGTCCCCGGCGCCGGCACGGCCGACCACGCGTGATCGGCAGGCGGGTGCTGCCGGCCGCCCGCGGTCTCCGCGGGCGCATCACGCTGCTCGCGATGTGCCTCGCGGCGGGAGCGAGCGTCGTGCTGCTCGTGCTGGCGTGGACGCTGGTGCGGGACTCGGTCGCCGCCGTGCCGCAGATGCCGCCGGGCACCCTGGTGGAGGTGCGCGGCGTCAAGGTCGAGGCGTCCGCGCTGGCCGACCACCTGCGGGCGGAGGCCCGCCACCGGGTGCTGCTCGCCGGTGGGCTGGCGTTCGGGTTTGTGGTGCTCGCCGCCGGGGTGCTGGCGTGGACGCTGACTTCGCGGGTGCTGCTCCCGCTGGCGGAGATCTCGGGCACGGCGCGGCGGCTGTCGGCCGAGTCGCTCGACGAGCGGATCGGGGAGCTGCATCCGCGGGACGAGCTCGCCGCGCTCGCCGAGACCATCGACGACATGCTCGACCGGCTGGCGGACGCGTTCGACGCGCAGCGCCGCTTCGTCGCCAACGCCAGCCACGAGCTGCGCACCCCGCTGACGGTGATCCGCACCGAGCTGGACGTGACGCTGTCCGACGAGCACGCCGACGAGGCCGAGCTGCGGCGGATGGCCGAGGTGGTCAGGACGGCCACCTGGCGCGCCGAGCAGCTCGTCGGCGCGCTGCTGCTGCTGGCGCGCACCGACGCCGCCGGACTCGCGGTGCGGGAGCCGGTCGATCTCGGCTCTGTGGTCGGCAGCGCGTGGCAGGCGGTGGAGGACGAGGCCGCGAAGCGGGGGCTGGACGTGGAGCTAGACGTAGCGCCCGCGCCGGCTGTCGGCGACCCGGCGCTGCTGGAGCGGGTGGCGGGCAACCTGCTGGAGAACGCGGTGCGGCACAACGTCGACGACGGCTGGCTCACGGTGCGCACCGAGGCGTTCGCGACGCACTCGACGCTGACGGTGCGATCGTCGGGGCCGGTGATCGACCCGGCGACGACGGCGCAGTTGTTCGAGCCGTTTCACCGGGGCGGCGCGGGCCGCACCGGGCGGTCCGGCGCCGGGCTCGGACTGTCGATCGTGCGGGCCGCCGTCGACGCCCACGACGGCACGGTCTCGGCGGAGCCGGTCGACGGCGGCGGGCTGGCGGTGACGGTGACGCTGCCGAGCACGCCGGACGTCACGCAGCAGTAGCCCGCAGCGCCTCGCTCAGCAGGTCGGCGGTCTGCTCGATCTGCCAGCGCCGGGCGCCGCGTTCGCTCAGCTCGCGCGCGACGGCGTCGGGGGAGAGGTCGGCGGGCGGTTCCCAGCACAGCCTGCGCACCAGGTCGGGCAGCAGCAGGTTCTCCACCGGCAGTTGGAGTCGCTCGGCCAGTTCGGTGAGCGCGGTGCGGGCGGCGGCGAGCCGGGCCGCCGCGTCCGGGTCGCGGTCGGACCAGCGGCTCGGTGGCGGCGGTCCGCCGTTGTTCGGCGCCGCGCTGGGCAGCTCGTTCTTGGGCAGTGTCCGCGCCGTCTGGATGTGCCGCAGCCACATCGGCGACAGCCGTCGTTGCATCTTGCCGCCGAACACCGGCAGCGCGCGCAGCTCGTCGACGGTCTGCGGGTCGGCGCTCGCCGCCGCGATGATCGCGCTGTCCGGCAGCACCCGGCCCGGTGCGCGGTCGCGCTTGCGGGCGAGCTGGTCCCGCGCCTGCCACAGCGCCCGCACGGTGGCCAGCGACCGGGGCGTGCGCACCTTGTGGATGCCCGAGGTGCGCCGCCACGGCTCCGCCTTCGGCTCCGGCGCCGGTGCGGTGCGGATCGCCTCGAACTCCTGCTCGGCCCAGTCGAGCTTGCCCTGGCGGTCGAGCTCCTCGGTGAGCCGGTCGCGCAGCGACAGCAGCAGCTCGACGTCGAGGGCGGCGTAGTTCAGCCAGGCGGCGGGCAGCGGCCGGGTGGACCAGTCGGCCGCGCTGTGGCCCTTCTCGAGCTGGTAGCCGAGTAGCTGCTCGACCATCGTGCCGAGCGCGACCCGCTCGTATCCGGCCAGCCGCGCGGCCCGCTCGGTGTCGAACAGCGCCGCCGGGTGCAGCCCGACGTCGTTGAGGCAGGGCAGATCCTGGGTTGCGGCGTGCAGCACCCAGGGGGCGTCGTTGAGGACGTCGGTGAGCGATGCGAGACCCCCGTCGAGCGCGACCGGGTCGATGAGGTGGGTGCCCGAGCCGTCCCGGCGGATCTGGATCAGGTACGCCTTGGGCCAGTAGCGGTAGCCGGATGCCCGCTCGGTGTCGACGGCGATCGCGCCGCTGCCCGCCGCCAGCTCGGCGCAGGCGCGCGCCAGCGCCTCGTCGTCGTCGACGACGTCGGGGATGCCGTCGCGCGGCTCGTGCAACGGGGTCACCGTTGCCGTGTCCGCGAGGCCGTCACCACCCGTGGTCTCGCCGTCGTCCGATAAGTCCGTCACGGACGGCACCCTACGGGACGGACGGGGCTGCCGTCCGTCCCGTAGGGCGCTGCGATCAGCGGATGACACCCGCGCGCATGGCGAGGGCGACCATCTGGGCCCGATCACCGGTGCCGAGCTTGCGCCCGATCCGCGACAGGTGAGACTTCACCGTGAGCGCGGAGAGGCTGAGCTCCTCACCGATTTCCTTGTTGGACTGCCCGTCCGCGACAAGCTGCAGCACCTGCACCTCACGCGAGGACAGCTCGCGCGGGGTGTTGTCGGTGCCGGGCACCCGGGTTCCGGTCGCCAGAATCGGGGCGACACCGGGATCGGCGTACACCCCGCCTTCCAGCACCCGGCGGACGCCGTCGGTGACCGCGACCGGAGATGCCGATTTCAGCAGGTACGCCTGCGCGCCTGCCTGGAACGCAGCCCGTACCGCGTACGGGTCGTCGGACGATGCGAGCACCACGACGCGAGGCCACCCGTGGCTACGAAGCTCCGTAACCAGCTCGATGCCGCTGCCATCGGGTAACCCGAGGTCGAGGATCGCGAGATCGCACGGCCCAGTGGCCGACGCTCGTAACCTCGCCTCGGCCACCGTGGCGGCCTCGTGAACGGTGCCCGCACCCATTTGAGTGAGCCGTGCGGAAATGGCTTCTCTCAGTAACGGGTGGTCGTCGACCACCAGCACTGAGAACAGCTCCTCCCGCGGATGCGGAACCATGCTTGCCGGCAAGCTGCCGGCTGGCGTGGATCGAACGGCCTGAGTAAAGCCGACGGTAGCCACGTCACTACCTCCCTGGAGTCGGTCGTGCCCCCCGACCGGCACAGGCACCTTCGGCCATCTAGCCGCGCCAGCTATGGACCGAAAGTGGTGTCGTGAAGAGCACTCTAGCCGCCCAAGAGGGGCAGTGGGGGGATCGATTGGGTAAGTATTTGAACGAATTCGTCACTGTCTGACGTCAGCGTCCCACAATTGGGCTAATAAGACCCAAATCTGTAACGCTAGCGCTGTGCGCGGCGATTTCCCCAGGTTGGCCAACGGCGCGTGGGACTGCGACTGCATATGCATCCGCTCTCGCAGGCGTGTGCACGCCTGCGAGAGCAGTCCTGGACGGGGCGCCGCAGCCACTCGTTCGGCGTAGTGCCGACGGCCGATAGGGAGGAACCGGCCGGCGAGCGAACCACGAGTCCAGGTTGCTATCAGGGAGACGTGCGAGTGGTGGTCGGCGTTGCGTGTCAGCGCAGGGCGATGCGCCCTCGATCAGGTGAATGTCACTCCGCAGGGGCCGGACGGAGTCTCGGCTGAGTTGGTCAGGAACCGCTTCGTTGCCCGAACAAGGTTACCCCGACCGGTGGCAGGCCGACGATGCTGGCCATGAGCTGGCAGAACGCCTCGCCGTGCGGGCGCAGCTCGGCGGACAGCGGTGTCCAGGACGCCCGCAGTTCGAGATCGTCGGTCTGCGTCGGTCCCGCGATGTCGCCGAACCGGGCCGACGACGTCTCGGTCACGGTGCCGCCGAGCGCGGTGTAGTCGGCCTCGTTCGCCTCCAGCGCCTCCGTCAGCCAGGACCAGCCTACCGAGGGTAGAAACGGGTCGTCGGCGAGCTCGGCGTCGAGGTCGGCGGTGACGTAGGCGACGAGCCGCAGGACGCCGTGCCACGCCTCCTGGCCGTCCGGATCGTGGAGCAGCACGAGTCTGCCGGACGCCAGGACGTTGGCCGGCCCGGTGACCTCGCAGCTCAGCGCGTAGGACCATGGCGCGAGCCGCTGTGGCGGGCGAACCGGCTCGAGCACGATCTCCGGCCTCGGGCTCACCGACCGCAGTGCCGCCACTGCCGCCTGGAACTCAGCTGGCGCTTGGGTCATCGCAGACACAACGCTGACTCTAGGACGGAACCGGCCCGCGTGGGCCGCAGCCACGCCGAGGGCACGCGAGGCGGTGTGGGATCATAGGCGGTGATGGCCCCACTGACTGAACCCACCCTCGCCGGCGCACGTCGCGTTCTCGCGGAGTCGCCGTTCCTCGCCGCCGCTCGCGGCGAACGCCCCAGCCATGTCCCGGTGTGGTTCATGCGCCAGGCAGGCCGGTCGCTGCCGGAGTACCGCGCGCTCCGCAAGGACACGCCGATGTTGGACGCCTGCTTCGAGCCGGAGCTGCTGGCCGAGATCACCATGCAGCCGGTGCGCAGGCACGGCGTCGACGCCGCGATCCTGTTCAGCGACATCGTCGTCCCGCTCAAGGCGGCCGGGGTCGGCATCGACATCGTCGCCGGGGTCGGCCCGGTGGTCTCCTCGCCGATCCGCGACGCCGCCGACGTGCGGGCGCTGCCGCTGCTGCACGAGGGCCAGGTGGACGCGATCGCGGCCGGGGTGAGGCTGCTGGTGTCCGAGCTGGGGAAGACACCGCTGATCGGCTTCGCCGGGGCGCCGTTCACGCTGGCGTCGTACCTGGTCGAGGGCGGGCCGAGCAAGCACCACGAGCGCACCAAGGCGCTGATGCACTCCGAGCCCGCGCTGTGGCACGAGCTGATGGACCGGCTCGCCGACATGGCGCTGACGTTCCTGCGGGCGCAGCTCGCCGCCGGGGTCGACGCGGTGCAGCTGTTCGACTCCTGGGCCGGGGCGCTGTCCGAGCGTGACTACCGCGAGTACGTCATGCCGCACTCGGCGAAGGTGTTCGAGGGCATCGCCGACGCGCGGGTGCCGCGCATCCACTTCGGCGTCGGGACGTCCGAGCTGCTGCCGTCGATGCGGGAGGCCGGGGCCGACGTCATCGGGGTCGACTGGCGGCTGCCGCTCGACGTCGCGGTGAGCAGGCTCGCCGCCGCCTGCCCGGCGGGCAAGTACCGGCCGATCGTGCAGGGCAACCTTGACCCGGCCGTGGTGCTGTCCTCTTGGGACGCCGTAGAGGGTGAGGTCAGGCGCATCGTCGCCGAGGGCCGCACCGCGGCGGGACACATCTTCAACCTGGGCCACGGCGTGCTGCCGGACACCGACCCCGCCGTGCTGACCCGAATCGTGGAGCTGGTGCACGGGCTGGAGCCGTGAGACACCGATGAGGATTGCCGTCGTCGGCGGCGGGATCTCGGGACTCACCGCCGCCTACCGGTTGCGGCAGGCGCTCGGCGACGACGCCGAACTGACGGTCTTCGACGCCGCCGAGCGGCCCGGCGGCAAGCTGCGGACGGAGCCGCTGGCGGGCGCGGACGTCGACGTCGGCGCCGAGGCGTTCCTGGTCCGCAGGCCGGAGGCCGTCGCGCTGCTCGACGAGCTGGGCCTCGGGCACCTGCTGGTGCATCCCACCGGGATGCGGCCGCTGGTGCGCGCCGGGGGACGCAGTCACGCCATGCCGACCGGCACGTTCATGGGCATCCCGGCCTCGGCCGACGCCGTCGCCGGGCTGCTCTCCGAGCCGGGCGTGGGTGCGGTCGCCGCCGAACCCGGCCTGCCGCCGGTGCGGCTGCCCGAGCACGACGTCCCGCTCGGCGCGCTGCTGCGGCAGCGGTTCGGTGACGAACTGGTCGACCGGCTGGTGAACCCGCTGCTCGCCGGGGTCTACGGCGGGGGAGCGGACGCGCTCGGGCTCCGGGCGGTGCTGCCCGCGCTGGCCGACCGCCTCGACGCCGGAGCGACCACGCTGACCGAGGCCGCGTCGGCGCTGCTGCCGCCCGCCAGCGACGCGCCGGTGTTCGGCACCGTGCCCGGCGGGCTGGGCGTCGTGGTCGACGCCCTCACCGAAGCCGCACGGGCCGAGATCGTCACCGGCGCGACGGTGACCGAGCTGCGCCGCACCGGCACCGGCTGGGCGCTCACGGCAGGCACCGGCACCGAGCACTGCGACGCCGTGCTGTTCGCCGTGCCCGCGCCCGCCGCCCGCAGGCTGCTCGCCGGGCTGAGCGACGCGGCCGCCGCCGAGCTGGCTGAGGTGGAGCTGGCGTCCATGGCCGTCGTGGCGCTGGCGCTGCCGCCCGGCGCCGCGCTGCCGGAGGCCAGCGGCGTCCTCATCGGCGAGGGCGAGGCCTGGCACGACGGCACGCCGTTCACCGCGAAGGCGTTCACCTTCTCCTCCCGCAAGTGGGCTCACCTCGCCGACGGCCCGGTGCTGCTGCGCGGCTCGGTCGGCCGGTTCGGCGAGCAGGACGCGCTGCGCGCCACCGACGACGAGCTGGTCCGCCGCGTCCGTGCCGACCTGGCCGAGCTGACCGGTGTCACGGCCGAGCCGGTGGCCGCGACGGTGCGCCGGTGGGGTGGTGGGCTGCCGCAGTACGGCGTCGGCCACACCGAACGGGTCGGGCGGATCGAGCGAGAGGTCGCCGCACTCGGCAGGATCGCGCTGGCCGGAGCGACGTGGCACGGCGTCGGCATCCCCGCCTGCATCGCCACGGCGAGTAGCGCGGCGCACCGGCTGGCCGACCAGCTGCTGTCCGCCTCCGCATCAGTGGGAGACTGAGGGCATGGCCGAGACGAACCCCAACGCCACCCGCATCCGCGAGCTCAACGACACCATCCGCTACACCATGTGGTCGGTGTTCCAGGTACGGCCGGGCGCGCTGGCCGAGGACAGGGGACCGGCGGCGGCCGAGACGCAGCAGTACCTCGACGCGCTCGACGGCAAGGGCGTCACGGTGCGCGGCGTCTACGATGTCGCGGGACTCCGGGCCGACGCCGACTTCATGATCTGGTGGCACGCCGAGGAGATCGAGCAGCTGCAGGACGCCTACACCGGCTTCCGGCGCACCCCGCTCGGCCGGGCGTCGACGCCGGTGTGGAGCCAGGTCGCGCTGCACCGACCCGCGGAGTTCAACAAGAGCCACATCCCGGCGTTCCTGGCCGGGGAGGAGCCGCGCAAGTACGTCTGCGTGTACCCGTTCGTCCGGTCCTACGAGTGGTACCTGCTGCCGGACGAGGAGCGGCGCGCGATGCTCGCCCAGCACGGCATGCAGGCGCGCGACTACCCGGACGTCCGCGCCAACACGGTGGCCTCGTTCGCGCTCGGCGACTACGAGTGGATGCTGGCGTTCGAGGCCGACGAGCTGCACCGCATCGTCGACCTGATGCGGGCGCTGCGCGCCAGCGACGCGCGCAGGCACGTCCGCGAGGAGGTGCCGTTCTATACCGGCACCCGCGTCGCGGCGGCGGACCTGGTTACGGGTCTCCCGTAGGCCGCAGTGTCAGCGCGACGGAGTTGATGCAGTAGCGCTGGTCCGTCGGCGTGCCGTAGCTCTCACCCTCGAACACGTGCCCGAGATGGCTGTGGCAGGACGCGCAGAGCACCTCGGTCCGGGGCCTGCCGGGCAGGCTGCGGTCCTCGCGGGTGATCACCGCGTCGGACTCGGCCGAGTCGTAGAACGACGGCCAGCCGCAGTGGCTCTCGAACTTGGTGTCGCTGGTGAACAGCTCGTCACCGCAGGCGCGGCAGGAGTAGACGCCGACCGTGGTGGTGTCGGTGTACTTGCCGGTGAACGGACGCTCCGTGCCCGCCTGGCGGAGCACGCTGTACTCATCTGGCGAGAGTTCCTCCCGCCATTCCTGGTCGGACTTGGCGACCTTGGGGGTGGCGCCGGCAACTGGTTCCATGCCGACCACGGTACCTAGTCGCCGAGCCAGGTCAGCGCCGCCTGCAGCGTGTCCCACGCGCCGAGCAGCACGCCGAGCAGGATCAGCGTCGCGATGAGCCAGGCGAGGTGCTTGCGTGGCCCGCCGATGCGGTTGGTCGACTCGGCGAAGTCGGCGACCCCTGCCAGCGATGCCTCGACGGTGTAGCCGGGACCGCTGCGCTCCATCCGGTCCAGATGCGCCGCGAACGCGCGCGCCTCGGGGTCGTTCGGGTCGAGCCCGATGAGATCCTCCGAGAACCTCTGATTCGGGCCCGCGCCGGGCTCGTCGCGCACCATGTGTCAACCGTATGGCAAACGCGCGGCTTTTCCTACGTCGTCGTCAGCGCGGATCGGAGTCGATCAGCAGCTCGCCGCTGTCGTCGCGGATCACCCGCAGCTGCTTGGTCTCGCTGCTCTGGCTGCCGTCCTGGCCGATCGCGACCATCGTCGCGGTGATGGTCACCGAGCCGTCGGAGTTGGCGTCGCCGTACGCGTCCTGGCTCCACACCTGGTCGTACTGCGACCAGTACGCCTCGAACTCCCCGTAGCTGCCGAAGATGGCCTGCGCCCGTGGCGTGAGCATCTCCCACGACCGGCTGGTGCCCGCCGGGAAGGTGTAGAAGTCGATGACGAGCTGGCCCGCCTCCGAGTAGCTGATGGGGCCGCCGGAGTGGGTCTGGGTGGTCTCCGGTTGCTCGGTCGTCGTCGGCTGGGCCGAGGAGGTGCCGTCGTTCTGGCCGGGTGACGAGCCGTCCGGCTGTTCGTCGTCACCGCTGGTCAGCAGTGCGATCGAGATGCCGACGAGCGCGAGCAGCGCGATGACGCCCGCGATGAGCGCGAGGGGGCGCTTACGGTCGTCGCCGTCCTGCCGTGGCGGCGGTGGTGGCGGCTGATGGTCACCGTGGCCACCGTTGGCGGCGTCGAACGACGCGGTGCCGTACGGCGACGGCCCACCGGCGGGCGCGACGGCGGTCCTGGTGCGCGGCCACGGCTGTGACTGCCCGTTGCCCGGCGGCGGCGCCGGCATGACCGGCGGCGGCGGGGCGGGCACGCCACCGCCTGCCGCGACCGCGGCCAGCCGCTCCGCGGCCTGCTGCATGCTGATGCGCTCCTCCGGCTCGGGCCGCACCATCGCCATCAGCAGTGCGGTGGCCGGACCCGCCGCGCGCGGCGGGTTGATCTTGCCGCTGGCGGCGGTGTGCAGCAGCGCGAGCTGGTTCGGGTTGCTGCCGTAGACCGACTGGCCCTCGATCGCGTGGTAGAGCGTCGCGCCGAGCGCGAAGACGTCGGAGGCCGGTGCCGGGTCGGCGCCACGCGCCAGCTCGGGCGCGATGTAGGCGGGGGTGCCGCCGACCAGTCCTGTTTGGGTGAGCGTGATGTCGCCCTGCGCGCGGGAGATGCCGAAGTCGGTGAGTTTGGCCACACCGGACTCGTCGATGAGGATGTTGCCCGGCTTGACGTCGCGGTGCACGATCCCGGCGTGGTGGGCGGCGACGAGAGCATTGGCCACCTGCTCGCCGATGCGGGCCGCCTCGGCGATGCCCATGGTGCCGTACTGGCCGATGAGCTGCGACAGGCTGCGCGACGGCATGTACTCCATCACCAGGCACGGGTCGCCCTCGTGCTCGGTGATGTCGTAGACGACGATCGCGTTCGGGTGCTGGAGCCGCGCGGCGATCTTGGCCTCGCGCATCGCGCGGCGGTGCAGGTCGGCGCGGTCTGCTTCGGAGAGTCCCTGCTGGCCCATCACCTTCTTGACGGCGACGGACCGCTCCAACCGCTCGTCGACGGCTCGCCACACGACGCCCATGGCGCCGGTGCCGATGTGCTCGACGAGCCGATAGTGTCCAGCTACCAGTTGACCTGTTTCGATGACGAACGCTCCTAGCGAGAGTTTTCCGCGCCAGCGTTAGGGATGTCTTGCCGCGGGCGCAGCCGCAGGACAGCATCGCGAACGCCCGGTTGAGTGTACTGGCGAGTCCGTGACGGTCCTATGTCACCCGCCACTGCCCTCATCCGGGCGTGTCGCGGTAGCCCGTGCCGGTGTTACGTCCTTAGTGGGCGAACGCACAACGCGATAAACACCGAGGCCGCCGACCAGCGCGAACGCGGCGTAGCACGCGACGAGGGCGGGCGGGGTCTGCCCGGTCAGCGCGTCGCCGAGGACGACCACGGCGGCGGTGCCGGGCACGCAGCCGAGGACGGTGCCGAGGAGATAGGGGCGAAGCGGCATGGACGACAGCCCGCAGCAGTAGCTCAGCGGCGCGAACGGGACGACCGGGATGAGCCGCAGCGAGGCGACGCCGAGCGCCCCGCCGCCGGTGAGTTTCGCGTCGACCGTGCGCACCGCCTCGTGGTCGAAGTGCCGATGCAGCAGCCTGCCGCCGACGGGACGCGCGACGGCGTAGCCGAGCGCGCCGGAGGTCAGCGTCGCCGCGAGCGCGACCCCGATGCCGAGCGCGTTGCCGAGCAGTAGACCCGAGGCGAGGTTGAACGCCGTTCGGGGCAGCGGCAGCGCCGTGAACACGGCGTACACGCAGAAGAACACCAGCGGGGCCGCCGGACCGGCCGCGACCGCCATCGCCCGCACCTCGGCCGGGCTGGGGATCGGCGCGACGAACGCCAGCACTACGCACCCGATGAGCACGCCCAGCGCCGCCACCAGTCGTGTCCGATCCCGCACCGGATCACGGTACGTCGTGGCGTCCGGCGGGCTGGTGACGGGTCCGCTCGCGCGGCACGGTGACGGGCGCCTCGATACGGACCGGGACCAGCGGCGCGACGGGGTGCAGCTGCGGGTCGCTCGGCGCGCCGTCCGGGTCGGCCCGCCAGGCGCGGGACACGTGCGGGACCGCGATCGGGTGCACGGTCAGCGCGCCGCCGGGGTCGATGTGCAGCCGCAGGAAGCCCTTGTGGTCCTCGATGCTCTGGCCCGCCATCAACTCGTTGAGGTTGATGCCGAACTTGCTCGCGACCATCAGGTACACCGCGACCAGCTCACTGTGTGCGAAGCCGAGCACCAGCGGCGTGCCCGCCACGATCAGCAGCAGCGTCGACCAGTTCGTGACCAGGTTGTGCGGCAGCAGTCGGTAGAGCTCGATGATGCCCAACGCCCAGGTCACGTTCAGCGCGAGGTGGGCGACGCCGTGCAGCACGCCCGCCACCGTCGCCGGTCTGCGCCGGGTGTGCGCGTCGAGCCGGGCGAAGGCCGCCGCCCCGACCACCAGCAGCCCGCCGAGCAGCACCGCGGGCGTCCACGCCGCGACCAGTTCGAAGAACCCGCGTTCGCCGCCGAACGGTCCCGCGATGGCGAACAGCACCGCGAGCGTCACCGCCGACTGCACCAGCCCGGTCATGCCCCAGAAGCCGGGGTTGCGCCACGGCAGCCGCAGGATGCCCGCCGCGAACAGCTGCGATCGGCGCTTGCTCGGATACCGCGCCGCCAGGTCGTAGGTCGCCGTCGGCTCCGCTTCGCGGGCCGGGGTGGTCGGCGGCGGCAGCTCGAGGCGTTCCGGCAGCTCGTGCGTCGAGGCGAGGTACCCGCCGCCGAGGCCGCAGGTGATGTTCTGCCGATCGCCGTCACGCTCGGCGTAGCGGGCGTAGTGGTGCTTGTCGCCGGAGAGCATCAGCCGGATCGACGCGCCCGCCGGCCGGACGAACTCGGCCTCGAAGTACTCGATGATGTCGTAGGCCTCCGCCTCCGCCTCCGACGGCGACCCGGCGTTCACCCACGCCGGCGACGGCGTGCACAGGATCACCGCGTCGCCCGGTTCCAGCTTCGCCGCCGCGTCGGCGAAATAGGCCAGCTGTGGTGCGTCGATGTGATCGTCGAACTGAGTGTCGATGGCGAACAGCCACCACCGGTGCGGTAGCTGGATGGCGAAGTAGCTGCGGGTCTGCTCGGTCGTCCACGCGCCGAACGGCCGCCGCTGCGCGAACGTCCGAAGGAACGCCGTCAGCCCGTCGTACCAGTCGTGGTTGCCCGGCAGGGCGAACAGCGCCGGTCGCGGCTCACCGTCCGGGGCGGGGAACGCGGCCTGGTACACGCCCCTGGTGCGGTCCCGGTAGGCCAGGTTCGACGCGGCGGGATAGACCTCGTCGCCGCCCATCACCAGCAGCCTGCCGCGCGGCAGCGAGGCGTCGCCGACGTCGATCTCGGGCCGGGCCAGCACGGTGGCGACCGAGTAGGTGGCGTCGAAGCCGTCACCGAGATCGGCGACGTAGTCGAGCCAGAGCTCCTCGTCCTCGGCGTAGCTGTACACCTGGGACGGCAGGCTGCCCTGCACCTCCCGCTTGTCGGCGTAGGCGCCGAAGATCGTGGCGAGCAGCGCCTTGGCCCCGGTCGCGACGAGCACCCCCGGCGCGAGCCACCGCACCGCGCGCTGCCGGACGAAACCGAGCTCGTGGGCGGAACCGTCGCGAGGACGGCGAGGTGGGGCTGCGGTCATGACAGCGCATCGTAGCGAGCGCGGCGGCCCGCTCGCGGGTGCCGGGCGGCGGTCACGGCGGGCAGGTCACGCCCTGCGTCGGGATCCTGCCGTCGACGAGGAACCCGGTCACCTCCTCGGTCACGCAGTCCGAGCGGGTCACGGCGCCGTGGCCCGCGCCTTCCCAGCCGATCAGCACCGAGGACGGCATCTGCTGCGCGGTGCGCGTCGTGCCCAGCTCCGGGGTGCGCGGGTCGACGGCCGTGCTCACCACCAGGATCGGCGGGGCGCCCGGCATGGCAGGGTCGGCGAGCGGTTCCCGCCGCACCGGCCACTGGCCGCACCACACCAGCCGCTGCACCAGCAGCCCGCCGAACACCGGATACCGTTGCCGCCACTCGGCCGCGAGCGCGGTGATGCGCTGCGGCGTCAGCCGGGTGTGGGTGTCGTTGCAGGTGGTGGCCAGCGTCGCGTCCAGCGTGGGTGGGGTGGTGGCGGACCCGTCGAGTGAGCCGGTGAACCGGGCGAGCGGTCCGGTGTCGCCGTGGCCCGCGGCGTCGATGGCCTTGGCGAGCGCCGGCCACTGGTCCGGCTCGCCGAGGCCGGTGAGGATCGCGTTCGCGGCGACGCCGGGCGTCATGCCGCTACCGCGCTGGCGCAGCGTGTCGAGCAGCGACAGAACCGCGCCGCGCGGGTCGTCGCCGAGCGGACAGCCCTGCGAGCGGCACTCCTCGGCGAACGCGTCGAGCGTGGCCTCGGCGCCCGCCGCCCTGCCCTCGAGCACGGTCTGCTCCTGGTCGGACGGATCGGGCACGCCGTCGAGCACGACCCGGCCGAGCTTGTCGGTGAAACGCTGCGCGTACGCCTGCACCACGTGCGAGCCCTCGCCGCGCGCGATCACGTGCAGGAACGGCGAGCCGAGCTGGCGCCGGATCTCGTCGAGGTCGCCCGCGGTGCGCCAGGCGTCGAGCGCGCCCTGCTGGTTCCGCAGGATCAGCGCGCACTCCTGGCCCGCGTCGCGGGCGGCGCCGAACAGCGGGCCGAGGTCGTTCGCGGCGGGGTCGAACCCGAGCAGGGTACGCCGTGACTGCGACGGGACGCAGCTGATGGGGTTGGACCCGCCGGTGCCCCTGCGGTCGACACCGATTACGGCGAACCGGTCCAGCAGCCTGTCCGGCAGCCGCGCCGCCAGTCGCGCGGCGAACGTCGTGCCCGGTTCGCCGTCGATGTCGTTGACGACGAACAGCGGGATCTTCTTGCTGGGCGAGGTCGACTCCGCCTTGAGCACCGAGACTTTGATGGTGCCGGTGCCCGGTTGCTGCGGGGCGTCGAGGGTGCTGGGCAGCGACGTGCAGGAGTAGCGCAGCGTGCCGGCGTCCCGTTGCTGGCTGCCGAGGGCGCGCTTGGTGCGCTGGTCGCAGTCGGACCACCGCACCAGGTCCTCGTGCGGCGCGCCGAGCGGCGGCAGTGGCGTCGTCCGGTGTGGCGTGCCGGCGCTCTGCTCGGGTTCGGTGTCGCGGGCGAGCACGGCGGGCCGGTCGGAGGGGCCGACCGTGCACGCGGCGAGCAGCGCGGGCAGCGCGGCGCCCAGCAGCACGGCGCGCCGAACACCAGCCACGGTCGTCCCCTCTTCGTTGGCCTCCGGTGGTCCGAGCATGGCACGCGGCGGGTGAGCGTGCGGTTAGGCCGTGTCTCGCGGGTCCGTGGTCGCGGTCTCGGCGCCCAGATCACCGATCCCATCGACCGAGACCCACGAGACACGGCCGGACGTCAGGACCTGCGGTACCGGAGCATGAGGAAGCCGTCTTCGTGCAGCACCGAAGCCAGCGTCAGCTTGCGCGGCGCGTCGGAGACCGCGCCCGCCACGATCCGCTCCGCACCGGCGCCCGCCAGCACCGGCGCGAGGGTCAGGCAGAGCTGGTCGACCAGGTCGGCCGCCACCATGCTGGCCATCAGCCGGGGCCCGCCCTCGCAGTTGACCCGTCGCATGCCCCGATCGCCGAGCTCGTGCAGCACCGACGGCAGGTGCACCTGGCCGTCTCCGGCGACGACGACCTCGGCGCCCGCGTCGGCCAGCGCGGTGCGGCGCTCGTGTGGCGCGGCGTCGGTGGTGAACACGATCGGCGGGACGTGGGTGTCGGTGAGCAGCGGGCAGTCGGGCGGCAGCGAGCAGCGGGCGCTGATCACCGCGATCGGCGGGACCGGCGCGAGCCCGAGCCGCTGCCTGCGTTCGCGGCGGCGCTCGCCGATCTTGACGCCCGCGTACTGCTCCGTTTCCGCGGTGCCCGCGCCGACGAGCACCACGTCGGCGAGGTCGCGGCCCAGCAGGAAGACGCGCTTGTCCGCCGGGTGCGACAGGCCCTCGGAGTGACCGTCGAGCCAGGCGGCGCCGTCGGCCGAGCTGACGAAGTTGACCTGCACCCACGGCCGGTCGAGCCGTTCCGGGTAGTCGTAGATTCGCTCCAGGTCGGCATCCGAGAGGTCGTCCTGCTCTGGTCCGGGTGTCAGGGGCCACAACGCGTGCACGGCTCCATCTGATCACACTGCGCGCGTCGTTACGCTCGCCCCGTGCCAGCTCAGCTGATCGATCGCGTGCCGGAGCTCGCGCCGGACGAGCTCGTCGCGGCACTCGTCCCGCCGCCCCGGTTCGACGTCGTCCGGTTCGCCAGCTACGTGCCGAACCCGGCGGAGCCGAGCCAGGCCGCTGCCGTCACCGAGGGCACGGCGTTCGCCGCTCGGGTCGGCGCCAGGAAACGCGGCGGGCGGCTGCGGGCGCTGCTGCGCGGGTCGTCCTCCGGCGACGACACCCGGGGGCTGTACTTCGACGGCGGCTTCGGCGTCGGCAAGACGCACCTGCTCGCCTCGCTGTGGCACGAGGTGCCGGGCCCGAACGCGTACGGCACGTTCGTCGAGCTGACCAACCTGGTCGGCGCGCTCGGCTTCCCCGAGGCGGTGCGCAGGCTGTCCGGGCACCGGCTGCTGGCGATCGACGAGTTCGAGCTGGACGACCCCGGCGACACCATGCTGGTCACCCGGCTGCTGCGGGAGCTGATGGCGGGCGGCGTGCATGTCGCGGCGACGTCGAACACGCTGCCGGACAAGCTGGGGGAGGGCCGGTTCGCCGCCGAGGACTTCCTGCGCGAGATCCACGCGCTGTCGGCGCGGTTCGACGTGGTGCGGGTGGACGGGCCGGACTACCGGCATCGCGGCCTGCCCGAGGCGCCGGAGCCCGCCACCGATGAGCAGCTCATCGCGTCGGCGGAGCGCGAGGGCGCCACGCTGGACGACTTCGACGAGCTGTGCGAGCACCTGGCGCGGCTGCACCCGTCGAAGTACGGCAAGCTGCTCGACGGCGTCAGCACGGTGCACCTGCGCGATGTGACGGTGGCGCCGGACCAGGGCGTCGGGCTGCGGCTGGTCGCCTTCGCCGACCGGCTCTACGACCGCGCGATCCCCGTGGTGACGTCGGGCAAGCGGCTGTCGGAGCTGTTCACCGACGATATGCTGTATGGCGGCTACCGCAAGAAGTATCTCCGCGCGATCAGCCGTCTCACCGCCCTCACCCGCGACGCAGCGCGAGCGCGACCAGCGGCACGACGGTGAGGGCGAAGGCGGCGCCGCCGAGGACGTCGGTGGGGTAGTGGAAGCCGAGGACCACGAGCCCGACCCCCACCCCGAGCGATACCAGCCCGCCTGCGACGGCGGCGACCCACCGCGCCACGCCTGGCCGCGCCAGCAGCACGACCATGGCGCAGACGGCGACGATGCTCACGGTGTGGCCGCTCGGGTAGACCAGATGCCCCTCGGACATCCTGTCGAACGCGGGCTTCAGCGCCCAGGTGTTCAGCGCGACGGCGAGCAGCGGCGCGACGGCCACGAGCACCGCGCCACGCCATCGGCGCTGCGCCAAGCACACCGCCACGACCAGCGCTCCCACCGGCAGCAGCACCGGCGGCTCGGACGGCGTCACCAGCAGCCACGCCAGCTCGCCGGATCCGACGACGTCGACCAGCGCGCCGGTGATGGCGGTGTCGAGCGCGCCCGCCGCGTGCTCGCCGGCGTACGGCAGCCCGATCAGCAACGTGAGCAGCGCGCCTGCCACCGCGATCACCAGCACGCCCCGATCATCCCCCGGGGCGTCGTACGGCTCGCGGTTACCCGCGCGAGACGACGTCGGCGACGGCGTCGATGCCCCGGTCGAGGTCGGCCTCGCTGATCACCAGCGGCGGCGCGAGCCGCAACGTCGCCCCGTGCGTCTCCTTGCACAGCACGCCCCTGGCCGCGAACGCCTCGGCGGCCTGCCTGCCGGTCAGCCCGCCGTCGGCGATGTCGACCCCGGCCCACAGGCCGCGCCCACGCACGGCGGACACGCCTTTGCCGATCAGCTCACCGAGCCTGGCGTGCAGGTGCGCGCCCAGCTCGGCCGAGCGCAGCTGGAACTCGCCGGTGGCGAGCAACCGGATCACCGCACGGCCGACGGCGCAGGCCAGCGGGTTGCCGCCGAACGTCGAGCCGTGTTCGCCGGGACGCAGCACGCCCAGCACGTCGCGGCTGCCGACGACCGCCGAGACCGGCAGGATGCCGCCGCCGAGCGCCTTGCCCAGCGTGGTCAGGTCCGCCCGCACGCCCTCGTGCTCCAGCGCGAGCAGCGTGCCGGTGCGCGCGAGGCCGGACTGGATCTCGTCGGCGACGAACAGCGCGCCGCGTGCGTCGCAGATCCGCCGTACCTCGGCGAGGTAGCCGGGCGGCGGCACATTGACGCCAGCCTCGCCCTGGATCGGCTCGAGCAGCACCGCCGCCGTCCGGTCGGTGACGGCGGCTGCCAGCGCCGCCGCGTCGCCGTAGGGCACGGTGACGAACCCCGGCGTGTAGGGGCCGTAGTCCGCGCGGGCGTCCTCGTCGTCGGAGAACGAGACGATCGTCGTGGTCCGGCCGTGGAAGTTGGAGCCTGCGACGACGATCTGCGCGGCGTCGTCCGGCACGCCCTTCACCCGGTACGCCCACTTGCGCGCCACCTTGATCGCGGTCTCGACGGCCTCGGCGCCCGAGTTCATCGGCAGCACCATCTCGGTGCCGGTCAGCTCGGCCAGCTCGCGGCAGAACGCGCCGAACTGGTCGTGATGGAACGCCCGCGAGGTCAGCGTGACGCGGCCGAGCTGCGCGGTCGCCGCCTCGACCAGCGCGGGGTGGCGGTGGCCGAAGTTCAACGCCGAGTACCCGGCGAGGAAGTCGAGGTAGCGGTTGCCGTCGACGTCGGTGACCCAGGCGCCCTCCGCGTCGGCGATGACGACGGGAAGCGGGTGGTAGTTGTTCGCCGACCAGCGCTCGTCGGCGTCGATGAAGTCCTGCGTGCGCGACGTGGTGGTGGCTGCGGTCATCGTCATACCCACAGATTATGCGGTCGATGGACGTCGATTCAGCCGGACAATGTTGCGCATTCTCATCGTTCGTTGCGCAGTTTCTCGGTTCAACGCGCAGTTCGTTGTGCTCAGGCGGCGTGATGGCAGCCCGGGGCGCGGGTCTGACAGAGTGCACCGTGTGACGGCAGATCTCTCCTTCCTCCGCAAGCTCGCCCGCACCCAGCGGTTCACCCTCGGCGCACCCAAGGAGTTCCAGGTCGCGCCGGACGGCTCCCGGGTGCTGTACCTGCGCAGCGGCGACGGCTACGACCGCACCCACAGCCTCTGGTCGCTCGACGTCGCCAGCGGCGTCGAGTCGAAGCTGGTCGACGCCGAGCAGCTGCTGCCGGGCGACGAGACGCTGTCGCGGGAGGAGCGCGCCCGGCGGGAGCGGGCGAGGGAGTCCGGTGGCGGGGTGGTGCGCTACGCCGTCGACGCCGCGTGCGAGACCGCCGTGTTCTCGCTGGGCGGCACGCTGTACTCGGTCGACGTCGGCAGCGGCACGGTCATCGAGCACGTCTCCGGCGCGGTCATCGACCCGCGGCTGAACCCGCAGGGCACGCACGTCGCCTACGCGGCGGACGGCGCGCTGCGGGTGATCGAACTGGCCACCGGCACCAACACCGTGCTCGCGGCCGAGGACGACCCGGAGATCACGTGGGGCGTCGCGGAGTTCATCGCCGCCGAGGAGATGAGCCGCTCGCGCGGCTACTGGTGGTCGCCGGACGGCACGGCCGTGCTCGCGCAGCGCAGCGACAGCACCGGCGTGCCGCGCTGGAACATCGCCGACCCGGCCAACCCCGCCGCGCCGGTCAACACGGTGGCCTACCCGGCGGCGGGGGAGCGCAACGTCGTGGTGTCGCTGGCCGTCATCGGCCTCGACGGCTCCACTGTGGACATCGAGACCGGCGACTGGGAGTACCTCGTCGCGGCGCACTGGTCGGCAGGCGGGTCACCGCTGATCGCGGTGCAGCCGCGCGACCAGCGCAGGCTGGACGTGCTCGCCGTCGACGTCACCGACGGCGCGACTACGCCGGTGCACAGCGAGAGCGATCCGGCGTGGGTGGAGATCGTCCCCGGCGTGCCGGCCTGGACGTCGGACGGCAGGCTGGTGCGGGTCGAGACGTCAGACGACTCCTACCGGCTCGTCGTCGACGGCAAGCCGGTCACCGACCCCGGGCTCCAGGTGCGCTCCGTGCTGCACGTCGGCGACGAGGTGCTGTTCAGCGGCTCCGAGGCTGATCCGACGCAGATCCACGTCTACCGCACCTCGGCGGGCAGCGTGACCCGGGTGTCCACTGGGGACGGTGTGCACGTCGGGTCCGGCACCGCCGAGACCTGCGTGCTGTCGTCGTGGTCGCTGGAGCACGCCGGGCCGAAGGTGAGTGTCCGTGGCGTGCCGATCGCCTGCCACACCGCCGATCCCGGCATCGTCCCCGACGTGCGGATGCTCACGGCGGGGGAGCGGGAGCTGCGCTGCGCGCTGCTGCTGCCGACCGGCTACCAGCCGTCCGACGGTCCGCTGCCGGTGCTGCTCGACCCCTACGGCGGGCCGCACGCCCAGCGCGTGCTCGCCACCCGCAACGCGTTCCTGACCTCGCAGTGGTTCGCCGACCAGGGCTTCGCCGTGCTCATCGCCGACGGCTGGGGTAGCCCAGGGCGCGGCCCGGCGTGGGAGAAGGAGATCGGCGGCGCGCTCGCCGAGGTCAGCCTCACCGACCAGGTGGCCGCGCTGCACGCCGTCGCGGCGAAGCGGTCCGAACTGGACACCTCGCGGGTGGCGATCCGGGGCTGGTCCTACGGCGGTTACCTCTCCGCGCTCGCGGTGCTGCGCAGGCCCGACGTCTTCCGCGCCGGGATCGCGGGCGCCCCCGTCACCGACTGGACGCTCTACGACACCCACTACACCGAGCGCTACCTCGGCCACCCCGCCGAGAACGCCGAGTCCTATCGGGACAACTCGGTGATCGCCGACGCGGAGAAACTGGCGCGCTCGCTGCTGATCGTGCACGGGCTCGCCGACGACAACGTGTTCGTCGCGCACGCGCTGCGGCTGTCGTCGGCGCTGCTGGCGGCGGGCCGGTGGCACGACTTCGTGCCGCTGGTCGGCACTACCCACATGACGCCGAGTGATGAGGTGGTCGCGGAGAACCTGTTGCGGCTACAGGTGGACTGGCTCAAGCGCGCGCTCAGCTGACCGCCCCGGCCAGCACCAGACCGGCCGCCGCGGCGGCGAACCCGGCGAGCAGGGTGACGACGACGTTCACGACCGCGCGCCACCGGGCGCCCTCGGTGAACAGCCGCACCGTGTCGTAGCCGAACGTGGAGTACGTCGTCAGCGACCCGCACAGGCCGACGCCGACGAGCGCGCGCACCGCGTCGCCGCCCGCGCCGATCAGCGCCAGCCCGGTCACGAGACCGAGCAGCGCCGAGCCGGCGATGTTGACCGTCAGCGTGCCGAACGGGAAGCCGGACTCGCTGCGCCGCTGCACCCAGCGGTCGACGAGGTAGCGCAGCACGGCGCCGATCGCCCCGCCGACGGCGACCAGCAGCGCGGTCACCGGGCACCCGGATAGCGGATGACGTCCACCTCGTCGAGGGTCACCAGGCCCTCGGAGATCACCTCGTCGAGATCGTCGAGGAACGCGCGCACGCGCTGTTCGGCGTCGATGATGACGATCGCGAGCGGCAACTCCTCCGACAGCGAGAGGAACCGCGTGGTGTGGATCCGCGAGTGCGAGCCGTAGCCCTCGAGGCCACGGAACACCGACGCCCCGGCGAGGCCCGCCGCCCGCGCCCTGCGCACGATCTCGTCGTAGAGCGGCTGATGCTGCCAGGTGTCGTTCTCGCTGATGTGGATGGTCAGCCGAAGGGCACGTTCGGTTCGTGGCATGAGTCAGCTCCTCCGCAGCCGTGGCCGTATGGCGGCGCGGGTGAGGACGAGCCCCGTCGCGACGGCGAGCAGCGCGCCGACCACCGTGCCCGCGCCGTAGAGCACCGCGACCAGGACGGCTCCCGCCGTCCCCGCGTCGATCACCTCGATGACATAGGTCGACAGCGTGGTGAACCCGCCGAGCACGCCGATGCCGAAGAACGGTCGCAGCAGCCGATGCGGCCTGCCCGCCTCGGTGAGGACGGCCATGAGCGCGCCGATCAGCAGGCAGCCGATGACGTTGCACAGCAATGTGGCCAGCGGGAACTCGCCTGGTTCGGTGGGCAGCGCGACCGCGAGGCCGTAGCGCGCCAGGCTGCCGATCGCGCCCCCGGCGGCGACCACGAGCGGCACCTCCCACCACCGCGTGTGGGTGTCGGCGTGAGCCCGGGGCGACGTCTCAGTCGGCGTCGCTGACACGTCCGCTCCTCGTCGCCAGCGGCTCGCGCTGCCGGGCACGCGACGGCGCCTGGCGGAGCGCCAGCGCGCAGCCGACCAGCCAGGCGATGCCCGCGATCACGTAGGTGTCACCGACCAGGTGCTGCCACGGCGACCAGGTCAGCTCGATGTCGGGCACCCCGACGGTCCAGTCGTGGTTGCCGGGCAGGCGGTCGAACGGCGCGAACATGAACAGCAGCAGTGTCGCCGACGTCGCCGCCGCGAGGGGGTAGCCCGCCCTGCTGCGGGTGCGGAGGGCGCGGACGGTCGCGGCGACCATCACCACGGCGGCGGGCACGATCCAGATCCAGTGATGTGACCACGACGTCGGCGAGGCGAGCACCATGAACGTGCCGCACAGCACCATGGCGGTGGCCGGGCCGCTGCGGCGCATCGAGCGCATCACCGGCACGAGCAGCGCGAGCAGCACGACGGCCACCAGCACGGTCAGCAGCGGCGGCTCGACGCCGAACCGGGCGAACACGGCCATGACGGTCTGGTTGGCGCGGTAGGTCGAGCCGGTGATCCGCTCGGTGTCGCCGAAGCCGCCGAACCAGTACTCCATCGAGTCGGAGAAGCTGGTCAGGAAGCCGACGGCGGTGGCGGCGGCTCCGGTCACCGCGGCGACGGCCGCGGCGCGATAGTCCCTGCGAGCGAGGAAGTACAGCACGAACACGGCGGGCGTGAGCTTGATCGCCGCCGCGACGCCGACCAGCATCCCGCGCGGCCAGCGTGGCGTGCGGACGAGGCAGTCGGCCGCGATCAGCGCCATGAGCAGCAGGTTGATCTGGCCGTAGCCGAAGGTGTCGCGCACGGGTTCGAGCGTCAGCGACAGCGAGAGCCCGGCGGTCGCGATGAGCGCCGCGCCGCGCGTGCCGCCGTCCGGCGACACCCGCCTGCCGACCAGGTACAGCGTGCCCGCGATGCAGGCGATGTTGAGCAGGAAAAGCAGCAGGTACGACGCCGTGATCGGCAACAGCGCGAACGGGATCGCGGGCAGGATCGCGAACGGCGGGTAGAGGTAGGGCAGCGCGAGCCCGACGTCTGTCAGCGGCATCGGGCCGTAGACGTCACCGCCCGCGAACCAGATGTCGACGGCGAACCGGTACACCTGGAGGTCGATGTGGGGGATCGCGAGCTGGACTGAGAGGAAGAAGGCGACGTGCACCGTGACGGCGACGGTCAGCAGCGCGCCGAACCAGCCGCTGCCGAGCAGCCGCGCCGGGATGGGTTGAGTCACGTAGTCCCCACTCGCTACCACACAGGGCGGACCGGCTGGGTGCGCGATACTGGGATCGAACCAG
>WHUB01000189.1 GCA_009377395.1 Actinophytocola sp. | reverse complement strand
CCCATTCGATGACGTCGGCCTCGACCCATTCCAGGGGTACCCCTCGGGGGGCCGTGAGGGTGCGACCCCTCTCTACGGCGACCGCGGAGAAGTCGACCGCGGTGACCTCCCATCCCCGCTCTGCCAGCCAGATGGCGTTCCGACCCTCACCGGCTGCCAGATCCACCGCCGACCCGGGGGTAAGCCCGACCAGCCGGTCGGCCACGAACACGTTGGGTCCCGCCGACCACAGCAGCTCCGTCTCGCGGTATCGCTCGTCCCAATGTTTGTCATCGAAGGTCATCGCTCAGTCTCCATAACCATGCATCGGATCTGACCAGCCCGGATGACACCGTAAACGGGGCGGCGGTCGACCCGATAGGAGAGATGGACGGGGTGGGGGGCGTCCAACACCACCAGATCGGCGCGGTCTGTGGGGGATACCCGACCCCGGTCGGGGCGATCGACGGCCAGGGCCCCGCCCCGGGTGGCCGCCCACACCGCCTCCTCCACCGACATCCCGTACAGCAGCGACCCCAGGGCGATCACCGTCGTCATCAACTCGACATTCGACGTCCCCGGGTTGGCGTCGCTGGCAAGCGCCATCGTCACCCCGGCCTCCCGTAGTGCGGCGACATCGGGGGCGTCGGTCCTCATCTGGAGGGTCACCCCGGGAACGAGTACCGCGATGGTCCCCGCCCCCGCCATCGCCGCGGCCTGATCGGTGGTCACGTGATCGAGGTGGTCCACCGAGATGGCGTCGAGCTCGACGGCGAGGTCGACCGCACCGGTGTGGGCCAGTTGTTCGGCGTGGAGACGAGGTCGCAGACCGTGGTCGATCCCGGCCTCGACGATGGCGCGGGTCTCATCGAGATCGAAGGCACCGCGGTCGCAGAAAACGTCGACGAACTCGGCGAGAGGGGCGCACACCGGGAGCATCTCGTCGATGACGAGGGACACGTAGGCGTCGCGGCGGTGCCGGTATTCGGTGGGGACCACATGGGCACCGAGGAAGGTGCGGACAACATCGACACCGACATGATCGCCGGCGAGGGCGGCCGCCTCGAGCATGCGGGCCTCGGTCTCGACGTCGAGGCCGTATCCCGACTTGATCTCCACCGTGGTGGTTCCGGCGTCGGCCATACGGGCGAGTCGCGAAGCCGTGATCTCCA
>WHUB01000188.1 GCA_009377395.1 Actinophytocola sp. | reverse complement strand
CGTCGGGCACGGTGCCAAGCAGCAAGGCGTGCGAGCCGATCTCGTCGGTGCCCAGCACCACCGCGCGCCCCGGTCGGAGTTCGGCCAGCCGGAGCGCCTGCCGCGACTCGCTCAACGCTGCCGCGAGACCGGCAGGCCCCTCCGCGCGCAGGCTCAGCCCCACAAGCAGCCTGCGCTCACCGAGTGCTACGCCGAGCCGGTCGGCCTCTTCCCGCAACGCATCGGCGACCGACACGTCCTGGGCGGCCACCAGCGCGACGGCCTCGTCGTCGACCGCGGTCACCCGCCGCCGGTCGTCGCCGGGAGCCACGGTTGTGAGCAGCTCATCGAGCACGTCCCGCGCCAGCTGTCCGTCCGGGCGAACACCCATGGCCGCGCTCACCGCGACATACGGCGTGCCCGCCTGCTCCGTCGCGGCGAGCCTGGCCGACACCTCAGCCGGATCCGCGCGCCCCGACAGCACAAGCCGCACCAGCTGCTCGACGGCGACACGGTCCGCGCGGCGGCTTTCTGCGATCCGTTCGCGTTCCAGCGCGATCAGCGACGCCAGCTCGGTCACCGACTCCTGCAACGCACGCGGCCACTCCCGGTGGTCGCCCTCGCACGCCAGAAACCACCCCGACACCCGCGGCTCCGTGCTGCCGCCCACCGCGAACAGCGAGTATGATGCCGCCGCAGCGCCCCGCCCGACGCGGACCACCTCAGGAAAGCGCTGCGCCGTCAGGAACCGTGCGGCGAGCTTGGCAGCGTGCGAACCGTCCAGCGTCACCCCGGTGCGCACCGCGGCTCGGCCGGTAGCCGTGAGCAGGCCGCACCCCACCTCGGCATCACGTGCCCACAGCTCGAGCAGCGCGTCCAGTCCGGCGCCCTCTGCGACCGCGGCCAGCAGTCGGCGCCGCAGCCCCAGCTGCTCGGCCAGGTCACCTTGCCGCTCGACGGTCAGCCGCCGGATGACCCGCTCGGTGATCGTCGCAAACGACACGTCGATCGGCACCTCCAGCAGCGGGATGCCATGCTCGCGGCAGGCGGCCACCAGATCGTCGGGGACCTCTCCGTACGCCGCATCCCCAGCGGCTACACAGGCAACCCGGTGCGCGGCTGCGGTCGAGACGAACTCTGCCGAATCCTCAGCCGTGCGCCGCCACATCATGCCGGTG
>WHUB01000187.1 GCA_009377395.1 Actinophytocola sp. | reverse complement strand
CACCAGATCACGGAACGTCTCATCGCCCAGCACGTCGAACCCGAGGCCGGCATAGACACCGGCCAACGCATCGAACAGAAGACATGACCCGGTCGCGACGACCCGACCGGCCCCGTCACGGCCGCCACGACGACCGTGATTCGGATGCTCGAAGAGCGCGGCCTCGGTGTCCGGCGGCACCAGATCCGCCACTGCCGGTGTCGGCTCGACACCGAGGTCGAGCATCCCTTGCCCGGGATCGGCCAGCAGGTCACGGGCACGCTCAAGGAGCACCCCCAGCTCGGCCTCGGTATGCGCCGAGCCGACATGCTTGAGGATCCGCTACCGCCCACCGGCGTACTCAGCGATCTGCACCGCCGTCGCGCCCGACGCCGTACGAACTCGCCGAATGAACGCCACCCCGCGACCCTACGAAGAGCCCGCTTAGTGCGTGAAACCGCACCAAGCCACACGCGTCTCCGCAGGTAACAGCCTCATGGCCCGGCGAAACCAGGATCAGTGAGCCAAGTCAGGAGCGGTACATGCACACCAACGAGGAGTTGGTCTCAGCGATCGCAGCTGAGGTTGGCGGTCACATCTGGGCCGACGCCGACGATGACGAAGACGACGATGACGACGGCTCGGACTGTTGATAGTGCTGTTGGCAGCGAGGACAGTGATTGTGTGAAGGCCAGAGGATCGGCAGACCGGCGGCTGCTTGTCGCGGGCGTGGCAACGATCGTGCTCGGGCTCGCCGCCGCAGGAGTTGTGCTGTTCGTTCCATTGGCGTCTAGCGCAGGTGCGCGGTGTGAGTTCGTCGGCGCGGATGCGCCTACGTGCGTCTCGGACTCACCATCGGCCGTCCGCGTTTCGCTGGAACTACCGGCGACTCTCTTTCTTCTGTGCATGATGGCGCTTGCGGTCGTCCTAGGGTTCGTTGCCGTTGCTGGTGCCCGGCGAGGCCATGTGGCCGAGGGAACGCTGATCGGAGGAACCATCTTGTGGTGGGCGGGCACTGTGGTCTCCCTGGCATCGGTCGGTCTGCTCTTCGTCCCGGCCGGAATCGCTGCCAGTGTCGCTGCCGTTCAAGGCCATTCCGTCGCCAAGAGGGAGCGGTAAAGGGAGCAACTGAGGTGATCTCAGTAAGGGTTGCTGCTTGATTCGGGCGACACGCCCAATGTG
>WHUB01000186.1:878-1165 GCA_009377395.1 Actinophytocola sp. | reverse complement strand
CAACACTCGCCATTGGCGTGGAGAAGATGAACCCCAACGACGGCGCTGTGTCGGAGCTTCTGCAGTGGATGGACGGCGGCCTGCCAGAATCCTACTGGGACGCGTTTCGCCGGCTGGCCGATGAGCTCGACGTTGCCTTTGAATTCGGCCCCGATCGGTCGCTTGCCATGGACATTTACGCGATTCTGGCGATGTCGCACATGCGTGACTACGGCACGACAATTGAGCAGATAGCGACGTGTGCGGCAAAGAACCACACGAATGCCGTGCACAACCCACGCGCCCAG
>WHUB01000186.1:0-868 GCA_009377395.1 Actinophytocola sp. | reverse complement strand
TGTGCGACCGTGGACAAGGCGGTCCGTTCACCGCATCGGCCGCGACTCAGATCGGCAGTGAAATGCCGGTGAACCCTTCCGGCGGTCTCGTCTCCCGGGGTCATCCACTTGGCGCCACCGGCATCATGATGCTCAACGAGCTGGCGGTACATCTACGCGGTGAGGCCGGAGAGATTCAGGTTTCGGACGCACAGCTCGCCCTGGCAGAGAATGGGGGCGGTTTGGTCGGACTGGATAGTGCTACCACATCCGTCACCATTCTGGAGCGTACCGCTTAGCACGGTTATTTCAAGCACCAACGCACCAGCGTTGCCCCCCATGTTCCACCGCCGCCGACTGCCAGCAAAAGAACGTTGTCCCAGAATTTAAGACGATTGCTTCGCACCGCATCGTCCAACGCGATCGGAATCGAGGCTGCGCTCGTATTTCCGACCGTCTCTACATTCCTACAAACCTGGCTAGCATTCAATCCAAGGGACTTCTCCAATTCATCTATCATTCGACCATTCGCTTGATGTGGCACAACTAGATCCAAATCACTTGCTGAGATACCTTCGGACGCTAGTATGCGCCGAAACAGATCCGAAAACGTCTCGGCAACAAATTCTCGAATGGCGCGACCACTGTTCATCTTCAAGTAGTGAGAGCCATCTGCTACAGTTGCGGCAGAAGCTGGCATTCGACTTCCACCACCCGGAATACCACCAAATTCGACACCGCGATGGCTATCGGCACCCAAGATGCAACGCAAAATTCCACCGCTATCTACTTTGGTTAAAACGACGGCCCCAGCTCCGTCTCCTAGCAAGACGGAAGTTCGTTTATCATCGTAATCAGCAAATCGTGAGAGTGTTTCAGCTCCCACTAC
>WHUB01000185.1:261-1177 GCA_009377395.1 Actinophytocola sp. | reverse complement strand
GCCCGCGGTGGCGACCAGGCCAGGGCGGCCAGCGGCGGCGTGGCGGCGGCGACCCGCTCGACGGCCGCAAGGTCGACGGCGATGGCGATGCGCTCACCGAGCGCGCGGACGATCCGCCGAGCGTGCTCGGGCCGCTCGGCGACCGGCACCAGGCCCAGGTGCCGCGACGGGGTCACGAGGTCGTCGTGGCGGCCGAGCACGCCGAGCACCGGCAGGCCCGGGACACGGCTCAGCGCCGCGCGCAGCGCCGCCTCGTGCCGGGCCGACCCGACCTGGTTGAGCACCACGCCGGCCAGGCGCACCGCAGGGTCGTGGTCGCGGAACCCGCTGACCAGCGCCGTCAGCGAATCGGCCATCCCCCGCGCGTCGACGACGAGGACGACCGGCGCATCGAGCAACCGGGCCACATGCGCGGTCGAGGCGAACCCGCCCGAGCCGCTGCGGCCGTCGAACAGCCCCATGACCCCCTCCACCACGGCGAGGTCGGCGCCGGCCGCGCCGTGCGCGAACAGCGGGGCGATCAGGTCCTCGCCGCAGAGGAAGGGATCGAGGTTGCGCCCGGGCCGCCCCGTGGCCAGCGCGTGGTAGGAGGGGTCGATGAAGTCGGGACCGACCTTGAACCCCGCGACCCGCTGTCCCCGCCGGCCCAGCGCGGCCATCAGCCCGGTGGCCACGGTGGTCTTGCCGACCCCCGAGTGGGTGCCGGCGACGACCAGGCGGGGAAGCCGCGCAGCGCGGGAGGCGGTCACCACTCGATCCCCTTCTGGCCGCGCTGCCCGGTGTCGTAGGGATGCTTGACCTTGGTGACCTCGCTGACCAGGTCGGCGGCCTCGACCAGTTCGGCCGGGGCGTCGCGCCCCGTGACGATCACGTGCTGGAAGCCGGGGCGGGTGGTCAGGACCTCGACCACCTCGGC
>WHUB01000185.1:0-251 GCA_009377395.1 Actinophytocola sp. | reverse complement strand
CCCTTGCCGTGGCCGATGGCCACGATCAGCAAGGGTTGCTCGCGCGCGCGGCGGCGGGGCCGCTCGGACGCTGAGCCGGTGCCGGTTGCCGGCGGGGAGGCGGTGGGCTGCGCGTCGGTGTCGGTCATGCGGCGCTCCTCGGTCGGGTGCGGCGGCGGGCCGCCGGTGCGACGCCGGCGGGGTCGGTCACGGCGCGAACGACCCCGGCCATCGCGCCAGCCGCCAACTCCTCGAGGCGCAGGCAGGGCGCG
>WHUB01000184.1 GCA_009377395.1 Actinophytocola sp. | reverse complement strand
CGGGGACACCTGGCTGGCTGCCCTCGACCACATTCGCCGAATCAGTCGGTGACGGAGTTGAGTCCCCGATAGTGGTGTAGCGCGGTCGCCGAGATCGTCGCCGGCGTGTACGTCGGGCGAGGATGCGGCCACCGCGTGATCCTTCGAGTCAACCTTCCACAGAATCCTCGAGGACCACACGATGACCGCTCCACACATTGTCGACCCTGCCGGCCTGCTTGGCTGAGCTTCCCCCGGTTTGCCGGACACTTGGTTATCTGTCGTCCTGTCCGGGGTTGGATGCTATTGGGAATGTCGGCTTCGGTGCCATGCCTCCTCGTACTCGTCGGGTGAGAGGCCGTCGAGGCTTTCTTGGATGCGGCGGGGGTTGTACCAGCCGTCGATGTAGCGCAGCAGCGCTGCGTTGGCGTCAGCGCGGGTGGCGAACGTGGTGCGCGGCCAATACAGCAGTTCGATCTTGATCGTTGACCACAGATTTTCGGCGAGTGCGTTGTCGAAGCTGTCCCCGGCGGACCCGGTCGAGGGCGCCACGCCGGCGTCGAGCAGGCGCTGAGTGAACCGCAGAGCGGTGTATTGCTTGGGCTCAACCGGTGGTCGCAACACCGGTTTGTTGAGTCGATAGTAGTTGGTCGTTCAGGGCTTCGGCTGGTGTCTTCCATTCGAGCGTCTTGCGGGGTCTGCTGTTGAGTGCTGCGGCAACTGCTGCGATCTCGCTCGCGCTCCAGCGTGAGAGGTCGGTGCCCTTGGGGAAGTATTGCCGCAGCAGTCCGTTGGTGTTCTCGTTCGTCGGGCGCTGCCACGGTGAGTGCGGGTCGGCGAAATACACCCGCGTCCCGGTCTCCAGGGCGAACTGGGCGTGGCCGGACAGTTCCCTGCCGCGGTCCCAGGTCAGGGTCTTGCGTAGTTGCTCGGGCAACTTGGTGATCGACGCCGTGAGCGCTGCGTTCATCGCGACGGCTCCATAGCCGCCCAGCGCTGGACCGTTCTTCACGTACGGCTTCTCGCCCCAGCCGTCCAACCGTGGCAGGTGCACCAGGAGAGTCGCGCGGCTACTGCGCTCGACAAGCGTGCCGATCGCCGACCGGCCCGTGCCGATGACCAGATCACCTTCCCAATGGCCAGGAACGGCTCGGTCCTCAGCGTCGGCTGGACGCTCGCTGAGAACGACGTCAGCGGTCACGTGCCCTTGCGGCTTGTTCCG
>WHUB01000183.1 GCA_009377395.1 Actinophytocola sp. | reverse complement strand
ACATTGGGCGTGTCGCCCGAATCAAGCAGCAACCCTTACTGAGATCACCTCAATGCGACTACGGTTCGCTGATCCGGATGGGTTCGAACAGCTTTCTGAACTACGACGCGATCCTCATGGATTGCGCCCCCATCACAATCGGCGACGACGTGTCTATCGGGCCGCGCGCTCAGCTCTTGACCGCGCTGCATCCCGTGGACGAGCACGAGATGCGCCGTCAGCGGTGGGAACGCGCCGAACCGATCGTGATCGGCGACAACGTGTGGTGCGGTGGCGGCGTGATCGTCTGCGCTGGGGTAACGGTCGGTGACAATGCGGTGGTGGGCGCCGGGAGCGTCGTGACCCGAGACGTGCAATCCGGCGTGCTGGTGGCGGGGAATCCAGCTCGGCTGGTTCGCACACTGGACCGCTGACCGTCCATGCCAGACCAACCCGGCGCCCATTTGACCCGCTCGCGATCTCAGCGTGGAATCAGCTCATTCGTTCAGCCGTATCTGAAAAGGATCGGACAGTTGTGTGTGCGTCGCCGACGCGCCCGAGTCTCCCGATAGGGGCCGCTCCACCCACCTGCTGATGTGCCATGTGGCTTCGATCCGATACGTCCCTGGTGGCACGGGGTCGCCGCGTGCTGGTCCGGCATAGCTGCGCGACTGGTCCGGCCGGTTCCAGTAGTGCAGATCCCACTCGTCCTTCCAGCTGCGGCACCCGCGAGGCCACCAGATCTGTTGCCGCATCTCCGCTGTCATGAGCTGGTGGGAGTTGTCCGCCACCGTCCGGCCGGATTCGTCGACGACGTGCCAGATCACATGGACGCCGCCACCTCCACCGACACCCTCTTTGAACCACCAGAAGGATTGGGAACAGGCATTGCCCGAAATCTGCACCGTCTCGCCCGGACGGTACTCGGACTGATCAACACCGGCGCTCAATCGGAACGATTTCGGGTTTCCGGCAGGCTTGCCCGTGAGGAGAGTGAACACACTGGCGGCGCCAAGGAACACCACGAGTGCGATGCCGAGCCACACGTATCGAACGCTCATGGCCGTTTCCGTCCGATTGGCCCCCGATGCCTGGCAACGGTACAACTTTTCCAGCTTGTTCGTCCGACAGGCCGGAAACCGAGACGAATACAAGAAACGCCGGGCCGCCCGTATCGGCGTGCCCGGCGTTCGCCTGGTCAGCGAGCGGAGGATACGGGATTC
>WHUB01000182.1 GCA_009377395.1 Actinophytocola sp. | reverse complement strand
CGATGCTCCTATGGTTGGTCAAGGGGTGAGGGTGGCGAGGTCGGTGCGGAGTTGTGGGTAGATTTCGCGGGTGATGTAGCGCTTGAGGCAGCGGATGAGGTGTTTCTTGTTGCTGCCGTTGGCCGCGAGGCGTTCTGTCAGGTAGGTGCGGGTGCGTTCGCAGGTGGCCATGCGGGTCAGGGTGATGCGGTAGAGGGCGCTGTTGGCGGCTCGGTCGCCGGCTCGGGAGAGGCGATGGTGCTGCTGGCGGCCGCTGGAGGCGTCGAGGGGAGCGACCCCGGTCAGGCGGGCGAAAGCGGCCTCACTGTGGATGCGGTCAGGGTTATCGCCGGCAGTGACCAGCAGTTGAGTAGTGGTGTCCGGCCCAAGCCCACGACAAGCGAGGGTGCGGGGCGCGATCCGGGCGATGAGTGCCTCAAGCTGGGTGGTTAGTTCGGTCAGGCGGGTGTCGTAGTCGGTGATGGTCGCGGCGAGGGTGGCCAGCGCGGTGCGGGTGGCGGTCTCGTGATCGCAGAGCGCCTCAGCCAACTCGTCGTGGGA
The DNA here is from genome assembly GCA_009377395.1 of Actinophytocola sp. Lineage (GTDB taxonomy): Bacteria > Actinomycetota > Actinomycetes > Mycobacteriales > Pseudonocardiaceae > Haloechinothrix_A. Next base: position 671 of record WHUB01000182.1, on the reverse strand, counting down.
AGCAGTGCGGGCTCGCCCGCGCAGCCCCGATGCGGGCACGGTGGGAGTGTCGAGATTGGCGCAGGCGACCAGCAGCTGGGTGGTGGACAGTCCGGCCAACGACTCCCGCAGGGCTGTGGGTGCGGTGACCAGCAGCGCCCGCAGCGTGTTGATCGCAGCGGTGCGGGCCTTGGTGAGTTGCTGCTTGGTCTCGCGCAGCACCCGCAGCGACTCCACCGGCCCACTGCGCAGTTTCGGAGCCGCGTGAGCTTCCCCGGCCAGCACCGCGCGAGCAGCGTTGATCGCGTCCGTCGTGTCGGACTTACCCTGACGACGCCGCTTCTGCCGGTTCGGCCGGTTCACCTCCACCACCCGGATGTGCTGCCCCGTCAGGTGGCGAGTCAGCCCGGCCCCGTAGTCGCCGGTGCCCTCCACACCGACCTGCGCGAGCGGACCGAAGCTGGCCAGCCACTCCGTGAGCTGCGAGTAGCCGGCGGAGGTCGCGTCGAAGGTGGCGGTGCCCAGCAGCCGCCCCAACCCATCCAGCGCCGCCACCACATGGAAATCGCGATGAGTGTCCACCCCGCCGGTGATCTCACCCACCGGTGAACCCGTCGTCGTGATCGAGGGGTTACTGCGCCGACGAGTCGCGTTTGCCATGCTGGACCTGCCAATCCTGTTCAACCATCTCG
>WHUB01000181.1 GCA_009377395.1 Actinophytocola sp. | reverse complement strand
CAAACTGAGACCCGTATGCGCTGTCGATGACCGTCCTGCGGTCGCCTATCGAACGTGGGCCCCGGCCACCTGCTACTTGGAAGCTGTCGTTTGCGTCCCAGAGGGCATCTCAACGCTCCATAGGTTGGCCTCTCTGCCATCGGAACCCCGTAGTGGTGTGGGGGGGGGCCGCGCGGAGGCTCGTGTGCTGGGTACGGACGAACTCAGCGACGAGAGGAAACCTCTGTGGGTTTGTCGGCGCGCAAGGCGCGGCCAATACTTCGAATATACATTCGAGCGGTGAGGGGCCAGCTTTCGCGCAACGAGTGGACCCACACGCGCGGGTATGGGTGGACTTGCGTCGCCTGCTTGCGCCAGGTCCGCGTCACATCTATCACCACCCCGTAGCGGCCTGCAGACTCGCTTGTCCGCTGCCATCGAGGGTGACGGCGGACAACGCTGTCCCGAGAAGAGCGTCTTACGGCGGCTACTGACCCCAAAGCGCCAAAAACGACCCCAACCGAGTCCTAGTGGGGCCGTTTTCGCTGGTCATCGGGGTGGCCAGGGCCGGGATCGAACCGGCGACCTTCCGCTTTTCAGTTCCCTGGAAGTTGATCTTGACCGCCTCTCGGTTCGCAACTCTACTGCTGGGGAGAGGGCTGCAACACTCGGGGGTGGGCCGTACACGCGCGAACTGAGACTGAAACCGAGACTGCGTAGCCCCTCGCTCCCAGCCAGCGGGCAACCCGCGCGCTACAGCATTCGATAACCCCGGGCCCGTCCAACACCAAGTCATGCCGCAGGCTGGCCCCCGACGTTCAGGGATCCCAAACGTACGATCAGCAGGGGTCCCTATCTAGCAAGCATGGGCAACATGCAGGACGCCCCCCACTTGTTGACCGACGCTGGACATGACCATGTAGGCGTCATTCGTGGTGAAGACGATGAAGCGGCGAATCGGACATGCAGACGTTGGTTTGGTGATCGCATTGGCGCGAAGTTCGTCATGGTGACGCGGTCGTGGTCTCGATGGCGCGGCATGCGGGGGCCGCATGCTCAGCGTGGGCACCCATAGCCGTACGTGTGTAGCACGTCACACGCGACGGGTGGGTCTTTGCGGAGTACGCCGTTACGACGGGGCGGATCGCGCGAGGAGACATCCCTTGGTGAGCAGGTTGATCAGAGGCCACGGGCTGGGCACGCGGAGCCCGAACCGGTCGGCTGTTGCGACTGCG
>WHUB01000180.1:341-1214 GCA_009377395.1 Actinophytocola sp. | reverse complement strand
CCTCACCTGCTCCGACGCAGCATCCACGAGTTCACGCACGCGGCTCGGCCGACGAACTGCGGCCTCGCGGAGCCTACGCCGGGTCGTGAGTCCTCGACGAATGGCCTGCCCGACGGCCAGCTCGACTTGCTCCGGCTGCTCGCCACCCTCGAGACTGTCCACGATGCTCCTCTCCGGACTGGTGACCTCCACCCCCGCCACCCTGCGGACCTCCCGGGAGTCAAGAGACTCGACCATGGTGTGAATCCGCACCCCGGGGCGTGGCCGCTGGCCCCGCCTGGCCCGCGGCACCGACACATGAACCACGTCCGGAATCACATCAGACAGCTCATACAGCTCCAGCGCACTGGCATGCGACACAACCGCCTGCGCCCGTCGCAGCGGCAGCCACGCCGCCACGATGTGCTCAACCGGGCTCGACGGAAAGTGCCTCAGCCGATACAGCCCTCTCCGCACCCGCTCATACCGGCCGCCCGGCCGCGCGTGGTAACTCAGCGTGCTCGGGTCCATGCCAGCCTCCACCGCCTGCGCGGACGTGAAGTACCCCGCCTGTGCCTCCGCAAGCCGATACAGCCCATCATGATCGACGTCCGACATAACAGGGATAATACCCCCTCAACGTCGGACACGCCGCGCTGTGGTCACTCCGGATTCACACAGCTTGGTCACTCAAGGCGAGGACGGTCATTCCTCGATCGCTGCCAAGTCCGTCGTCAGCGATGGGGCGTGTCAAGGTGGAGTCCCGCAGCGTAGCGAGGAGAACCGACCTTGACACGCCGTGAGCGACGACCACAATCGGCAACGAGGAACGGGCCAAGCGGAAGGAATGCTGCGCAGCGTGCCGCGCTCGACCCGGTCCACGTCCCGGCGCGG
>WHUB01000180.1:0-331 GCA_009377395.1 Actinophytocola sp. | reverse complement strand
GAGCCGTGCTCGCGATCGACCCCGATCACCCCACCGCCCGCAAGAATGTCATCGAGCTGAGCGATCCGAGGCGGACATGACAGCTACCTCTCCTGGCCACAGGGTCTACCAGGAGGGCCGGGTACGCAGGTGGCGCTGGTGGCAAGCGCACGAGGACGGTCACATCTGATGACCGCCTACCTCGGCTACTCATTCCAGCGCGCACTCTGTGGACCTGTTCAACCCGGCTTCCGGGCGCAGGTGACCCTCAGCGCATCGGTCGGTAGCCGATCTGCTCCATGAGTTTGGTGTGCAATGTTGGAGCCAGGCCGGGGCTGGAAGCGGGCTCAGG
>WHUB01000017.1 GCA_009377395.1 Actinophytocola sp. | reverse complement strand
AGCCGGAGCACTCGGCGATGCCCGACAGTAGATAGCGGCGTTCCTTACCCGCGTAGCCGTGCTGTTCGCCGTTGCGCCGCAGCACAGCCTTGACATCCTCCCACTCTTCCGGGCTGATGATCTCGTCCCACGTCGCCCCGTACAGCTGCCCGTCATGCTCGATCAGCCCGGCGATCCGCGGGGATGTCAGGATGTTCTTCAGCCCCTTCGAGGTCCACCGGTTGCCCTGGCTGGTCGGACTCTGCGTATTTAGCCAAACCAGGACGCCGCCGAGCGTCTGCCCGGCGAGTAGGCGCTCCACGACACCGCGCAGGGCCGCGGCCTCTTCGGGCACCTGCTGGTTGACGTCGAGCAGCGGCCTCCCGGTCTTGCCTGTCTCGCCGGTGGGGACACCGAACCCGTAGGGCCTCTTGCCGCCGCCCACGGCCTTACCCGCCTCGGCTCTGGCCTTCCATGCTCTCTTCACCCGCCGGGAGGTGTCCGCCGAGGACTTACACGCCTGGGCGGCCTCGATGCGCAGGATGAACCTGTCGTCCTCATTGTTCAGGTCGCGGGTGCCGGACACTGATGCGAGCGGGAGCCGCTTGTTGTCGGCGAGCTTGAGTAGCAGTTCGAGGTCCCACGGCTGCCTGATCAACCTATCGCCGTGGTACACGATGATCGCGTCGATGCATCCAGCCTCGATGTCGGCGAGCATCTGGTCCCACGCTGGACGCTTGCGGTTGCGCTGCCACGCCGAGCGGGAGTTGTCCGGGTAGACGCGCGCGACGGACCAGCCGAGCCGCTTGGCGAGGTCGCGACAGTCAGCCTCCTGACGCTCGACCTTCTCCAGCGAGCCGTCGGGGGCATAACTCAAGCGGCAATAGAGCGCCGCGTCCCGCGGCGAGTGTGCGTCCATACGGGTGGAGTATACGTGTCATCTTGACATTCGGCTCGCACACCTCCGCGCCCCTGACCTCGCCGACGACGACCCGGTCGGGGCGCATCCGCAGCGCCTGCCGCACCAGCTCCCGCATCGGGACCTCGCCGACGCCCTCGACGTTGGGCGGCCGGGCGACGAGGCGGACGAACTGGGGATGGTTCGGCTCAAGCTCACCGGCGTCTTCGACGCACACGATGCGCTCGGTGGGCGCGGCGGCGCCGAGCAGCGCGCCGAGCAGAGTACTCTTGCCGGCTCCCGTGCCGCCGGAGACGAGCAGCGCCAACCGGGCCGTCACGATCGCCCGCAGCAATGCCGCGCCGTCGGCGTCGACCGTGCCGAGGTCGGTGAGCCCGGCGAGATCGTGCGCGGCGGGCCGCAGCACCCGCAGCGACAGGCAGGTGCCCGCCGGTGCGAGTGGCGGAAGCACCGCGTGCAGCCGGACCCGAGCCGTCGTGGCCGCGGCAGGCAGCCAGCCGTCGACAAAGGGCTGCGCGTCGTCGAGTCGTCTGCCCGCCGCGTGGGCGAGACGTTGCGCGAGCCGCCGCACCGACGCCTCGTCCGGGAAGGTCACGTCGCTGCGCCGCAGACCACCGGCGCCATCGGTCCAGACCTGGTCGGGTGCGGTGACGAGGACGTCGGTGACGTCGCCGTCGCCGACGAGCGCCGCGAGCGGGCCGAGTCCGACCAGCTCGTGCCGCAGCTGGCGCAGCGCGGTCAGCACGTCCTCGTGCCCGGCGACGCCGCACTCGGCCCGCACGGCGGCCGCCACCGTTGCGGCGCTGACATCGGCGCCGTCGTCGGCGAGCCGCCTGCGCACGCGGTCGACCAGGTCGGTGCGCATCAGGCGGCCGCTTTCACGTCGGCTCGCAGCGCGGCGAGCACATCGGCGGCACCAAGGGCGAGCGGTCCGCCGTGCCGGGGCCGGAACCGGCCCCGCTCCAGCGCACTCGCCAACTTTGGCTCGGCGCGCATGACGGTGAGCGGTTCGCTGCCGACCGCGTCCGCGACCACGTCGGCGGACAGCGCGTCGGGCGAGGGACCGCGGATGACGAGGCCGATGCGGCGCGCCCGGTACCGGAGCCGTTCGACGAGCCGATGCGCCGACGCGCTCGCCCGCACCTCGGCGGGCACCACGACCGCGATCAGATCCGCGAGGTCCACGACCTGCCAGCCGACCGGGCCGAGCTCCCGGGGCAGGTCGCAGACCACCGTGTAGCCGGACCGGACGCCCGCCTCGATCACGGCGGCGGCCGCTTCCGGGGACGGACCACCACCGGACCGCCCGCACGACAGCACGACCAGATGCCCGGCACCACGCCCGACATCGGGCAGGGCGTCCCGCAGCGCGGCCATCGAGACCCGGCCGCTGCGCACACTCACGTCCGGCCAGCGCAGCCCCGCCGCCTGCTCGGCGCCCAGCACGAGATCGATGCCGGCGGACAGCGCATCGCAGTCGACGAGCAACGCGGCGCCGCCGCCATCCGCGCACGCGATGGCGACACTCACCGCGAACACCGACGCGCCCGCTCCGCCCCGGCCACCGACGACGCCCAGCACCGTGCCCTTGCCTGCGGCGGGCTTTTCCGTGACGTCGGCGAGCAGCGCCACCAGGTCGGACTCCTCGCCAGGCAGGGTGAGCACGCGTTCGACACCGGCGTCGAACGCGGCCTCCCACGCCGGATTGTCCAGCGGCCGGTCGGTGACGAGCACGACGTCACCGCGCCGGGGCAGCCGCCGGGAGCCGCTCTCGCCGAGCGCGGCGGTGTCCACAAGCACGAGCGGGGCTCGCGCCCACTCCGCCCGCGCGGTGACAAGGTCCGGGACGCAGTCGAGCTCGCAGCCCGCGGCCGCCGCGATACGCAGGATCTCGTCCAGCACGCTCTCGCCGCTGACGGCGACGAGCGGACGGGTTTCGGACATACTTCTCCCAGCTCCCTTGACCATGGCTGAAGATCGAACGAGGTGGCCGGTGCGGCCGTGCGACTACTGTCGCGCCTGCGGTGTGGCCGGACAAAATGTCCGGTTCGCTGAGCTGTGGATAACGGTGCCGTCCTGTGGACAACTCCCGGCGCAACGAAGTTGTCATCACCGGGCAACAGGAACTTCTATGCTTGCGCCATGTTCCACGCCACCGGTGGCGAGCCCGGCAACAAGGTCGCCGCGTTCTTCGACCTCGACAAGACGATCATCGCGTCGTCCAGCGCCCTCGCGTTCAGCAGGCCACTGCTCAAGCAGGGCCTCATCAATAGGAAGGCGGCCCTCAAGAGCGCCTACGCGCAGCTCATGTTCTCCATCGCCGGGGCGGACGCGCAGCAGACCGAGCGACTGCGCGCGCAGATCTCGGCGCTCTGCGTCGGCTGGGACGTCGCGCAGGTCAGCGCCATCGTCAACGAGACGCTGCACGACGTCGTCGACCCGCTGATCTACGCCGAGGCCGCCGAGCTGATCGCCGCGCACAAGGCCGAGGGCGACGACGTGATCGTGCTGTCGGCGACGGGCGAAGAGGTGGTCAAGCCGGTCGCGGAGATGCTGGGCGCCGACCGGAGCGTGTCCACCCGGATGGAGGTCATCGACGGTCGCTACTCCGGCCAGGTCGAGTTCTACTGCTTCGGCGAGGAAAAGGCGCGGGCGGCGCGGCAGCTCGCCACCGAATACGGCTACGACCTCAGCCGGTGCGCGGCCTACTCGGACTCGAGCACGGACCTGCCGCTGCTGGAGGCCGTCGGCAGGCCGTGCGCGGTCAACCCGGACAAGCAGCTGCGCAAGATCGCGCAGGACCGCGACTGGCCGGTGCTGACGTTCTCGCGGCAGGTGTCGCTGCGCACCAAGATCCCGCATCCGGCGGCGACCGCGCTCGCGCTGGGGGTCGGCGTCGGGGCGCTCGCGGTGGCGGGAGTGACCTGGTACGGCGTCAAGAACCGGCGCAGGCAGGGAGCATGACACCGGCTGCGGCGACGGTTGGTGAGCAAGTGACGGAAGGTGCACTGAGCAGCGATTTCGCGACACGCAGAGCAAGAATCTTAGTCCGCTTTCCCACTGAAGTCACTACCGAATCACCACTTGACCGGTGCACCCGATCGCACCCTTGAAGTGACCATGGTCACTGGGTAGAAAGAGAGGTGCGGACACCTGATCGGCCAGGGAGCAGCCGGAGATAAGACTGATCCACCCCGACAGGTCTCCGTGCGCGGACACCGGGCACCCACGCGCAGCACGCCGCGGGAGGCTTGTCGTCAACGGGATTGCGTACCGGGACGCCGGACGCCTAGTCCACTGGGTACGACACGAGTTGCACGCTTGGTAACCCGATTGCCCGCGCGAGCAGGCGGCGGCCCGCCGACATTCGTGTCGACGGGCCGCCGCCAGTGCATGGGCACCTTCTTCGCTCAGACGTCCACGTTGTCAACTCGTTAACTACGGGCGTTAACGGCGACACGCTTGTCGGCGAATCCCTTACAGACCAACATTCACGGTGTGGGCGAATCGGCATGTTCGTGCCTGTCGCCCAGCCCTGAGCGGGTGTACTGAAGGGCGTGGACGTAGTTGTCGATTCCAACCTCCGTGGGTGACGTCGCCATCGAGTTCGCCAACGACGACGGCCCCGGCCCGCTGGTCCGCATCCGCTCCCTGCTGCCCGGCCTCGCTCGCGCGGAGCAGCGTGTCGCCAGGGTCGTGCTCGACGACCCGTCCGCCGTGGCCAACCGCAGCATCACCGAGGTCGCCCTCGCCGCCAACACCAGCGAGACCACCGTGACCCGGTTCTGTAAGGCGGTCGGCGTCGGCGGCTACCCGCAGCTGCGGATCGCGCTCGCCGCCGACACCGCCCGCACCCAGGCGCGCGGCAGCAAGCTGCTCGGCAACGAGATCGCGGCCGACGACGACCTCGACGCCATCGTCAGCAAGATCAGCTTCTCCGAGGCCCGCGCCGTCGAGGACACCGCGTCGCAGCTCGACATCGACGCGCTGCGGGACGCGGTCACCGCGGTGGCGGCCGCGTACCGGATCGACATCTACGGCGTCGGCGCCAGCGCGTTCGTCGCCGCCGACCTGCAACAGAAGCTGCACCGCATCTCCAAGGTCAGCTTCGCCTGGTCGGACACCCACGTCATGCTGAACTCGGCCTCGGTGCTGGGCGAGCACGACGTCGCACTCGGCATCTCCTACAGCGGATCCACATCGGACACCGTCGAGGCGCTGCGCACCGCGAGACATCGGGGCGCGATCACCATCGCGGTCACCAACTTCCCGCGCTCTCCCATCGCGTCCGCCGCCGACTACACCCTGACCACGGCCGCGCACGAGACCACCTTCCGCGCGGGCTGGACCGCGAGCCGCGTCACCGCGCTGACCGTGACCGACTGCCTGTACGTCGGCGTCGCGCAGCGGATGGGTCCGGCGGCACGGCTGGCCGTCGACCCGGACCGCGACGTGACGACGTCGCACCGGCTCGGTGTGCGCCAGGACGGCAGGCGCAAGACACCCGAGTGGCGACCCTGACCGCCGGGATCACTCGCCGGTCGCGGCCTCGGCGATACCGACGGCCTCCTTCGCGCCCGCTTCGACCGTCTCGCAGCAGAACAACACCCAGTCCTTGACGCCGTCGGTGTCGCCACCGGCGAACCCCTCGGCGGCGGACCGGTAGCGGTTCAGCTTGCGGTAGCAGGCCACCTCGGGCACCGACAGCCCCTTCGGGTCCAGCCCGGTCGAGATCATCGTCAGCCGGGCGGCGGCTCGGGCGATCACGCCGTCTGCCGCGGGAAACGCCCGCAACGCGAGCAGCTCCCCGTGCACGACGGCGGCGAGCACCGGCCCCGGCGCGCTGGTCGCTCCCGTGACCAGCTGCCCGAGCAGCTCCAGCCGCTGCGCCACGTCGTCACCGGGCCGGGGGCGGCCCAGCTCGTCTGGATCGGTCACCAGGTCCGCCGCCGCCAGCACGTGCAACCGGGCCAGCGCCTGCAACGGGGCGCGCTCCCAGGTCGGCAGCAGCGGCCCGAGCGACTCGGCCACCCGCAGCGCGCCGGCCAGCACCGGCTCGTCGACGTCGCCGCCCTCGGGGATCTCCGGATCGGCGCCGTCGATACCCGCCGAGGCCCGCGCCGCTCGCACCGACGCCTCGGCGGCGGTCGCCGGCCAGCCGGTGCGGTTGGCCGGATGCCGGTGCACCGCGTCGACGGCGTCACGTGCGGAACGCACCGCGTCGGTCACGCCGGGCAGGTCGAGTAGAGGGGCGAGCGGGTCCGTCACAGCGCGTGACAGTACTCGCCAGGTCGCGAGTGGATCCACTGGCGGGTTAGTTGCCGCCGTCTGCGGACGACTGGCCGTGAGACTGGTGCGAGCGGGGCCACCGACCGCTAACGTCGGTAGCACAGATCACAACTCCTTCATCCGACCTGAGGACATCAGTCAGGAGGCTTCGCAGCGATGGCAGAGCAGCCCGAATCCGGACAGCCCGCGACGCTGGACAACCTGCTCACCGAGGAGCGCACGTTCCCGCCGAGTGCGGAGTTCGCGGCGCGGGCGAACGCGACCGCCGACTCCTATGCGGAGGCCGACGCCGACCGTGACGCGTTCTGGGCGGCGCAGGCGGAGCGGCTGGACTGGGACACCAAGTGGGATCAGGTCGTCGACTGGTCGAACGCGCCGTTCGCGAAGTGGTTCGTCGGCGGCAAGCTCAACGTGGCCTACAACTGCGTCGACCGGCATGTCGAGGCGGGGTATGGCGATCAGATCGCGATCCACTGGGTCGGCGAGCCCGGCGACACCCGCGACATCACCTACGCGGAACTGCGCCGGGAGGTTTGCCGCGCCGCCAACGGCCTCGCCTCGCTGGGCGTGGGCGCGGGGGATCGGGTGGCGATCCAGCTGCAGATGGTGCCGGAGGCGATCGTGGCGATGCTGGCCTGCGCCCGCATCGGGGCATTGCACAGCGTCGTGTTCGGCGGCTTCTCCCCAACCGCGTTGCGCACCCGGGTCGACGACGCCCAGGCGAAGGTCGTGATCACCTCGGACGGGCAGTATCGACGTGGGAAGGCCGCCGCCACCAAGGGCAACGTCGACGAAGCCCTCGACGGCGCCGAGTCGGTGGAGAAGGTGCTCGTGGTGCGCCGCACCGGGGACGAGACCGCCGCGCCACCGTGGACCGACGGTCGCGACATCTGGTGGCACGAGCTGATGGACGCGCAGGCCGACACCCATCGAGCCGAGGCATTCGACTCCGAGCACCCGCTCTACATCCTCTACACGTCGGGAACCACCGGGAAACCGAAGGGCATCCTGCACACCTCCGGCGGCTACCTCACCCAGGCTGCCTACACCCACCACGTCGTGTTCGACCACAAGCCCGGGGAGGACGTGTACTGGTGCACCGCCGACATCGGCTGGGTCACCGGACACTCCTACATCGTCTACGGGCCGCTGGCCAACCGGGCGACGCAGGTGGTCTACGAGGGCACCCCCAACACCCCGCACGAGGGCAGGCACTGGGAGATCGTGCAGCGCTACGGCGTCACCCTGTACTACACCGCCCCCACCTTGATCCGCACCTTCATGAAGTGGGGCGAGGACATCCCCGCCCAGTACGACCTCAGCTCGCTGCGGCTGCTGGGCTCGGTCGGCGAGCCGATCAACCCGGAGGCGTGGATGTGGTACCGCAGCCACATCGGCGGCGACAACGCTCCGATCGTCGACACCTGGTGGCAGACCGAGACCGGCGCCATCATGATCTCCCCGCTTCCCGGGGTGACCGCCACCAAACCGGGCTCCGCCCAACGGCCGCTACCGGGGATCTCGGCGAAGGTCGTCGACGACCAGGGCACCGAAGTCGCCCATGGCGGCGGCGGGTATCTGGTGCTGGACAAGCCCTGGCCCGGCATGCTGCGCGGCATCTGGGGCGACGACGAGCGCTATAAGGACACCTACTGGTCCCGCTTCGCCGAACAGGGCTTCTACTTCGCGGGCGACGGGGCCAAGTACGACACCGACGGCGACATCTGGCTGCTCGGCCGGGTCGACGACGTCATGAACATCTCCGGACACCGCATCTCCACCACCGAGGTCGAGTCCGCTCTCGTCTCCCACCACAACGTCGCCGAGGCCGCCGTCGTCGGCGCCAGCGACCCCACCACCGGGCAGGGCATCGTCGCGTTCGTCATCCTGCGCGGCGGCGCCGATACCGACGCCGGCGGCGAGAAGGCCATCACCGAGCTGCGCGATCACGTCGCGAAGGAGATCGGCCCCATCGCCAAGCCCCGGCAAATCATGATCGTGGCCGAGCTCCCCAAGACCCGCAGCGGCAAGATCATGCGACGGCTGCTGCGCGACATCGCCGAGAACCGGGACATCGGCGACGTCACCACCCTCGCCGACACCACCGTCATGGACCAGATCTCGGCCGGGCTCAAGGGGGGCAAGGGCGACGAATAGCCACGCCGGGAGCGCCCTTCTGGTTGACGAATCACACATTGACACGGCGTGAGTAGACATCGCCGTTAGGATCGCGAGAGGTGTGCCGGGAAGTCTGGTCGGCGAGAAAGATCCTTGTGCCCTACGACCGTTGGAGCGTGCGTGGCTCGCCGCCAGACGAATCCCAAGACCGAGTTCGCCCGTTACCTCCGCACCGAGACAACCGGTGGCGTCGTGCTGCTCATCGGCACGGCCATCGCGCTGATCTGGGTCAACTCGGCGCTCGGCGACAGCTACGAGGCTCTGCGGGACACCAAGATCGGCCCGCATTTCCTCCACCTCCATCTGAGCGTGGAGACCTGGGCGAAGGACGGCCTGCTCGCGCTGTTCTTCTACGTGGTCGGTCTCGAGCTGAAGCGCGAGCTCGTCGTCGGCGAGCTCTCCAACATCAAGGCCGCGGCGCTGCCGATCGTCGCGGCGGTCGGCGGCATGATCGTGCCCGCGATCGTCGCGCTCACGATCTCGTGGGGCGAGCCGGGCTGGGAACGCGCGTGGGCCGTCCCGATGGCGACCGACATCGCGTTCGCGCTCGGCGTGCTCGCGGTGACGGCACGCCACCTGCCGAGCAGCGCCAGAATCTTCCTGCTGTCGCTCGCGGTCGTCGACGACCTCGGGGCGATCATCGTCATCGCGGTGCTGTTCACGTCGAGCTTCAACCTGGTGGCGGGGGGAGTGGCGCTGCTCGCGCTCGGGGCGTACTGGCTGCTGCAACGGCTGCGGGTCCGGTCTCCCTGGCTGTACCTACCGCTCGCGGTCGTGGCATGGGTGGCGGTGCATTCGGCCGGAATCCACGCCACGATCGCCGGTGTCGCGCTCGGCCTGCTGACCAGGGTGCGGGCCGACCCGGGCGAGGACGAGGCACCCGCCATCAGGCTGGAGCACCGGCTGCAGCCGTACTCGGCGCTGATCGCCGTGCCGATCTTCGCGCTGTTCGCGGCGGGTGTCCCGATCAACGGCGACGCGCTCGCGACGGTGTTCACCTCGGCGATCCCGCTCGCGATCTTCGCGGGGCTGGTCGGCGGCAAGCTGATCGGCATCCTCGGCTCGAGCATGATCGCGGTGCGCATCGGGGTCGGCAAGCTACCGAACGGGACGAACTGGCGTGATCTCACCGCGCTGGCCATGCTCGGCGGGGTCGGCTTCACGGTGAGCCTGCTGATCACCGATCTCGGCCTGCCCGACGCCCAACAGGAACCGGCGAAGGCGGCGGTGCTGGTCGCGTCGGCCACCGCATCCCTGCTCGCCGCGGCGCTGCTGCGCAAGCGAAGCAAAGCGCACGCGAACGCCCAAGAACCATGAGGCGGGCGAATCGCCCAGGGGCCTCAGCGCTTGCATGTCATCGGCCCCATGGCACGATGACACCGTGACACGGCACGAGGAGCAGTTCAACGACGCCAGCGGGGCGGTGCCCTACATACCGCTCACCGACGATGACACGGCCCTGACCAGCAACGGCGCGGGCGAACCGTCGATCGGCACGCTCGTGCGTGACGCGTCGATGCACATGTCCACTTTGGTCAGGGCCGAGGTCGAGCTCGCCAAGTCGGAGGTCGTCGGCGAGGTCAAGAAGGGCGTCAAGGGCAGCGTCTACTTCATCATCGCGCTCGTCGTCGCGCTGTACAGCTCGTTCTTCTTCTTTTTCTTCCTCGGTGAGCTGCTGTCGCTGTGGCTGCATCGCTGGGCGGCGTTCCTCATCGTGTTCGGACTGATGCTGGTGGTCGCCGCGGTGGCGGGGCTGCTCGGCTGGCGCAAGGTGCGCGGCATCCACGCGCCGGAACAGACCATCGCCAGCGTGAAGGAGACCTCGGCCGCGCTCAGACACCGGAAGTCCGACGCGGAGGCCGGCACGGAACCGGGTGCCCAGAGCCGCGTGTGACGGTGTGTCTCGCGCACCCGATCCCTCCAGCGTCCGGTTCCCAGGGCCGTGGACGCACCGCGAGGTCTGGGCCAACGGCATCTCGCTGCACGTCGCCGAGGCGGGGCAGGGCCCGCTCGTGGTACTGCTTCACGGCTTCGCCCAGTGCTGGTGGGTGTGGCGCGACCAGCTGACATTCCTGGCCGACGCGGGGTACCGGGTGGTCGCCGCCGACCTGCGCGGCTACGGCGACTCGGACAAACCACCACGCGGCTACGACGCCTGGACCCTCGCCGGTGACGTCGCCGGCCTGGTCAGGGCGCTCGGCGGGCGTCGCGCGCACCTGGTCGGGCAAGGGTGGGGCGGCGCCATCGCCTGGACGGCGGCGACGCTGCACCCGCGCGTCGTCGCCTCGGTGAGCGTGTTCGGCACCTGTCATCCGCTGGCGCTGCGATCCGCGCTGCGGCGGTCCCTGGTGAACGAGCGGCAGCGGCGGGCGACCGGGCACGTCTACCGGTTCCAGCTGCCGATCGTGGCGGAACGGGCGCTGCTCGCCGACGACGCCGGCCAGGTCGAGCGGTACCTCAGCGCCTGGTCGGCGCCGCGCTGGCGCACCACCCCCGAGTTCGCCAAGACGGCCGCGACGCTGCGCGACGCGGTGCGCATCCCCGGCGTCGCGCACTGCTCGCTCGAGTACTACCGGTGGGCGTTCCGGTCGCTGTTCCGGGGCGACGGCCGACGATTCGCCCGCGCGATGCAGCCGCCCTGCCCGGCGCCGGTGATGCAGGTGCACGGCGCCGAGGACGGCTGCGTCCTGCTCGACACCGCCCGCGCCAGCGCGTACTGGGCCGGGCCGGGCTCGCGGTTCGAGGTGCTGCCCGGCGTGGGCCACTACCCCCAGCTGGAAGACCCGAACCGCACGGCGCTGCTGCTACGGGACTGGCTCGACGCGCACCGAACGCCGAACACGGCGTCCTGAACAGCAGGACACGACGCCGGGGCTACGAGGTGCAGCTGCCGGTGCCGACCGGGGACGTCATGCTGCTGGCGCTCTGGACCTCGGGGGCGACCTCTTGCGCGGTGAGGGTGAAGCCGGTGTCGGGCTCCTGAACTGACGCGCCGAAGACGACACCGAGCACGTCGCCGTCCGGGGCGATCATCGGCCCGCCCGAGTTCCCGCTGCGGATCTGGCCGCGGACCGTGTAGACGTCCCGGCGCACCGTCTTGCGCTCGTAGATGTCGGGGCCGCGCAGCGTGATCCGCTGCCGCACCCTGGCCGGGGTCGCGGTGTAGGGACCGTCGAGCGGGTAGCCGAGCACGATCGAGCTGTCGCCGCCGTCAGCGGGCTCGGACTGGAAGTCCAGCACCGGCGCGTCGAGCGCGGGCACGTTGAGGATCGCGACGTCGGTGTCCGGGTCGAAGTGCACCACGGTCGCGTCGAGCAGGCTGCCGCCGGACTCCACCTGCACCCGGTTGGTGCCCGCGACGACGTGCGCGTTGGTGATCACCCGTTGCGGCGCGATCACGAACCCGCTGCCCTCCAGCCTGCGCGAGCAGGACGGCGCCTCACCCCTGATCTTGAGCACGCTCGGCCGCACCTCCCGCACGACCTCGGACTTCTGCAGCGCGGTGTCCGGCGGCTTCACCTGCCGGTTGGGCTCGTCGACGAACGGCGGCAGGATGCGCGGCAGCCCGGAGACGTCGAGCAGCTTGCGCAGGTCGTTCGGCAGCGCGTGGGCCTGCGGGGGCATGTTGTCGTTGACCGTCGCGAGCACCTTCGAGTTGTTGATCGCGGTGGCGAGCCCCGGCAAGCCGGACACGCTGGTCATCGAGAACCCGACGAGCCACGCGATCGCGAACGCCGCCACGCCCTGCACCACGGCGCCGAGCGCGTTCTCCAGCGGGGACGCGTGGTCCGGACCGAGACGTTCCTTGAGGGTTCTGCCCACCCACACGCCGAACGTCTCCCCGATCGCGACCAGGAACACCACGGTCGCGAAGGCGAGCGCCACCTTCGCCGCCGGGTTCTTGAACATGTCGACGACCATGGGCGCGGCGAAGCGGATGCCGATGATCGCCCCGGACAGCACGCCGAGAAAGGCGGGCAGGGCGACGATGACGCCTTGACGCGCACCCGAGATGGCAGCGAGCAGCGCCACGAGCAAGATGATGACGTCGACCCAGTTCACTATTCACTCCCTCGCGGGCTTTCGGCCACGCAACCGTAGTAGGCAAGCGCCGCGGCCGCGATGCGGGCTGCCACCCAACCTCTCCTGGCGACGATCACCAACGCTCCCCGTGCTCGGCGAGCGCGGCCCGCAGCGGCCGCACGTCGGTGGTGTCCCACTCCCGCTCCCAGCCACCGAGCGAGAGCAGCACGCTCAACAGACCGGCGGTGAAGCCCCAGACGAACAGGCCGTCGACGACGAAGGCCGGGCCCTGCCAGCCGCCTTCGTCCCGGCGCACCAGGAAGCGGTTGGCCGGGTCGGCCAGGTCGGCGAGCTTGACCCTCGCGACGGCCGCGGTCTCGGCGGGGTCGACGGCGTGCACCGCGCTCGGTTTCTCCCAGTGCGCGAGCACCGGCGTCACCGCGAACGCCGACACCGGGACGTAGAGCCGGGGCAGCAACGCCACCGGCCGCACGCCCTCCGGCTCGAGCCCGGTCTCCTCGACGGCCTCCCGCAGCGCGGTGTCGACCGGTCCGGTGTCGCCGTCGTCCGCGCCGCCGCCGGGGAAGGCCACCTGGCCCGGGTGCGACGGCATGTCGTCCGCCCGGCGCAGCAGCAGCACGTCGGGGTCATGGTCCTCGCCGTCGTCGCCGAACAGCACCAGCACGGCGGCGTCGCGGACATCGGCGTCGTCCGGCGGCGAGAACCGGGTGAAGGTGCGGTGGTCGAGGTCGCCCGCGATGCTGACGAGCCCTCGCAGCCACGTCGGCACCTCGGCGGGCTCGACGAGCGCTCCGGGCTCGGCTTCTGTCACGGGCTGCCTCCGTAGGCTCGGACCGCCTTACGTACCTGCTCAACGCGCGAGAACACTCGGGGGTTCTCCACCAGCCGAATCCGGCCGTCGGCGCTGACCACGTAGGACGCGGGCAGCACCTCCGGCGCGTGCAGCGCGGAGCGGATCGGCCCCCTGCCCGCGCCGTCGTGCACGGCAGGCAACCAGGTCCCCAGCGCCGCCAGCAGTTTCAGGCCGCCCCGCTCGCCGCTGTCCACCTGGACGGCGAGCACGTCGGCCGCGCCGTCGGCGGCGTGGTACTCGGCGAGCACCGGCAGCTCCTCCCGGCACGGTCCGCACCAGGTCGCCCACAGGTTGACCAGGGTCGTCCGGCCGGCGAGCGCGGCGCCGACGTCGACCGGTTTCCCGGTGGCGAGGCAGTCGGCCGTCACCCCGCGCAGCGCGGGCACGACCTCGCCGCTCGTCGCGGCGCGCGGGCAGTCGGGCAGCCGCGCCGCCTGCCGCGCGGCTGCGAGGTTGGCCTGCTCGGCGCTCGGCGCCGGGGGCCGCTGATCGCGCAGTACCGGCAGCAGGGCGACGATGCCCGCGAGCACGAGCACGCCGAACACCAGCGTCCACCGCGCGGTGTTGCTCATGGTGCGACCTGGCCGTCCCCGGCGGCCAGCCTGAGCAGCTGCTCCCGCTCCGGTCCCTTGACCAGTCGTGCCGCCGTCTCGAAGTCGGTCGGGCCCACGCCATAGGAGGGGCAGTCCCGCGCCAGCAGACACGCCCCGCACGCCGGGGTGCGGGCGTGGCAGACCCGCCTGCCGTGGAAGATCACCCGGTGGGAGAGCAGGGTCCAGTCCTTGCGCGGGATCAGCTCGCCGATCGCGTGCTCGATCTTGACCGGATCGTCGAGGTCGGTCAGCGACCACCGTCGGACCAGCCTGCTGAAGTGCGTGTCGACCGTGATGCCGGGAACGCCGAACGCCTCGCCGAGCACCACGTTCGCGGTCTTGCGCCCGACTCCGGGCAGTGTCACCAGGTCGGCGAGCCTGCCGGGCAGTTCGCCGTCGAACTTCGCCACGATGGCGTCGCCGAGGCCCATCAGCGAGGTGGCCTTGTTCCGGTAGAAGCCGGTCGGGCGGATGTACTCCTCGAGTTCGGTGCGGTCGGCGCCTGCGTAGTCGGCGGCCGTGGGGTAGCGCGCGAACAGTGCCGGGGTGACCCGGTTCACCCGTTCGTCGGTGCACTGCGCCGAAAGGATCACCGCGACGATCAGGTCGAGCGGGGTCGTGTAGTTCAGCTCGCAGTGGGCGTCGGGAAACGCTTCGCCGAGACGGCGATAGATGCGCCGCGCCCGCCGTACTCGTGCCAGCCTGCTCTCGTCGGTGAACTTCCTGCGACGCCGGCCACTGTCAGCGGGGCCGCTGTTGGCTACGGAAGGCACACGGCTAGCCTACGGCCAGACTCGATCTCACTCTTCAGTGGGCAGCAGTATCACCGGGTGCGGCGTCACAACGAGATCGCGACAACACGCCGATCCGGGACCAAACTGAACGATCATTGAGAGGTAAGCGAGGATTGGCCATATGACGGTCTGGTTCGTGATCGCTGTTCCGCTGGTCGTGCTGCTGTTCGCCCTGTTCATGGAGCGCGTGGAGAGCAGGCTTCGCAACGTGACCGTGCAGGAGGAGGAAGTCGAGGAGTTCCTGGAGCAGGCGCGGCCCAACGAGGTCGGCGCGCTCTACGGCGAGGGCATCGGCAGCGCGCTGGAGCTGTTCCGGCGGCGCAGGCGCAGCGGCCGGGCAAGCAAACTCCGTGCGCGCGGGCCCGAACGCGTACAGTAACGGATTACTCTGAGCGACCGGACCGGGTGGCAACGCCACGCCACTGACGTCTAAGATCGCCTACTTGGCGGATGTAGTCGATCTACGGTTACTGATTGGACACTCACACGAGTGGGTTCGATCAAGGCCGTGTCGAGGCTTGCTGCCAGGAAATTTCACGAGTACGACCTAGACTGCACGACCGGGCTGGCTGGTCGGAGCAGCGCGACATCCGGCAAGACAGGCTGTGCCGACATAGAGTAGCCCGGGCGGTAGATTGAGGCACAGTGACCAGCGACACGTGTCCGCGAAGGACGGCGGGAACACGGTCGCGTGCGACAGGAGGCACAGGTGGACGAGGTCCTTGCCCGCGCGGGCATCTTCCAGGGCGTGGAACCAGCCGCGGCTGAGGCGCTCGTGCAGACCCTGGAGAGCGTGGAGTTCCCCAGGGGGCACGTGATCTTCAATGAAGGCGAGCCAGGCGACAAGCTCTACATCATCCAGAGCGGCAAGGTGAAGATCGGGCGTAAGTCGCCGGACGGCAGGGAAAACCTGCTCGGCATCTTCGGGCCTTCTGACATGTTCGGCGAACTGTCCATTTTCGACCCTGGTCCCAGAACCTCGAGCGCGGTCACCGTGACCGAGGTGCGCTGCGTGACGATGGACCGGGCGGCGCTGCGGCAGTGGATCTCGACCCGGCCGGAGATCTCGGAGCAGCTACTGCGGGTCGTCGCCCGCAGGCTGCGCCGCACCAACAACATGGTCGCCGAGCTGATCTTCACCGACGTGCCCGGCCGCGTCGCCAAGGCGCTGCTGCAACTCGCGCAGCGCTTCGGCAGCCAGGAGGCCGGTCTGCTGCGGGTCACCCACGACCTCACTCAGGAAGAGATCGCGCAGTACGTCGGCGCCTCCCGTGAGACCGTCAACAAGGCCCTCGCCGACTTCGCCCAGCGCGGCTGGCTGCGACTGGAGGGCAAGAGCGTGCTGATCCTCGACCCGGAGCGGCTAGCGCGCCGGGCGCGGTGACATAGACCACCGGCGGGCCGGTTAACACCGCTGGGTGACACAACGACACAACAACTGGAGACAGCAGAAAAAGGAGCCGGGCGCCACCCCCGACGTGGCGCACCGGCTCCTTTCTCTGTACGCGCGGCCCATCCCCCGACGTTCCGCGCTCCCCGCCCTCCGGTCATAGGCCCCGACCCAATCTGCCGGAGGGAGCTTCACTATGTACCTGTCTCTACCTTCGCCGACGACGTCCGCGAGTTCAAGGTCGTTCACCCTCAAGGACGGCCATACGTCCCGTTATGTTGCACCAACCGGCACAAATCATGCACAACGTTATTCAATCGAGACTCTGCGGCTCGCGGCGGGGTGCCCGCCTTTGCCAACCCGCCCGAAAATGACTGGTACCTCCGTACCATAATTTGTCATACTGGTACGCGTGTCCCACAACGCTTCGCTCGCCGACTACCGCACCGCACTGACAACGCACGGCGCCGGACTGCCCACGCTGTGTTCGCTGCTGGCCCGGCTGCCGGTCGCCATGATCGGCTTCTCGGTGCTGCTCTACACCCAGCACGTCACCGGCTCGTTCGCCGTCGCCGGGCTGGTCGGCGCCAGCCTGCTCGTCGGCGTCGCCATCGGCTCGGTGGTGCAGGGCCGGATCATCGACCGGTTCGGCCCGACCCGGCCCATCCTGCTGGCCACGGCGATCTTCACGGCCGCGATCATCACGCTCGTCACGGAGATCGAACGCGGCGCGCCGACCACGCTGCTCGCGGCGCTCGCCGTCGCCTCGGGCAGCGCCCAGCCCGGCGTGCCGTCCGCGGCCCGGTCGCTGTGGGCGCGGCTGCTGCCGCCCGGCCCCGCCCGCGAGGCCGCCTACGCCTACGAGGCCATCAGCATGGAGGTGTTCTTCATCCTCGGCCCCGGGCTGGCGGGCCTGATGCTGCTGACGCCGTGGCCCGGCTCCGGCGTCGTGGCGGGCGCGGCCTGCATGGCGCTCGGCTCGGCCGGGTTCGCGCTCAGCCCGGCGGCACGGGCCTGGCGGGCACGACCGGCCGGCGAGCACGCGGGCAGCGTCGTCGGCGCGCTGGCGAGCGCCGGGATGCGGACGCTGGTGGTCGCGGTGCTCGGCTTCGGCGTCGTGATCGGGTTCGTCGAGGTCGCCGTGCCCGCCGTCGCGACGCGGGCGGGCGAGCCGACGATCGGCGGGCTGCTGCTGTCGGTGTGGTCGCTCAGCTCGGTGCTGTTCGGCCTCGGCTACAGCCTGCGGCCGTGGCCCCGGCCGCTGCCGCTCCGGCTGCCGGTGCTGCTCGCCGGGTTCGGCGTGCTGGTCGGCCTACTGTTCCTGCCGACATCGCTCGCCCCGACCTCGCTGCTGCTGCTCGCCGGCTGCATGGTGATCGCGGGCGCGCTCATCACGCCGCAGGCGACCAGTCACTCCACCGCGATCGACGTGGTCGCCCCAGCGGGCACCGCGACGGAGGCGTTCGGCTGGGTGATCACCGCGGCCACGCTCGGGCTGTCCGTCGGGCACTCGACCAGCGGGCTCGTCGTCGAGCGGTTCGGTCCGCCGATGTCGTTCCTCGCCGCGGCCTGCTGCGGGCTGCTGCTCGCCGCCCTGGTCTGGGCGCGGCGGCACACCCTGCGCCGGTCAGCCCAGCCGGTCGAGGTAGGCGAGCTGGGCGCGGACGCTGGCCTCGGCCGGTCCCCACAGCTTCGGGTCGACGTCGGTGTAGACGAACTCGACGATCTGACGCGGGCTCGCGTCGGACCCTAGCTCGGCCAGCGCAGCGCGCACCTGGTTCAGCCGCTGCTCCCGGTGCTCGCGGTAGTCCCGCACGGTGCGGCGCAGGTCGGCCAGCTCGGGGCCGTGGCCGGGCAGCCCCAGCGCGCCGTCGGGCACGTCGGAGAGCCGGTCGAGCGAGCCGAGGTAGTCGCCAAGATCAGACAGCACCGTGGTGCCGTAGCCGAGGATGGTGTCACCGGTCAGCACGTGCGGGCGGTCATCGTCGCCGACCAGGAAGCACATCGAGTCGGCGGTGTGGCCCGGGGTGTGCAGCACCTCGAACCGCAGCCCGGCTGCCTCGACGACCTCGCCGTGTCTGATCGGCTCCGCGTCGCGGCACAGCTCCGGCTCCGCCGCCCGCACCGGCGCGCCGACCCGCTCGGCCAGCCACGGCGCGCCGTCGGCGTGGTCGGGATGGTGGTGGGTGAGCAGCACCAGCTCGGCGTCGCCCGCCGCGTCGGCGAGCAACGCGAGGTGCTCACGGTCGTCGTAGCCGGGGTCGACGACGACGCTGCCGGTGGCACCGGGCGCGCGCAGCACCCAGCTGTTGGTGCCCTCCAGCGTCATCGACGACGGGTTGTTCTCCAGCAGCACCGACGCGATCTCGCTGACGGGCCGCAGCTGGCCGTAGGCCGGATGCCGCATTCAGACTCCTCGGGGTGGCGGGAACTCGACACGCACGCCTTCACTGTCGCGCACGATGGTCGGCTCGACCCGGGGGATTTCCCTGCGCGCCGCCAAGGCATCGGCGACCGAGTCGTACTCGGCCAGTTCGGCGAGCGTGACCCGGGTCGGCGGCATCATCGGGCGGTCACCGGCGTCGGCCTCGGCGAGCGCGTCGGCGGGCCGCGCCCACACCGAGGACTCCGCCTCGGTGGTGGCGTCGTCGGCGCGCTGTCCCTCCGGTAGCGCGGCGAGGAAGAACCGGGCGTCGTAGCGGCGGGGCTCCTGCGCCGGCGTCACCCAGCTCGCCCACGGCCGCAGCAGGTCGGCCCGCAGCACGAGACCGGCGTCGTCGAGGAACCCCGCCAGCGACAGCTCGCGGGAGATCAGCGCCTCCCGCGCGTCGTGGTACGGCGTCGAGTCCGCCACGATCACGCCCTCGGCGTCGCCGGCCAGCAGCACGCCGGACTCCTCGAACGTCTCCCGCACCGCGGCGCACACCAGGCCCCGCGCCAGCGCGGTGTCGCAGCCGAACCACTCCGCCCACGCCGACGCGCCGGGCCCGTGCCAGGCGACGGTGCTGTCGACGTCGCGCTGGTCGAGGCCACCGCCGGGGAAGACCGTCATGCCACCGGCGAAGGCCATGCCTTGCACCCGGCGTTGCAGGAACACCTCGACACCGCCGCCGATGGCGTCGCGGACGAGCATCACCGTCGCCGCGTCCTTCGGCGTCGCGGGCGTCTCGGGGATCTCGGGCGGGAGGAAGTCGTCCGGCAGCGGCACCGCACGGGGCCGGTTCGTCACGCCGAGTCCCCGACCTCGACGATCATCTCGACCTCGACCGGCGCGCCGAGCGGCAGTTCGGCAACGCCGACGGCGGAGCGAGCGTGCGCGCCCGCATCGCCAAAGACCTCGCCGAGCAGCTCGGACGCGCCGTTGACGACGCCGGGCTGGCCGGTGAAGCCGTCGGCGGACGCGACGAAGCCGACCACCTTGACCACCCGCACGATCGAGTCGATGCCGACCAGGCCGTGCACGGCGGCGAGCGCGTTCAGCACGCAGGTACGGGCGTGTTCCTTGGCCTCCTCGGCGCTGACCTCACCGCCGACCTTGCCGGACGCGGCGAGCGAGCCGTCGACAATGGGCAGCTGGCCCGAGGTGTAGACCGTGTTGCCGGTGCGGGCGGCGGGCACGTAGGCCGCGACCGGCGGCACCACCGTCGGCAGGTCGATGTCCAGTTCGATCAGTCGAGCGCTCCAGCTCATCGGCGCTCAGTCCTTCGGCCGCTTGAGGTAGGCGACGTGCTGCTCCCCGGTGGGGTTCGGCAGCACGGTGACCAGCTCCCAGCCGTCTGCGCCCCACTGGTCGAGGATCTGCTTGGTGGCATGGATCAGTAGCGGAACCGTCGCGTACTCCCATGTGGTCGCGCTCATGCAGCCATCCTTTCGTTGCTTGGTGCCCGCAGCGTAGCGGTTGGGCCACTTGCCAACCGACGGACGGGACCGCCCGGAGGGAGGTCGCGGTCGTCGGTTCACCGCCAGTTACGCGGTACTGAGCGTGGCTGTCACAAGTGAGTTTCCGGCGAGTGGACCAGAGCTCGAGTCACATCAGCGATGTGGCCCGGCGCCAGCGACGTCCCCGGCGCGGGTTAAGTTGTCCGGCATGGAGACAGGGCGGATCATCGCGACGGCGCTGTTCGTCGCGGCCGGGATCACGCTCGTGCTGCTCACCGCGGCGCAGGTGCGCGAGCGGACTCGCTCCGCGGGGCGAACGGCACTCGCGGCCGTCGCCGGTGTCGCCGCGATGATCCTCATCGGCGGGCTGATGGCCACCGTGCTGCCGTTGGAGGTGACCTGGGCGATCGTCATCGTCGCGGGCGTCGTCGTCACCGCCATGGTGCTCGTCTCCTGAGCCTGCGTCACCCGGATCGGGGTGGCAGCCGTTACTCTGTCGCCCGTGATAGCACCGCTCGGAGGGTCCGGCTGGACACGGCAGCTCAGGCGGGCCCGCCTGCATTTCGTGACCGGCAAGGGCGGAACCGGGAAGACGACGATGGCCGCGTCGCTCGCCCTCGCGCTCGCCAGCGGCGGACGCCGGGTGCTGCTGGTCGAGGTCGAGGGCAGGCAGGGCATCGCGCAGCTCTTCGACACCGAACCCATGCCGTACGGCGAGCGTCACCTCGTCTCGGCGCCCGACGGCGGCGAGCTGTGCGCGCTGCAC
This sequence comes from Actinophytocola sp., assembly GCA_009377395.1. Taxonomy (GTDB): domain Bacteria; phylum Actinomycetota; class Actinomycetes; order Mycobacteriales; family Pseudonocardiaceae; genus Haloechinothrix_A. The sequence goes on along the minus strand of WHUB01000017.1, from coordinate 41,088 downwards.
ATCGACGCCGAGGCGGCGCTACTCGAGTACTTCGAGATGTTCTACAACCTCGGTTTCGCGGGCCGCACGCTGCGCCGGATGGGCGCGATCGAGTTCGCGACCACGCTCGCGCCCGGGCTGCGGGACGTGCTGCTCACCGGCAAGATCAAGGAGTGCGTGAGCCGCCGGGAGCCCGACGGCCGCCACAGCTACGACCACGTCGTCGTCGACGCCCCGCCGACCGGGCGGGTGGTGAAGTTCCTCGACGTCACCCGCGCGCTGAGCGACATCACCAAGAGCGGGCCGATCCGGGGGCAGGCGGAAGGCGTCGCGCAGCTGCTGCGCTCGCCGGAGACGGCGGTGCACCTGGTGACGCTGCTCGAGGAGATGCCGATCAGGGAGACCCTCGAGGCGATCGAGGAGCTCACCGAGGCGAAGCTGCGGCCGGGTGCGGTGCTGATCAACCGGGTGCGGCTGCCCCGGCTGCCCACCCGCTCCATCGCGGCGGCCGCCGACGGCAGGGTCAACGCCTCCCGGATCCGCAGCGGGCTGGAAGCCGCCGGGCTCGACCTGTCGGCCGAGGTGCTCGACGGGCTGGTGGCCGAGACGGTCGAGCACGCCATCCGGATCGCGGCGGAGCGCTCGGCGATGGACCAGCTCGGCGAGGTCGACCAGCCGAGCATCGAGATCCCCGACGTCACCGAGGGCGTCGACGTCGCGGCGCTGTACGAGATCGCCGACCTGCTCGTCGAGAAGGGGGTGCGGTAACCCGTGGCCACGACCAAGCGGCTCGAACTCGACGCGCTCATCGACAACCCGAAGACGAAGGTCGTCGTCTGCTGCGGCTCCGGCGGCGTCGGCAAGACGACGACGGCGGCGGCGCTCGCGCTGCGCGCCGCGGAGCGCGGCAGGTCGACGGTGGTGCTGACCATCGACCCCGCCCGCAGGCTCGCGCAGGCGCTCGGGCTCGAGGCGCTGGACAACGTGCCGAAGCGGGTCGAGCTGCCGGGATTCGAGCCCGCCGGTGAGCTGTGGGCGATGATGCTCGACATGCGTCGCACGTTCGACGACATGATCATCGCGCATTCCGAGCCCGGCAGGGCGGAGGAGCTGCTGGCCAGCCCCTTCTACCAGACGATATCCACGTCGTTCTCCGGCACGCAGGAGTACATGGCGATGGAGAAGCTCGGCCAGCTCGTCGCCGAGGGCGAGTGGGACCTGATCATCGTCGACACCCCGCCGAGCCGGTCGGCGCTCGATTTCCTCGACGCGCCGAAGCGGCTGTCGAGCGTGCTGGACACGCGGCTGATCAAGCTGCTGACCAGCCCGGCCCGCGCCAGCGGGTGGGGCGTGCGGAAGGCGTTCACCGCCGGGCTCGCGATGGCGACCAAGGCCGTCTCGACCGTCATCGGCGGGCAGTTGCTCACCGACGCGTCGGCGTTCATGCAGGCGTTCAACAGCACGGCCGGCGGGTTCAAGGAGCGCGCCGCCAACACTGCCGAGCTGCTGCGTTCGCCGGGCACCTCGTTCATCGTCGTCGCGTCGCCCGAGCCGGACGCGCTGCGGGAGGCGAGCTACTTCGTCGAGCGGCTGTCGGACGAGTCGATGCCGCTGCACGGCCTGGTGGCCAACCGGACCCACCCGGTGCTCGCCGATCTGCCCGCGACGAAGGCGCTCGCCGCCGCCGAGTCGCTGGAGCGGGACGGCAACGGCCCGCTCGCGTCGGCCGTGCTGCGACTGCACGCCGACCGCGCCGCCCTGGACCAGCGGGAACAGCGGCTGCTGGCGCGGTTCACCCGCGCCCATCCCGGCGTCGCGGTGGTCGGGGTGCCCGCGCTGCCGACCGATGTCAGCGACGTCGCCAGGTTGCGGGTCATCGGGGAACGGCTCTCCGGCAACGGCACCGCGCGCTGACGCTAGCCCGCCCTGGCGGGCTCCTCCTCGCCGTGGTCACGCCGGGCCTTGTCGAGCAGCTCGCGCCAGGATCGGACGTCCGGCCTGCGGCGCAGCAGCGCCCGCCGCTCCCGTTCGGTCATGCCGCCCCACACCCCGAAGGTGATCCGGTTGTCCAGCGCCTCGGCCAGACATTCAGTGCGAACGGGGCATGCCGTGCAGACGAGCTTCGCCTGATGCTGCTCGGCACCCCGGACGAACAAGCCGTCCGGATCGGTGTCGCGACATGCCGCTGCCATGCGCCAGTCCGGCGCTGTGGTGTCCATACCCCCAGCTCCCTCGTGTCATGCTCACTCTCGCTCAGCGCTCCCCGCACTACGTGAGACGTTGACGGACTGTAGAGGCAGTTGGTTCCCGACGCCAACCTGAGCAAGGCGAATTCACGTCCGCTTAACGCAGCTCACGGCGACGCGCGGGAACCCGCCGCCCCGGGCGGGCGCACTGAGTAACGACGTAGCATCGGGGACGTGCGAACGACGGATGGATTCTTCAAGCTGCTCGGCCTGTGCTTGCTTGCCGGCGTGCTGGTCGCCGGCATGCTGTTCCCATTCGTCGGGGGCCTCGGTGTCATGTCCAACCAGGCGAGCGCCACCGTCGACAACATGTCGACCGAGCTGGCCAATGTGCCGCCGCCGCTGGTCACGACGATCACCGACAACAAGGGCAAGCCCATCGCGTCGCTGTACGACCAGTACCGCGTCCCGACCGCGCCCGACCAGATCTCCGACGCCATGAAGTGGGCGCTCATCTCGGTCGAGGACAAGCGCTTCTACCAGCACAACGGCGTCGACTGGAAGGCCACTTTGCGGGCCGCGGTCAGCAACGCGCAGGGCGGCGCGACCCAGGGCGCGTCCTCGATCACGCAGCAGTACGTCAAGAACTACCTGATCAACGTCGTCTACTGGAACGACAGCAACCCCCAGCACATCATCGGCAGGCAGAAGGCCCAGGAGCAGACCATCGCGCGCAAGCTGAAGGAGGCGCGGATCGCGGTCCAGCTCGAGACGAAGATGACCAAGGAGGAGATCCTCACCGGTTATCTCAACACCATCGAGCTCTCGCAGCAGGTCTTCGGCGTCGGCGCCGCCGCCCGCTCGTACTTCCACACCTCGGCCAAGAAGCTGAACGTCGCCCAGTCGGCCCTGCTGGCTGGCATGGTCAACAACCCGACCGCGTACGACCCGTGGTCGTACCCCGAGGCGGCCAAGCAGCGGCGCAACATGGTGATCGACAAGATGGTCGAGAACCACAAGCTCAGCCGTGAGGACGCCGAGCGGATCAAGAAGCAGCCCCTCGGCGTGGTGCCCGGCGGGCCGGACAAGCCCGCGTCGAACTGCGTCGGCGCCGGTCCCGAGCACGGCTCCTTCTGCCAGTACGTGCAGGACTACCTGACCCGGGCAGGCATGAGCCTGAAGGACCTCTACACCGGCGGCTACACCATCAGAACCACGCTCGACCGCCGGGCGAACCGCATCGCGAAGCAGTCGGCCGAGTACCAGGTGGCCAAGACCGAGCCGAACGTCGCGAACACGCTCTCGCTGGTCAAGCCGGGCACCAAGAGCCACAAGGTCATCGCGCTGGCGTCGAACCGTGACTACGGGCAGTACAAGGCCAAGGGCCAGAGCATGTACGCGCTGCCGTCCGACGTGTCCAACCTCGGCGGCGCCGGCTCGACGTTCAAGATGTTCACCGCCGCCGCGGCCATGCAGGAAGGCGTCGCGGGGATCTACGACCGGATCTCCGTACCCGACTTCCACATCTCGCCGATCTTCACCGGCGGCGGCCAGGCGGCCTGCCCCGGCAGCACGCACTACTGCGTCGTGAACTACCCCGGGGCGACCTACCCCTCCACCCTCACGCTGCAGGACGCGCTGGCGGAGTCACCGAACACGGCGTTCGTGGTGCTCGAGGAGAAGACCGGCATGCGGCCGGTGGTGAACATGGCGCGCAGGCTCGGCATGCGCCGCTCCCTCGCCGCCAACGGCCAGGGCGAGCCGCCGGACCCGAAGGCCAACCAGATCGAGCTGAGCAACAGCCAGGCCGAGCTGTATCTGCCGACGGACAACTGGGCGGGCGGTGGCTCGTTCACCCTCGGGCCCGCCGCGGTCAGCGGACTCGAACTGGCCAACGTCGACGCCACCATCATGAGCGGCGGCGTCTGGTGCCCGCCGACCCCGATCGCCGAGGTCACCGACCGCAACGGCAAGACCGTCAACATCCCGGAGCAGCCGTGCCAACGGGTCGTTCCCAAGGCACTGGCCGACACGCTCGCCGTCGGGCTGAGCAAGGACCACACCACCGGCACCGCGAGCGGCGCCGCCGCCAGGGTCGGCTGGACCCGTCCCATGATCGGCAAGACCGGCACCGCGCAGGACGCCAAGGCGTCCACCTTCGTCGGTGCCACCCCGCAGCTCGCGGGCGCCGCGATGGTGTTCCGGCCGGACTACCCGTACGGCAGCCTCTGCTACGCGGGCCCGGGCAATGTGCGCGCCTGCGACATCGGCAACGGCAACATGCAGGGCGCGCTCACGCCCGCCGACACCTGGTACGGCGCGGTGAGCAAGATCCTGGCGGGGAAGCCGGTGGTCCCGCTGCCGAAGTCGCATCCGGAGTACGAACACGTGCGCGGCACGGGGTAACAGGCACGTATCCTGACTCGGGTGAGCCCTGCCCGACACCGCAAGACCAGCCCTGCCCTCCGCGCCGGTGCCGCGACGGCGGCCATCGGAGCGGCCACGCTTGCCTACGCGGCGGGCATCGAACCGACCCGGTGGACGCTGCGCACCGCCGAGCTGCCGGTGCTGTCCCGCGACGCCAGGCCGCTGCGGGTGCTGCACATCTCCGACCTGCATATGCTGCCGGGCCACACGTCCAAGCAGCGGTGGGTGGCCTCGCTGGCCGAGCTCGAGCCGGACCTCGTCGTCAACACCGGCGACAACCTGTCGCACCCGGCGGCGGTGCCTGCCGTGCTGCGCGCGCTCGGGCCGCTGCTCGGCGTGCCGGGGCTGTTCATCTTCGGCAGCAACGACTACTTCGGCCCGAAGCCGAAGAACCCGGCGCGGTACCTGTTCGAGCGGGGCGAGAACCGCAAGCTCATCCACGGCCCGCCGCTGCCGTGGCAGGACCTGCGGGCCGCCTTCATCGAGCACGGCTGGCTCGACCTGACCCACGTCCGCACCACGATCACCGTGGCGGGCCAGAAGCTCGCCGTGGCCGGTGTCGACGACCCGCACCTGCACTACGACCGCTACAGCGCCATCGCGGGCAGGCCGGACGCGAGCGCCGCGCTGCGGCTCGGCATCACCCACTCGCCCGAGCCGCGGGTGCTCGACCCGTTCGCCTCCGACGGCTACGACCTGGTGCTCGCGGGCCACACCCACGGCGGCCAACTGCGGGTGCCCGGGCTCGGCGCGCTGGTCACCAACTGTGAGCTCGACCGGTCCCGGGCGCGCGGCACGTCCCGCTGGAGCGCCGACATGTGGCTGCACGTCTCGGCCGGTCTCGGTACGTCGCCGTTCGCGCCGGTGCGGTTCGCCTGCCCGCCGGAGGCCAGCCTGCTGACGCTGGTGCCGCGCGGGTCGACACCCGCCGCGAAGACCGGGGGCTCCCGGTTCAACGCCGGAATCGGCGTCCGTTAGACTCGTTCCCGGCCCGAGTTACACGGCATCGGGGTGTGGCGCAGCTTGGTAGCGTGCCTCGTTCGGGTCGAGGAGGTCGTGGGTTCAAATCCCGCCACCCCGACGCAACCGGAGAAGCGGTTCGAGTCCAACCCGGACTCGGGCCGCTTTTTCGCGTGCGGCACCATCGATACGTGACGACTCACCCCGAACCGACGGTGCCGGAACGCCTGTTCGCCGACCCGGTCGCGGAGGCGCGCTGGCGGGCACGCTTCACCGCGGCGCGGATGTCGGCGCCCGAGTGGGCCCGCGACGAACCGGCCGCCAACGTCTACGTGTCCAACGTCAGCGGCGTGTTCGAGATCTACGCCTGGGACCGTGACACCGGCGAGCACCGCAAGGTCACCGACCGGCCCAACGGCACGATCCACAGCACGATCGCGCCGGACGGCGGCGCGATCTGGTGGTTCAACGACACCGACGGCGACGAGTTCGGCCACTGGGTGTACGAGCCGTTCCCGGCGGGAGAGCGCGCCGCGGTGAATCTGCCCGGCGTCCCGGACGGCTACCCGGCCGGGCTCGAGGTCGGGCTCGGGATGACCGCCGTCGGGGTGTCCACCGACGACGGCACCGCCATCTACACCACCGCCGACGGCGCCACCCGCACCGCCTACGCGAGCGAGCACGACGCCGCCGTCGCCGCGCTGTCCCGCGACGAGACGCTGCTGGCGATCGGCCACTCCGAGCACGGCGACTCCCGCCACCCCGCGCTGCGGGTGCTGGCGACGGACGACTTCGCCAGGGTCGCCGAGAAGTGGGACGGACCGGGCAAGGGCCTCGACGCGCTGGAGTTCTCGCCGGTGGCGGGCGACCAGCGGCTGCTGGTGCTGCACGAGCGGCACGGCAAGGAGGAGCTGCTGATCTGGGACGTCGCGGCGGACGCCGAGACCGAGATCGCCCTCGACCTGCCCGGCGAGGTCGCGGCGACCTGGTACCCGGACGGGCAGGCGCTGCTGGTGGTCCACTTCCACTCCGGCCGCAGCACGCTGCACAGCTACGACCTGACGTCCGGCACGCTGACCAGCATCAACACCCCGCTCGGCCGGATCGGCGGCGCCGGGGTGCGACCGGACGGCGCGATCGAGTACGCCTGGTCCAGCGCGGGCACCCCGCCCGCGATCCGCAGCCGCGCGACGACCGGCGAGGACATGGTGCTGCTGACCCCGCCCGGTGAGCGGGCGCCGGAGTCGGTGGCGGTCTCCGACGCCTACGTCGACGGACCCGGCGGCACGATCCACACCCTCATCGCGCGCCCGGCCGACGCGCCGGACGGCCCGCTGCCGACGGTGTTCTCGTTGCACGGCGGGCCGCACTCCGCCGACGAGGACCGGTTCTCCGCCTACCGCGCGGTGTGGGTGGACGCGGGGTTCGTGGTGGTCGAGGTGAACTACCGGGGCTCGACCGGCTACGGATCGGCGTGGCGGGACGCGATCGAGGGCCGCCCCGGGCTGACCGAGCTGGCCGACGTCGCCGCCGTGCACGACTGGGCGGTCGCCACCGGCGTCGCCGACCCGAACGCCTGCGTGGCGAACGGGGCGTCGTGGGGCGGCTATCTGTCGCTGCTCGCGCTCGGCACTCAGCCGGAGCGCTGGGCGGCGGGCATCGCGGTGGTGCCGGTCGCCGACTACGTCACCGCCTACCACGACGAGATGGAGCAGCTCCGCTCGTTCGACCGAGCGCTGTTCGGGGGTTCGCCGGAGGACGTGCCCGAGGTGTACCGGGAGTGCTCACCGCTGACCTACGTGGACGACGTCAAGGCCCCGGTGCTGGTGCTGGCGGGTGACAACGACCCGCGCTGCCCGATCCGGCAGATCGAGAACTACCTCGATCGGCTCGCCGAGCGGGGCGCGTCGTACGAGTTCTACCGCTACGACGCGGGCCACGGCTCGCTCGTCGTCGCCGAGACCATCAAGCAGACCGCCATCGAGGTCGACTTCGCGCTGCGCATGCTGCGCTGATCCACTGGCGCGCGAGTCCCGAGATCCGGTGCCGCGAGTCCCGAGATCCAAACGTGGGACTCGCGACCCGACAAGTCGGGACTCGCGCTACCACCAGCGGCATTGGGGAGGCCTACCGCCGGGCGAAGTTCACGACCTGCTCGCCGATGGTGCGCAGCGTCGTCTCCACCTTGGCGTCGCTGCACTGGCCGGTCTCGTCGAACTTGGTCTCGACCGAGTTGACGGCGCCGCCGAGCGGGGTCGGCCAGCCGCGCAGCGCGTGCACGGTGGTGCGGAGCTGGTTCAGCGTCGTCACCGCCGCCTGCCAGCCGTACGCGACGGCGACGATGCCGACCGCCCGGCCGTCGAGGTAGGGGCGCGTGTCGTGGCGGAGGTCCTCGACGTAGTCGAGGGCGTTTTTCACCAGACCGGACGGGCCGCCGTGATATCCGGGCGAGACGACGATGAGACCGTCGGCGTCGCGAATAGCCGCGACGAGCTCCCGCGCCTCGTCGGTGCGCTCATCGATCGCGATGTCGTAGAACGGCAGCACCAGCCGGTCGCCGGTGATGGCCGTAGTGCTCCCACCTGCGCTTTCGGCCCCGGCGAGCACGGCGTGCAGCGCGTGTTCGGACTGCGAGCCCTCCCGCAGCGACCCGCCGATGCCCACCACGTTGATCGCCCCGTTACCGGCCATGCCTCATTCTCCTCAAAATTTCTCGTGCCCGCTCGAAGACGGTACGACCTCCAGCCCGGTGGAGGTCCACCCGACGTGGCCTTGCTCGCACTCCCACCATGACGCGAGCCCATGCCAGACTGCGGACGATCCGTCTTCACAGAGGAGGTTCTTCCGTGCCGTCATTCGCCGAGCGAGTCCCCATCCCGGTGCAGGCAGCGACCATGCGCGCCCTCGCGGCGCTCCCCGCGCCGGTCCGCCGCCTGATCGCGGGCAGGCCCATCGAGCTGGACGGGCAGACGCTGGCGCTCGACGCCCAGCTGCTGCTGCGCATCAACCAGTTCGCCGGTATCACGCTCACGGCCAATGACCACGAGGCGGCCCGAACGGCGCTCAACGCCTCGGCCAAGATCACCGAGCGCCGCGACCGGCCGCCGATGCAGAGCAGGCCGGTGCGCATCCCGGCCCGCAGCGGCGAGCTGTACTCCCGGCTCTACATCCCGAACCACATCGGCAAGAACGCGCCGCTGCTGGTCTTCTACCACGGCGGCGGCTGGGTGATCGGCGACGTCGAGACCCACGACGACACGGTGCGGTTCATCGCGCAGCAGGCCGGGGTGCGCGCGCTGTCCGTCGACTACCGGCTCGCGCCCGAGCACCCGTTCCCGGCCGCCGTCGAGGACGCGATCGACACCTACGACTACGTCGTCGCCAACGCCGAGACACTGGGCGCCGACCCCGCCCGCATCGCGGTCGGCGGGGACAGCGCGGGCGGCAACCTCGCCGCCGTCGTCGCGCAGCAGACCAAGGAGAGCGGCGGCCACCTGCCCGCGTTCCAGCTGCTGATCTACCCGGAGGTCGACTTCGTCAACCGGCGCCCGTCACGGGAGTTCTTCGGCGAGGGCTTCTTCCTGACCGACGCCGACATGAACTGGTTCGAGCGGCAGTACGTGCCGGAGGGCACCGACAAATCGGACCCACGGCTGTCGCCGCTGCTCGCCAAGGATCTGGGTGGACTGCCGCCCGCCGCCGTGATCACCGCCGGGTTCGACCCGCTGCGCGACAACGGCGAGGCCTACGCGCACGCGCTCCGGGAGGCCGGTGTCCCCGTCACGCTGCAACGGCATTGGGACATGATCCACGGCTTCGTGAACTTCCTCGGCCTCAGCCCACGTTTCCGCGAAGCGACGCTGGAGATCGCGGGAGTCCTGCGCGCCGGCCTGGATTTGGTTCAGAAATGACGGAATCCGGCGCCGGTTGTCCTGGCGCCGGATTCCTGTCCCCCATCTGAAACGCTCGGCGAGCGCTTATGGCGCAGGCAACGGCAAGCCGCCGCCCACGCTACCGACGTCACCGACCGACGGCACGCCACCGAGGAGGCTCGAGACCAAGCTCGACAACGTGCTCAGCAGGGTCGAGAGCAGCGACGAGACCAGAGTCAGCGGGTCCGGGAGACCACCGAGCCGCTGCTTGACCTTCGCCAGTGCCGTCTCCACCTTTTCGGATTGCGCCTGGGCCTGTGTCGCATAGGTAACGGTCTCGCTGGAGATCGAACTACGTTGGCTGATGAGCCCGGCCACGACCGACTTGGTCTCGTCGAGAGCCACGCCCATCGCGGTGAAATTCTCTTGTTTCAAGGTGCCGGCGAGTTCGGCGCGAAGCTCGCTGATGTGCCCCGCTATGTTCACCGAGCTAGAAGAACTGGAACCGGTTCCGATGACGTCGCCGGACGGGCTTGCCGAAGCGACACCCGCGCCGATCACCGAAAGCACGCTTCCGGTCGCGATAATGGCAACCGTGCGAGCGATTTTGCCTTTCATTGCGTACTCCTCACAGCGTCCGTGTCGGCCCTGAATGGGCTGTGTGTGGCGCTAAGATCATCCGTACTCCTCGGCCGAGACGATCACTACTCGTCCTCACCACTCCGGTGGACCAACGGGCCGGAAAATCGATGACTAACGGTTCACGGGTGCTCCCGGAATGGATGAGGCGCAAGCACCCACACAGGAGGCGTAACGGTTACGCTCAGCACTCAACAGCGGGTGACTTCACATCGACCTCACCCGACGGCGGCGCGTATCTCGCACGGGTGGGTCATGTTGATCTCTGACCCGATCCAAGATCACCCACACGGCTTGATCATGGCGGCTGCCCTACAGCGACCCACGCCACAGGCGTTCGGCAGACTGGGGCACATGCGAGTCCCCACCGCGATCGACATCGACACTGCCGCCGCCCGCTGTCACGGCCACATCCGGCACACCCCGCTGCTGCGCACCGAGGTGAACGGCAGGCCGTGCCTGCTCAAGCTGGAACACCTGCAACGCACCGGCTCCTTCAAGCTGCGCGGCGCGCTCAACGCCCTGTCCAGCGGCGAGCGGCCGGAGCAGGTGATCACCGCGTCCGGCGGGAACCACGGCCTCGGCGTCGCCACCGCCGCGAAGCTGCTCGGGCTGCAGGTCACGGTGTACGTGCCGGAGACCGTGCCCGAGGCGAAGGCGCGCCGCATCGAGCAGGCGGGCGCCACCCTGATCCGGCACGGCGCGACCTATGCCGAGTGCGCGGCCGAGGCGCACGCCGCCGTGGCCCGCACCGGCGCCCGGTACGTCGAGGCGTACAACGACCCGGACGTCGTCGCGGGTCAGGGCACGGTGGCGCGGGAGATCGCGCGAGACGTCCCGGAGGTGGACGCCGTCGTCGTCGCGGCCGGTGGCGGCGGGCTCGCGGCGGGGACTGCGCTCGGCGCCGGCGGCAGGGCGACCGTCGCCGTCGAGCCGCACGGCTGTCGCTGCCTGCACGAGGCGCTGGCGGCCGGTGAGCCGGTGGACACCGAGGTCGACTCGGTCGCGGCGTCGGCGCTGGGCGCCACCCGGGTCGGCGAGGTGCCGTTCGCGGTGCTCCGTTCGGCGAACCTGACCACGGTGCTGGTGACCGACGACGAGATCATGGCCGCGCGCGACCGGCTGTGGGAGGACTACCGCCTCGCGGTCGAGCCCGCCGCAGCGGCGCCACTGGCGGCGCTCGCCGCCGGGCGTGTCCCGGGCGAGCTACCGTGCCTGGTGCTGTGCGGCGCGAACACCACCTGGACGCCGTCGGCGTGACGGCGCAGGATGGCCCCATGCCTCGCACCGACCTGACGTTCACCTCGCACGGCACCGACTGCGCCGCGTGGCTGTACCGGCCCGACGGCGACGGGCCGCATCCGATCGTCGTGATGGCGCACGGCTTCTCCGCGACGCGCGAGCTGCGCCTCGACGCCTACGCCGAGCGGTTCGCCGCGGCGGGCATCGGGGTGCTGCTGTTCGACTACCGCCACTTCGGTGCGAGCGGCGGCGAGCCGAGGCAGCTGCTCGACATCGGCAAGCAGCTCGACGACTGGCGGAGCGCCATAGCCGAGGCGCGCAACATCGAGTGGGCGGACCCGGCGCGGGTGGCGTTGTTCGGCTCGTCGTACTCCGGCGGGCATGTCGTCACGCTGGCGGTGGAGGACACCCGGATCGCCGCGATCGTGGCGCAGTGCCCGTTCTCCGACGGGCTCGCGACGCTACGGGCGATCGGTCCGAGACATGCGGCGTCGCTGACCGGCCACGCGCTACGCGACCAGCTGAGCGCGCTGCTCGGCAAGCCACCGCACTACATTCCCGCCGTCGCCGATCCCGGCAGCACCGGCATGATGACCACCGCCGATGCCAAGCCGGGTATGCGGGCGCTGGTGCCGGAGGACACGGTGTGGGTGAATCAGGTCACCGCGCGCATCGGCCTGCGGGTGCCGCTGTACCGGCCGGGCACGAAGGCCCGCCGCGTCCGATGTCCCGCGCTGTGGTGCATCACCGACAAGGACACCCTCTGCCCGGCGGACAACACCGCGAAGTGGGCGGCGCAGGCGCCGCGCGGCGAGGTCAAGCGGTATCCGATCGGGCACTTCGACATCTATGTCGGTGACAGCTTCGAGCGCGCCGTGACCGACCAGATCGAGTTCCTGCGCCGCCACCTGCTCAGCCCTTGACGCAGACGACCTGCTTCAGCTGCGCGACGACCTCGACCAGGTCGGTCTGGGCCGCGATGACCGACTCGATGTCCTTGTAGGCGCCCGGAATCTCGTCCACGACGCCACCGTCCTTTCGGCACTCGACGCCCCTGGTCTGCGCGACGAGGTCGGCCTCGGTGAACGTCTTGCGCGCCTTCCGCCGCGACATCGCCCGGCCCGCGCCGTGCGAGGCCGACCGGAGCGAGTCGTCGTTGCCCAGCCCGCGCACGATGTAGGAGCCGGTGCCCATCGAGCCGGGGATGATCCCGAGGTCACCGGCGCCCGCGCGGATCGCGCCCTTGCGGGTGACCAGCAGGTCGACGCCGTCGTAGCTCTCCTCGGCGACGTAGTTGTGGTGGCAGCTGGTCGCGTCGTCGAAGCGGACCCACGGCACGGTGTCGGCGACGGCCTGCTTGACCAGCGACACCATGGTCGCCCGGTTGCGGGCGGCGTACTCCTGCGCCCAGAACAGGTCGTTGCGGTAGGCGGCCATCTCGGACGTGCCGGTGAGGAACACGGCGAGGTCGCGGTCGGGCAGGTCGGCGTTGTGCGGCTGCTCGGCGGCGATCGCCATGTGCCGCTGCGCGAGCTGGTTGCCGATGCCGCGCGACCCGGAGTGCAGCATCAGCCACACCCGGCCGGCGTCCACGCCGTCCTGTTCGAGGCAGACCTCGATGAAGTGGTTGCCGCCGCCAAGCGTGCCGAGCTGGTTGCGCGCCTTGCTCCACATGTCCTGCACCCCGACGTGCAGGCCGCGGAACCGACGCCAGAAGTCGTCCCACCCACCGACGCCCCGCACTCGCGCCGGGTCGACCGGGGCCTTGTGCGCCGCGAAGCCGACCGGCACGGCGCTCTCGATCCTCCGGCGCAGCCTGCCGAGGTCGTCCGGCAGGTCCTCGGCGTAGAGCGAGGTGCGCACGGCACTCATCCCGCAGCCGATGTCGACCCCGACGGCGGCGGGCGAGACGGCGTCGCGCATCGCGATCACGCTGCCCACCGTGGCGCCTTTGCCGAGGTGGACGTCCGGCATCACCGCGAGGGCGTGCGTCCACGGCAGGTCCGCGACGGTGCGCAGCTGGCGCAGAGCGGCGTCCTCGACGGTGCTCGGATCGGTCCACATGCGAATCGGCACGCGGGAGCCGCCGACCACGGTGTGCATGGCGTTCCTTCTTTCGTGCTGCGAGTTGTCTTCACTCTCGGCGGGCGCTGACAGCTCCACAACCGATTTTCCACGGCATCCAGGGCCCGAAACGGTAAGGTGAGAGCAGGTTCGACGTCTGACCGTATGTGAGGACCGAGGGGGACCGGTTGACGAACGCCGCGCGGAAACCTCGGAGCGCGCCCCTTCCGCAGGAGTTCCCACCCATCGTGTACCTGCCCTGCGCCGGCCACGTCACGGACCCCGCCGAGGCCGTGATCGAACTTCGGCAGACCCGGGACGGGCGCATGGCGCTCATGGCTTACTCGGCACTTGATCGGCTGAAGTATTGCTGCGGTGACCAGCAGCCGTGGCTGGTCATGCCGACCGCACACCTCGACAAGATCCAGCAGGTACAGCATTTCGACCTGATGCTTCTCGACGTGATCATCCCGGACGAGTTCCGGCATGGGACGGCGCCGGCATGAACGGCTTCAAGATCGACCCGGGAGTCCTCGAGGGGATTACGACGACACTGCGGGGCGCCGCGCAGGACCTGGACAAGGCCGGCGAAACGGCGCCGAGGACCCCCGATGCCGGAGATGCCACCCGGCCATCGCCGCGATCATGGCACAGCTGGTCGACAATGCCGGGCAACTCGTGCTTGGCCTGGCCGCCGCGAGTGATGCCGTCGCCAACGCAGAGACGAGCTACCTCGAGACCGATTCGGAGGCCGTTGACAGATTCGCGGGCGCACCCTCCGGCACGGTGCACGGGACGTAACGCTATGCCGATCAACACGAAGATCGACGGGAGCCCGGACAGTATCTGGGAAGCGGGCCAATGGATTCACGACTCCCTGGCATCATCCATTTCGGACGCCGTCAGCCAGATCTATGAGGCCCGGAACAACGCGGACTCCGAATGGCAAGGCGAAGCCTCGGAGGCGTTCCAGACGAAGATGACCACGGGTGGGCGCCGAGGCGAAGAGTTCGCATCGGCCGCGGAGACCATGGCCGAGAAGATCAACAACGTCGGCGACGCGCTACGGCGCGCACACCGTGACATGGCGGGCATCCGGTCCGAGGCCGGCTCGGCGGGGCTGACCGTCACCGGCGAGACCATCGAAGACCCGGGCGCGGCGCCGCCCGCCGCAGGACCCGCACCCACCGGGGAGTCCGCGACACCGGAGGCAATGCGGCTGCACGCCGATGCCGTCGACGCGGAACGAGCGCACGCCAAGAAGGTGGCGGCGTACCGGATAGCCGAACAGGACGCCGAGCGTGTTCGCCAACAATGGGAGGAAACCGCCCAGGAACTCGCTACGACATCCAACAGCGTCGGGGAGAAGGCCTGGTTCCCCGTCATGGACATCGCCGCCGGAGCGACGGTCGGCGCCGCTGCCGCGATCCAGGGTTCGATTCTGTTCAAACAGTCGCAGGCCTATCTCGACGACGCGGCCAAGGCCATGCAGCACGTCAAGGCGTACGGCGGGGTCGTGCTCGACCGGCAGGGGCTCTATCAGCAGCTCGATCGGACCCAGGCAAGCACGCGCGCCGCAGCGGCGGCCGCTGACGACGCCGCGAAGGCGACGTCGAAGGGCCATATCACCGGCCTCAAGGTTGGCGGCGCCCTCGCCGTCGCCGGGGTCGCCTACGACATCGCACAGGGAAAGCCCGCCGATCAGGCCATCGTTTCGGGTGCAGCCGGATTCGGGGCTTCCGTTGGGATGGCTGTGGGTATCGGCGCGGTCGTCGGCGGCCCGGTCGGAGCCGGAATCGGAGCGGTGGTCGGCGCAGGCGTCGGAGTCTTCACGTCCGGCATGGTTGACTCCCTGTACGAGAACGGGATCGGGGCGGTCGGCCAGGCGGCGAGCGACGGCGTCGAGGCGCTGGCGGACACTGGTGAAGCGATCTTGGATGGCGCGACCGGAGCGGCCGACGCAGTAGCGGGAGGAGTCAAGGATGCCTGGGACGCGATCTTCTGAGCCGGTCCCGTGGCCACCTGCATGGCACGACAGGCCCGCTACGCGCTACTACTTCGCGCTTGGCGTCATCGGGGTTTTCCTCGTTCTCCTTCCCGTGCTCATGGCCGTTTCAATGTACGGTGAAGGAAAAGACGCGACCGGTCACTACCTACTTGGATTCTCCGCGATCGGCGCACTCGTGTTGTGGCTGGGATTCGAGACACGAATGCGACTCCGACGCTCAGGCGCTCGGACATTGGCTACCGCATACGGCGGCGATGACAACACTTCCGGTGTCAAGGTCCCGTACTCGATTCAAGTCTATGTCAGCTATTTCCTCACAATGGGCGCGATCGCGGCTTTCTTTGCGATCGCTGCCGTACACACTTTCGTCGGCACCGAAGCAGGATCACGCGGCGTGGGATTCGTATGGAGCGCCGTGGCACTGTTATTCGCGTCGTTCGTGGTGCGCGTAGCGACGGGGCGGTTCGCACGGGGCTATCTGCTCGTGTCACCGAGCGGTATTCACCAGCGAGGCTGGACCTTTGAGTCCTTCCTGCCTTGGTCGGGGATCATCGGAATCAGCGCCGTCCAGACCGATAGTCCCGACATCCTCGTTCTGGCGTCCGACGACACCCCCTGGCATCGACGGCAGGTCACTCGGCTCTGGCGCCAGGACAAACTACCCACGATCGCAAGCGACAACGGGCTCGACGTCAAACCCGCCATACATATCGAAGGCAAGTTTCTTTCGAGCGATCCCGCGCTCGTGATGGAGCTCCTCATGTACTACGCCGAACACCCGGAGGCGCGAGCGGAGCTGGGCACGGAGGCGGCGCTCCAGCGTGCCAGGACGGCGGCCTTCGCCTGATGGCTGAGCCCTGGCCCGCGGTCTGGAACCGACGTCCGTCCGCCATAGCGGTGCTGGGACTGCTGGCCTCGCTGGCAGGACTCGGCGGTCTGCTCGCCGCGCTGCCAGGCGACAGGGCGGCGGCGCTACCGCTCCTGTTGTCCGCCATCGTGCTGGTTGGCTGCGCGGCGGTGGCCATGGCCGACGTCGTGATTCGGCCGCTTCGCAGGACGCAGCGAGGTATCCGGATCGGCAACCACCCGACACTCGGCCCCGGTCTGGTCGTCGACTACTCCGCGGTCCAGTTCTGGGCATGGCTCGCCGCGGCCGTCACGACCCTGGCCATATCGATCTTCCTGACCGGTCTCACCGCACTGGACCAGTCCGGGCCGCTGGAGCTGGGCACGTTCCTGCTCGTCCTGGCGTGCCTTGCCGTGGGCAGCTACGTGGCCCAGACCCTCGGAAGCCGCCGGGCGCGCGGTTACCTTCACCTCAGCCCGCACGGCGCCTGCCTGCGCGAGACCGGGTTCGAGGCCGTCGCCGCCTGGGAGGACATCCGATCGATCGGGCCGGCGTCGGGTGAGCCCACGATCGGCATCAACGCGGACAGTCTCCGCGTGACACGCACGGACCGGCTGTGGACCCGACGTTCGCGGCTGCCGCAGCGGCTGCTGACCGTCCCCGGCGCCGAGATCGTCCCCGACCCCGCGCTGGTGCTGGCGCTCCTCACCTACTACGCCGACCATCCCGAGGCGCGCGGCGAGCTGGGCACGGAGGCCGCGCTCCAGCGGGTGCGGAGCGCGGCCTTCCGCTGAGGCCTTACTGCTGGGCCAGCAGCTCCGCGATCTGGACCGTGTTCAGCGCGGCGCCCTTGCGAAGGTTGTCGCCGGTCACGAACAGCGCCAGCCCGCGTCCGTCGTCGACGCCGGGGTCCTGCCGGATCCGGCCGACGTAGCTCGGGTCGTTGCCCGCCGCTTGCAGCGGCGTCGGGATGTCCGACAGCGCGACGCCGGTGGCCCCGCCGAGCAGCTCCGTCGCCCGCTCGACCGACAGCGGCCGCGCGAACTCGGCGTTGATCGACAGCGCGTGCCCGGTGAACACCGGCACCCGCACGCAGGTGCCCGACACTCGCAGCTCGGGGATGTCGAGGATCTTGCGGCTCTCGTTGCGGAGCTTCTGCTCCTCGTCGGTCTCGAACGAGCCGTCATCGACGACGGAGCCCGCCATGGCCAGCACGTTGAACGCGATGTGCCGGTCGTACTTCGACGGCTCGCCCAGCTCGACCGCCGACCCGTCGTGGGTCAGCTTCGGCGCGTCCGCGCCGGCCGCCGCGACCTGGCTGGCCAGTTCCTCGACACCGGCGAGCCCGCTGCCGGAGACCGCCTGGTAGGTGCTGGCCACCAGCCGCACCAGCCCCGCCTCGTCGTGCAGCGGCTTCAGCACCGGCATCGCGGCCATCGTGGTGCAGTTCGGGTTGGCGATGATGCCCTTGCGGGCCTCCTTCACCGCCTGCGGGTTGACCTCGCTGACCACCAGCGGGACGTCGGGGTCGAGCCGCCAGGCCGAGGAGTTGTCGATCACCGTCACGCCCGCCTCGGCGAACCGGGGCGCCTGCGCCTTCGACGTCGACCCGCCCGCCGAAAACAGCGCCACGTCGAGACCGGACGGGTCCGCCTGCTCGAGATCCTCGATCACGACGTCCTGGCCGCGCCACGGCAGCGTCTTGCCCGCCGAACGCGCCGAGGCAAAGAACCGGATCTCGTCGACGGGGAAATTCCGCTCGTCGAGCAGTTTCCGCATCACGGCGCCGACCTGGCCGGTCGCGCCGACGACTCCGATCCGCATCAGCGACCACTCCCCGCGTAGACGACGGCTTCCTCGTCGCCGCCGAGCTCGAACGCCTCGTGGATCGCCCGCACCGCCTCTTCGACGTCGGTGTCGCGGATGAGCACCGAGATGCGGATCTCCGAGGTGTTGATCATCTCGATGTTGACGCCCGAGTCGGCAAGCGACTCACAGAACTTCGCCGTCACGCCGGGGTGCGAGCGCATCCCCGCGCCCACCAGCGACACCTTGCCGACGTGGTCGTCGTAGAGCACCGCGTCGAACCCGGCCTCGTCCTTGATCTGCTCGAGCGCGGCGACCGCCTTCGGGCCGTTGTCGATCGACAGCGTGAAGGTGATGTCGGTGACGCCGGACGACGTCCGCGACACGTTCTGCAGCACCATGTCGATGTCGATGTTCGCGTCGGCGACCGCCCGGAAGATCTTCGCCGCCGCGCCCTTGTAGTCCGGCACGTCGGTGACAGTGATCTTGGCTTCTGACTTGTCGTGCGAAACGCCGGTGATCAGCGCCTGTTCCACGGGAATCTCCTCGATCGATCCGGCCACGAGCGTGCCCGGTTTGGTGCTGTAGGACGATCGGACCCGCAGCGGCACGCTGTACCGCCGCGCGTACTCGACCGACCGCAGATGCAGGATCTTCGAACCGGTCGCGGCCAGTTCGAGCATCTCCTCGTAGGGAACGGTGTCCAGCTTGCGTGCGTCCGACACGATTCTCGGGTCCGCGGTGTAGACCCCGTCGACGTCGGAGTAGATCTCACACTCGTCGGCCTTGAGTGCCGCGGCCAGCGCGACGGCCGTCATGTCCGAGCCGCCCCGGCCGAGTGTGGTGATGTCCTTGGTGTCCTTCGAGACACCCTGGAAGCCCGCGACCAGGGCGATGTACCCCTGGTCGAGCGCTTCGGTGACCCGCGTCGGTGAAACCTCCACAATGCGTGCGTTGCCGTGTGCCGCCGTCGTGGAAATGCCAGCCTGCGACCCGGTGAACGACCATGCCTCTTCGTCGAGCTTGGCGATGGCCATCGCCACCAGCGCGTTCGAGATGCGCTCACCGGCGGTGAGCAGCATGTCCATCTCGCGCTCCGGCGGGTTCGGGTTGACCTGGTCGGCCAGGTCGAGCAGCTCGTCGGTCGTGTCGCCCATCGCTGAGCACACGACGACGACGTCGTTCCCCGCCTTCTTGGTTTCCACGATGCGTTCGGCGACGCTTCTGATGCGATCCGCGCTCTCCAACGACGATCCGCCGTACTTCTGGACTACGAGCGCCACTGCGCGCCAACCTCCTCCAACGGGAGCGCCCAGGCCCCAGCCCTTACGAGGGGCGGGCGCCATCCCTGTAGCTGAACCAAGGGTACCGGCCGCACCAACCCGTTCGCGGTGCCGATGTGGCGCCGGCCACTCTGGCCCTCGCGCGCGTGCGCGTGGCTACTACCAGCCGCGATGCGGCCACGCAGGACGTCGTGGCCGTCACACCGTGCGGTGACGACTACGCTAGGTGGGCCAGCGAGCCGTCCCGCAGTCCCCGGAGCCCCATCGTGAGTCCGACCGAGACCGCAGCGGTCCTCGAGCCGTTGCAGGAACCGCGCGTGTCGCAGGCCCCGCCCCGTCCCTTCCGCCGGGAGGTCCGCTGGCGGGCACTGCTCGCGTTCGCGCCCGCGATGGTCTACCTCGCGGTGCGCAATGTCGGCGTCATCATCCTGATGCTGCTCGCCGGGCCGAACGACACCACCGCGTACCGGTCGCTGACAGCGTGGGACGGCCAGTGGTACCTCGGGATCGCCTCCGGCGGGTACCAGGGCGCGCCGGACTCGCTGCTCGACGCGCACGGCAACCGGACCCCGCAGACGCCGCTCGCCTTCTTCCCCGGCTATCCGAAGCTCACCGGGTGGGTGTCCGACGTCACCTGGCTTTCGGTGAGCACCGCGGCGTTCCTCGTCAGCATCGCAGCCGGCATCGCGGCGGCCTACGCGCTGACCCGCATCGGCATGCTGATCAAGGGCGGGTCGCGACGGGCAGGGCTGATCCTGGTCGCGCTGTTCGCCGCGTCGCCGATGGGCGTCGTGCTGTCGATGACGTACTCGGAGTCGCTGTTCTGCGCGGCGGCGGCGTGGGCGCTGGTGTTCGTGCTGCGGCGGCAGTGGCTCGCCGCCGGTATCGCGTGCGCGGCGGCGGGCCTGGTGCGACCGACCGCGCTCGCGCTGGTGGTGGCGGTCGGCATGGCCGCGCTCGTCTGCGCGATCACGGCGCACCGTCGCGGCGGTATCCGCACCGCGCTGCGACCGCTCGCCGGAGCGCTGCTGGCGCCGCTCGGGTTGCTCGGCTACCTGTGGTGGGCAGGCGCGCAGATCCGGCCGGGCGAGGGGGTGTTCGCGCAGCTCGCGGGGTGGAGCGCGCTGCAGGAGCGCGGCTGGGACTCGGCCTTCGACGGCGGCGTGGCCACGCTGGGGTTCACCGGCGACGCGATCGCGCACTCGGACTCGGTGCACGACATCGGCACCGTGCTGGTGCTGTTCGCCGCCGTCGCCCTGGTGGTGATCGGGTTCGTCCGGCGCGTCGAGTGGCCGCTCATGCTGTACGGGCTCGGCGTGCTGGTGATGGATCTCGGCTCGAACGGCCTGATGCACTCGAAGGCCCGGCTGCTGCTGCCCGCGTTCACGCTGCTGATCCCGATCGCGCTCGGCCTCGCGAAACGCAAGCCGGCCACGACGGTGCTCGTGCTGTCCGCCGCGGCCGTGCTGAGTGGCTGGTTCGGGGCGCACGCCCTCGTCGCGTGGGGCTACGCGATATAACGGAGCCATGCAGCGCAAGCGAGCAGCGACCAGCGCCGACGTGCACGAGTTGATCGCGCAGCGCTGGAGTCCGCGCGCGTTCGACGCCGACGCCAAGGTCACCGAGGAGCAGCTGCGAGCGCTGCTCGAGGCGGCGAGGTGGGCGCCGTCGTTCGGCAACACCCAGCCCGCGCGGTTCCTGGTCGGGCGCAAGGGCGACGCGGTGTTCGACCGGATCTTCGGCACGCTCACCAAGCGCAACCAGTCGTGGGTGCGGCGGACCGGAGCGCTGCTCGCGGGGCTGGCGGTGACCAGCAACGAGAAGGGCGACATCCCGTACGCGGAGTACGGCGTCGCCCTCGCCGCGCAGAACCTGGTGCTCCAGGCTGTCGCGGCGGGGCTGGCCGGGCATCAGATGGCCGGGTTCGACGCGGACGCGCTGCACCGCGAGTTCGCGCTGCCGGAGCACGTCCGGCCGGTGGTGACGATCGCGGTCGGCGTGCCCGCCGACGCCGAGGTGCTCGGCGAGCAGCGCCTCGTCGATCGGGAGCGGTCCGAGCGCTCCCGCCTGCCGCTGGCGGAGTTCGCGCTCGCCGGCTGGGACGTGCCCGCGTTCTGAACGCCGGGGGTTACTTGCCGAGGGAACCGAGGCGGCGGATGATCGTGGCGCCGAGCGAGGAGACGATCAGCCAGAAGATCGCGGCGATGCCGTAGTTGACCAGGATCTTCAACTGCGCGTCGTTGGGCTGGAACATGTCCTTGAACCCGAGCGCGAGCGGGTCGGCCCACTTGCCGACGAAGGACACGATGCTGTTGTCCTGGTTCGCGTCCGCGATCGTGAACACCACGTGCAGCACCAGGAGCAAGGCGAACAGCAGGAAGACCCACCGCACCACGGCGGCGAGGATCGAGATCACCTTGTCCTTGACCGCGACCCAGTCGACGCTCGGCCGGCGCTTGCCGCCCGTGCTCTCGTCCTCGCTCGACATGGTGTCCTGCTGTTCAGCATGCTCCGCCATGTTCGGAGTTTGACATGTCACGCGACGCACCGCTATGTGTGCGCTCCCCCTGCCGGTTGCGAACTCGACAACGTCGCTATGCTGAGGGACGTGGCATGGGCACTCCTGCTTCGCTGCCGCGACGGGGCCTGATCGGACCGGCCCCCCGTCGCGGGGCTTCGTCGTGCCGCCGGTCACCCGCTCTTGGCGGACCAACCGACAGCAGGAGACCATCGAACAATGTCCACTTCCCCCCGCCCGGAACACGGACCCATCATCGCGCCCGCGGGCCCGGCACCCGCCGGCCAGCCGGTGTGGAATCCGCAGCGCGGCAGCTCGATGCCGGTTGGCCGGTACCAGCCGTGGTACCGGCTGGTCGAGGACATCTCGCTGCCCGACCGAACCTGGCCCGACGTCCGCATCGACCGCGCACCGCTGTGGTGCGCGGTCGACCTGCGGGACGGCAACCAGGCGCTGATCGACCCCATGTCGCCCGCCCGCAAGCGGACCTTCTTCGAGCTGCTGGTGGCGATGGGCTACAAGGAGATCGAGGTCGGCTTCCCCTCGGCGAGCCAGACCGACTTCGACTTCGTCCGCGAGATCATCGAACAGGACGCCATCCCGGAGGACGTCCGCATCCAGGTTCTCACCCAGGCTCGCTACGAGCTGATCGAGCGCACCTTCGAGGCGCTGGCGGGCGCGCCGAAGGCGGTCGTGCACCTCTACAACTCGACGTCGATCCTGCAACGCCGGGTGGTGTTCCGGGAGGAGCGCGAGGGGATCAAGAAGATCGCCACCCAGGGCGCCGAGCTGGTGGCCGAGTTCGCGGGGAAGTACCCCGACACCGACTTCCGGTTCCAGTACTCGCCGGAGTCGTTCACCGGCACCGAACTCAGCTACGCGGCCGAGGTGTGCAACGCGGTCACCGACATCTGGCAGCCGACGCACGAGGATCCGGTGATCCTGAACCTGCCCGCCACGGTGGAGATGGCCACGCCGAACGTCTACGCCGACTCGATCGAATGGATGAGCCGCAACCTGGAGCGCCGTGACGCGGTCATCCTGTCGCTGCACCCGCACAACGACCGGGGCACCGGCATCGCCGCCGCCGAACTCGGCTACCAGGCCGGGGCGGACCGCATCGAGGGCTGCCTGTTCGGCAACGGCGAGCGCACCGGCAACGTCGACCTGGTGGCGCTGGGCATGAACCTGTTCTCGCAGGGCGTCGACCCGCAGGTCGACTTCTCCGACATCGACCACATCAAGCGCACCGTCGAGTACTGCAACCAGCTCCCGGTACACGAGCGTTCGCCGTGGGGCGGCGACCTGGTGTTCACCGCGTTCTCCGGCAGCCATCAGGACGCCATCAACAAGGGCTTCGACGCCCTGGAGTCGGCTGCCGAGAAGGCGAGCGTGCCGGTGGACGAGTTCCCGTGGGAGGTGCCCTACCTGCCGATCGACCCGAAGGACGTGGGCCGTACCTACGAGGCCGTCATCCGGGTCAACTCGCAGTCCGGCAAGGGCGGCGTCGCCTACATCATGCGCGAGGAGCACCAGCTCGATCTGCCGAGGCGGCTGCAGATCGAGTTCTCCCAGGTCGTCCAGCATTACACCGATACGTCGGGCGGCGAGGTCGACCCCGAGACGATGTGGCAGGCGTTCAGCCGGGAGTACCTCGCGACGTCGTCGCCGCTGGAGCTGGTGCACTCGCACGTCACCGACAACGGTGGCGGCGAGTACTCCATCACGGTCACCGTGAACGTCGAGGGTGAGCCCAACGAGATCACCGGCACCGGCAACGGGCCGATCGCCTCGTTCTTCGACGCGCTGTCCACCATCGGCTACGACATCCGGCTGCTCGACTACAGCGAGCACGCCATGACCGCGGGCGACGACGCCCAAGCAGCCAGCTACGTCGAATGCGCCATCGACGACAAGGTGTACTGGGGCGTCGGCGTCGACCCGTCGATCGTCACCGCGTCACTGCGAGCGGTCCTCTCGGCCATCAACCGGGCGCACCGCTGACGGCGAGTCCCAAGATCTGGTGCCGCGAGTCCCCGGTTACGGCGCCGCGAGTCCCGGGAACTCGCACCTCCGGAAGTCGGGACTCGCGGCCCCAGAACGCGGGACTCGCGCGGCCGGGCGCGCCCCGACTAACGGGGCGTGACGGCCTTGGCCTCGGCGCGCAGCAGGTCGAGCACGGTGGCGACCGAGGGGCGTGCCGAGGCGCCGGGGCGGAGCACCGCCTCGACGTGGCGGGCGGCCTTGATCCCGGCGAGCGGCTTGCGCAGCAGCCGCTTGCCGCGCCGGGTGTCGACGGTGTAGCGGGGTAGCAGCGCCACCCCGTGCCCCGCCGCGACCAGCTCCTCGGTGAGCCGGAAGTCGTTGATGCGCTGCACGACGTCCGGCCGCACCCCGGTGCGGACGGTGAGCGAGCGCAGCACGTCGTCGACCGGGAAGCCGACGTTGACGCCGATCCAGCGCTCGGTCGCCAGCTCGGCGAGCTCGACTTTGCGCCGATGCGCGAGCCGGTGCCCGACCGGCAGCGCGACGTCGAGCGGTTCCCGCAGCAGGTGCGTCACGCTCAGCCGATCGGACTCGTACGGCTCCGCGCGCTCGTCGCGGTGTGTGACGACGATGTCGAAGTCGGCGAGCAGCCCCGGCACCTCGGGCGGCGTCATGTCGACGTCGCGCACCTCCACGGCCAGCTCGGCGTGCGCCGTCACCCGGTGCAGCAGTCCCGGCAGCAACAGCAGCCCGCCGGACGGGAAGAACGCGATCCGCACGGTGCCGCGCGGCACGCTGCGGTAGGTGTCCAGTTCGGACTCCGCGCGTTCGACGGCCGCGAGCACCTCGTCGGCCCGGACGACCAGCGCGCGCCCGGCGTCGGTCAGCCGCAGCCCGCGCCCCGCCGGTTCGGTGAGCACCACGCCCACCTCGGCCTGCAACGCCTTGAGTTGCTGCGACACCGCCGACGGCGTGCAGTGCAGCGCGACGGCGGCCGCGGTGAGGCTGCCCCGGTCGGCGAACTCGCGAAGGGTGCGTAGCCGGACGACGTCCATGCAGCAACACTACAAAGTCGATGAAGCACAATTCGATGGTCCTTCACAGTCGCGCCCCGCAGGCTGGATGACATGTCGCAACGGGATCGCCTGCTCGCCCTGGCCGTGGCCGTCATGTGGGGCGTGAACTTCCTCGCCATCCACGCGACGATCGAGCACTTCCCGCCACTCTTCGCCGGTGCGCTGCGGTTCGCGGTGCTGGCGGTGCCGACGATCCTGCTGGTGCCGTGGCCCGGTGTGAAGCTCCGGTGGCTGATCGGCTACGGCCTCGGCTTCGGCACCGGGCACTTCGCGTTCCTGTTCGTCGCGATGCACATCGGCATGCCGACCGGGCTCGCGTCGCTGGTGTTGCAGGCGTCGGCGCCGTTCACGGTGCTGCTCGGCGCGCTGCTGCTGCGTGAGCGCGTCACGCCGATCGCGACGGCGGGGATTGCGCTCGCGGTGCTCGGCATGTGCGTGATCGGCTGGCAGCGCGCCGAGCACGCCGCGCTGCTGCCGATGATCCTCACCGTGTTCGCGGCGCTGAGCTGGGCGACCGGCAACCTCTGCACCCGCAAGGGCCTCGCCGACGTGCCCGGCGGCAGGGTGAACCCGCTGCACTTCACGCTGTGGATGTCCGTGGTGCCGCCGCTGCCGATGTACGGGTTGTCGCTGATCTTCGAGGGTCCGTCGGCGGGCTGGCACGCACTGACCACGCTCGGCTCGCAGCAGGGCCTGGTCTCGCTCGGCGGCCTGACCTACATCGTGCTCATCGGCACCGTGGCCGGGTCCGGGGTGTGGAGCACGCTGATGAGCCGCAACCCGGCCGGGGTGGTCGCGCCGTTCTCGCTGCTGGTGCCGATCGTCGGCATGTCGCTGGCGTTCCTGGTGCTCGGCGAGCAGCCGACGTGGATCGAGATCGCGGCGGCGGCTGTCGTGATCATCGGCGTGCTGCTGGCGTCCGTGTCCCGGCCGCGCCCGGACCGGCAGCCGGTCGATCCGGTGACGGCTACGGCGTGAGGACGACCTTGCCGATGGTGCCGCGCGACTCCAGCGCGGTGTGGGCGTCGGCCGCCCGCGCCAGCGGGAACGTCGCGCCGACCACCGGCGTCAGCTCACCCCGCGCCGCGACGGCCAGTGCCCGTTCCTCCAACGAGCGCACGCCCCGGCTCAGCAGCGCGGGCGCGAACGCGGGCGCGACGGTGATGCCGCGCCCCACGACGTCGGCGCCGTCCAGCGTCGTCGCCCGCCCGGACGACCAGCCGAGCACCAGCGCCCGGCCGCCGCGCCCGAGCAGTTCCAGCGCGGTGCGGCCCTGCTCGCCACCGACCAGGTCGAACACGACCGTCACGTCCCGGCCCGCCAAGGCCGCACGCACCTCATCGGCCCAGCCGGGCGCGGTGTAGTCCACCGCGACCGTCGCGCCGAGTCCCCTGACGTGCTCGACTTTGGCGGGCCCGCCCGCGACGCCGACCACGGTCGCCCCCGACCGGCGACCGGCCTGCACCAGCAGGCTGCCGACACCCCCGGCGGCGGACGTGACGAGGACGACGTCGTCGCCGGTCAGCCGGGCCGTCTCCAGCACGCCCATGGTGGTGCGGCCGGTGCCGATCATGGCGACGGCGGCGTCATCGGCGAGGCCGTCCGGAATCGGGTGCAGCGCGTCGGCGTCGCGCACGGCCAGTTCGGCGTACCCGCCGCTGGCCGGCCCGAGGTGCGCGACGACGCGGGTGCCGAGCCAGGACTCGTCGACGTCCGGCCCCGCCTGGTCGACGACGCCCGCCACCTCGCGGCCCGGCGTCATCGGCAGCTCGGGCGGCGGGTACGGCCCCATCGCCTCGCCCGCCCTGATCCTCGTGTCGATCAGGTGCACACCGGCGGCCGCGACCGCGATGCGCACCTGACCCGCGCCGGGCACGGGGTCTGCCACCTGCTCGTAGCGCAGGGTGGCGGCGGGACCGAACTCGTACTGCCGTATCGCGTGCATGAGTGTCACGCTAGGACTTCCAGTTAACTAGAGGTCAAGGCGAGGCTTGACGTGACCGACCTCACTCGATACCGTTCGGTATTCAATACTGACGAGTATCAAAGGTGGTCAGAGCATGACAATGCCGAAACGCACCAGACCCGCGCTGGCCGCCGTCGCCGTCGCGCTGCTCGCGACGGCGCTCACCACCGCCACGGCGACGGCCACCCCGGCCGCGCCGCAATCGACCGCCACGCAGGCCACCCCGCCGCCGCAGAACGACCCGTTCTACGCCCCGCCGGACCCGCTGCCCGACGTCGCGCCGGGCACGGTGCTGCGCTCGCGCCCCATTGACGTCTCCGCCAACGGCATCAGCGTGCCCGTCAAGGCGTGGCAGATGCTGTACCGCTCGACCTCGGCCACCTTCCAGCCCAACGCGGTCTCCGGCACCGTGATCGTGCCCGAGGAGAAATGGTCCGGCGACGGCCCGCGCCCGCTGGTGTCCTACGCCGTCGGCACCCACGGCCTCGGCCCGACGTGCGCCCCGTCCTACAAGCTGGCCACCGGGTCGGAGCAGGAGTTCTCGCTGTTCAGCCAGGCCCTGAACCGGGGCTGGGGCGTGGTCGTCACCGACTACGAGGGCCTCGGCACGCCTGGCCCGCACACCTACGTCGCGGGCCGCTCGCTCGGCCACGCGATGCTCGACGCCGCCCGCGCCGCCGAGGCGCTGCCCGAGGCGAACCTCTCCCGCGACGCCGAGGTCGGGCTGTGGGGTTACTCCGAGGGCGGCTTCGCCACTGGCTGGGCAGCACAGCGCGCCAGCGCGTATGCGTCGGACCTGCGCGTGGTCGGCGCCGCCGTCGGCGCGGCGCCCGCCGACATGGAGACCATGGCCAACCTGCACGACGGCGGCCCGGCCAGCGGGCTCGTGCTGGCCGCCGCGGTCGGCCTCGCCCGTGCCTACCCCGACGCGCCGTTCCAGGAGATCCTGACGCCGGAGGGCAAGGAGATGGCGGCCGACATCAGCACCCAGTGCGTCGAGGAGATCTCCGCCAACTACGCCTTCCGCAGTCTGGACAGCTACACCACCGTCGACGACCCGATGTCGCTGCCGAAATGGCAGCGGGTGCTCGACGACATCCGGCTCGGCGGCACCGCGCCGAAGGCCCCGGTGATGATCTACCACTCGCCTGCCGACGAGCTGGTCACGTTCGACCAGGCGATCCAGCTCAACGAGTCCTGGTGCTCGCGCGGCGCGACGGTGCGGTTCCAGCCCGCGGTGCTCGGTGAGCACGTGATCGGCGCGGTCTCCGGCGCCCCGTACGCCATCGAGTTCCTCGACGGCCGGTTCGCCGAGCGGGACCCGATCAGCACCTGCGCCACGGCGCCATGACCGCGCGCCGCCGCCCCACCCGCGAGGAGACCAGGCGGCGGGTGCTCGCGGCGGCACACGAGGTCTTCACCACGCGCGGCATCGAGGCGGCGTCGGTGGCCGACGTCGCGGCGGCTGCCGGGCTGACCAAGGGCGCGGTGTACTCCAACTTCCGCAGCAAGAACGACCTCGTGCTGACGCTGATGGACGAGTACGTCGCCGAGCGGCAGCGGGAGGCGGCCGCCCTGTTCGAGCGCTCGGCCGACGCCGGGGAGGCCCTGCGTGACGTGGGAAAGCACCTGGTCGAGGCGATCCACGCCGGGGCGAACTGGCAGCGGCTGCTGATCGCCTACGCCGTCGGCGGCCACCAGGACCCGGCGTTCACCGAGGCGCTGCGGCTGCGGCGGCAACGGCTGCGGGCCTCGCTGGCCACCATGATCGAGCAGGTGGCCGAGCGGCACGGGCTCGCCCTGCCGTTCCCGCCCGACGAGACGGCCACGGTCGTGCTCGCGCTGTCCAACGGCTTCGCCGTCGAGGACAGCCTCGACCCCGGGGCCGTCCCCGACGACCTGTTCGGCCGAGTGCTCGCCGTGCTCGGCACGGCAGGCACCCGCTGACTACGCCTCCGGCTCGCCGACGTGCACGCCGTCCGGCCGGACCGTGATGCCGTGCAGGTGGCACGCGACGTCGCGGCCCTCGACGCGCCGCACGTCCGGCTCCGGCCCCGGTCCGAATCGGACGGTCACGCCGCGCGCGTCCACCTCGACGTCCGTGACGGCGGAGAACACGTTCGCGGGCAGCTCCGGCCCGTGCGCCCGCAACCACTCGGCCAGAGTGTCCGGTGTGGACGATGCGAACCGCACGTAGTCCATGCCGACGTCGGCATCGGCGAGCTTGCCAAACAGCGCGAGCTCCGCCGTGAACGTCTCGCTGTCCACCTCGGTCCAGCGGTCCTCCAGCACGTCGATCAGGTCCTGGCCCTGCCAGCCGCAGGAGTCGAACGCCTCCGGGCAGCGCGGGTGGAACCGGCACCCGGCGGGCGGGTGGGCCGCGTCCGGGATCTCGCCGCGTGGCAACGTCTTCCGCCGGTTGCGCCGCCCGGCTTCGGGCAGCGGGATCGCCGAGAGCAGCGACCGGGTGTAGGGGTGCTGCGGGTCGTCGAACAGCGCGTCCGACGGCCCCTGCTCGACCAGCCCGCCGAGGTAGAGAATGCCGATCCGGTCGCACAGGAACCGCGCGGTCGCCAGGTCGTGCGTGATGAACACGTACGTCAGGTCGAGATCCCGCTTGAGCTCGAGCATCAGCTCGAGCACCCGCGCCCGCACACTCATGTCGAGCGCCGCGACCGGCTCGTCCGCGACGACGAACTTCGGCTCGGTGATCAACGCGCGCGCGATGACCAGCCGCTGCTTCTGCCCGCCGGACAGATCCTCCGGGTAGCGGTCGAGGAAGCTCTCCGCCGGGTGCAGCCCGACCCGCTCCAGCATCTCGACCACCCGCTGGCGCGCCTCGGCGCGGCTGCCGACCATGCCGTGGATGTGCAGCGGGTGCCCGACGCCCTGACCGATCGTCATCGCCGGGTTCATGGACGCGTTCGGGTCCTGGAAGATCATGCCCAGCTCGCGCCGCAGTGGCCGCATCTCGCCCTCGGCGAGCGGCACCAGATCCCGGCCCCGGTAACGGATCTGCCCCGACGTCGGCTGCACGAGCTTGAGCAGCGACCGGCCCAGCGTCGTCTTGCCCGACCCGCTCTCGCCGACGAGACCGAACACCTCGCCCTCGCCGACCGAGAAGCTCACCCCGTCGACCGCCTTGACCACGTTCTTGCCGCCGCCGAACAGACCGCCACGGTCGGGAAAGTGCGTCTTCAGGTCGTCGACGACCAGCAACGGCCCGGATTCGCTCATATGCCACTCACCTGCGGATCACCCGACGGCACCGCGACGTCGTACGGCACCGGCTGCCCGGCGCCCGGATAGAGGAAGCACGCCGCCCGCTGCTCCGGCCCGACCTCGGCCAGCTCGGGCGGGCGCCGCGTGCAGTGGTCCATCACGTACGGGCAGCGCGGCGCGAACCGGCAGCCCTGCGGCGGGTCGACCAGGCTCGGCGGATACCCGCCGATGGACCGCAGTTCCGTCGTCTTCAGCGAGATCGTCGACGCGACCAGGCCCCGGGTGTACGGATGCTTGGGGTTGTTGAAGATCTCGTCCACCGGGCCGGTTTCCACGATCTTGCCCGCGTACATCACCGCGACCCGGTCGCACGCCTCCGCGACGACGCCCAGGTTGTGCGTGATGAGCAGGATGCCGACCTCCTCCTCGGCTCGCAATCGCTCCAGAATGGACAGAATCTGCGACTCGACGATGACGTCGAGCGCGGTCGTCGGCTCGTCGGCGACGATCAGCCTCGGCGTCAGCACGATCGACAGCGCCAGCATCACCCGCTGCCGCATCCCGCCGGAGAACTCGTGCGGGTAGTTGTCGATCCGCGTCGGCGGGATGCCGACCTGCACCAACGCCTCGCGCGCCATCGACCGGGCCTCGTCCCGGGACGTCTTCGGCCGGTGGGTGCGGATCATCTCGACGAAGTGGTCGCTGACCCGCTGCAAGGGGTTGAGCCGGGTCATCGGCTCCTGGAACATCAGCGCGGCGCGTTCGCCGCGCAGCCGTCGCACCTCGGACTCCGGCGCGGTGACGACGTCGGTGCCGCCGATCTCGACCTGCCCGTGCACGACGCCGCCCGGTGGCATCAGCCGCAGCATCGCCCGGCCCATGGACGACTTACCGCACCCCGACTCACCGACCAGCGCGACGCACTCGCCCGGCCTCAGGTCGAAGCTCACGCCGTCGACCGCCCACAGTGGACCGTCCGCGGTGCGGTACCCGACGCGCAGGTCACGCACCCGCGCCGCCAGCCGCTCGGCGTCGTCTTGTCGCCGTGCCCGCCGCAACCGAGGCATGGCATTGAGCTTGCGGCCCGCCTTGCCGCGCGCCCGCAGCAGCGGGTTGACCACGTCGTTGAGTCCCTCGCCGACCAGCGTCAGCGCCGTCACCAGCAGCACGATCGCGATTCCCGGCCACAGCGCGGTCCACCAGATGCCCGCCGCGACGTCGTCGACGGCCTGCGAGATGTCATAGCCCCACTCCGGCGTCGGCGGCTGCACGCCGTAGCCGAGGAAGCCGAGCGCAGCCAGCACCAGGATCGCGTCCGCCGCGTTCAGCGTCAGGATCACCGGCACCGTCTGCACCACGTTGAAGAACACGTAGCGGCCGAGCACCGTCCTATTGCGAGCGCCGAACGACCGCGCCGCCTCGACGAAGGGCTCCTCCTTCACCGACAGCGTCTGGTTGCGGACCACCCGGAAGTACTGCGGGATGTACACCACCCCGACGGCGAAGGTCGCCGAGACCACGCCGGGCGAGACGTAGGCGCCCAGCACGAACGCCACGATGATCGCCAGCACCAGCGGCGGGAAGGCGTACACCGCGTCCATCGCCGTCACGGCGATCCGGTCGAGCCTGCCGCCCCGGTACCCGCTGAACAGCCCCAGCGTCACGCCGACGACCATCGCGATCGAGACCGCCAGCGTCATCACGGTGAACGCGATCGTCGCGCCGTCGATGATCCGCGCGAAGACGTCGAACTGGTCCTTGGTCGTGCCGAGCCAGTGTTCCGCCGACGGCGGCGCCAGCTCGGGGAAGGTGGCGAACTCACCGGGCTCGGTCTCGACGCGGTACTGCGTGCCGCCGTACGGGTAGAGCAGCGGACCGGCGAACGCGAGCAGCAGGAACCCGGCGATGACGCCCGCCCCGCTGTAGATCAGCCCGCGCGCGATCCTGCCCGACTCCCGGAACGGCCGCCACGCGTGGTGCAGTCGCGCCCGCAGCGGTGTGCTTGTCATGTCGTTTCTGCCCATCAGTAACGCACCCTGGGGTCGATCAGCCCGGTGAGAATGTCGATCAGCAGCGACACCGCGACGATCATCAGCGCGATGAAGGTGACGATGCCCTGCACGGCGGCGTAGTCCCGCGCGGCGATGAAGTTGACGAGCGCCTGCGCCAGCCCCGGCCAGGTGAAGGTCTTCTCGGTCAGCACCGCGTTGCCGAGCAGCATCGCGAACTGCAACCCCATGATCGTCACGATCGGGATCAGCGCGGTCTTGAACGCGTGCCGGAACAGCACGACGTGCTCCCGCAGCCCGCGCGCCCGCGCCGCCTCGACGTAGTCGGAGCGCAGCGTCTGCAGCATGTTGACCCGGACCAGCCGGATGAAGATGCCGCCGACGAGCAGCCCGAGCGTGACCGCGGGCAGCACCAGGTGCGCGAGCACGTCGGACAACGCGGCCATGTCCCAGGTGATGATCGAGTCGAGCACGTAGAACCCGGTGATGTCCTTCGGCGCGTCGAAGCCGCCCGAGCGCTGCTGGCTCGGCAGCCAGCCGAGGTGGACCGAGAAGAAGAGCTGCGCGAGCAGTCCGGTCCAGAACACCGGCGCCGCGTAGACGAGAATGCCGAACAGCCTGCCGCCGATGTCGAACGGGGTGTCACGCAGTCTGCCGGACAGCGCGCCGACGGTGACGCCGAGCATCACCGCGACCAGCATGCCCGCGACCGCGAGCTCGATCGTGGCGGGCGCGGTGTCGAGCACGATCTGCGTCACGCTGCGCGGATCGGTGATCGGGTTGCCGAAGTCGCCGGTGACCGCACCGCCGATGTAGCGGAAGTACTGCACCAGAATCGGGTCGTTGAGGCCGAGCGCCTCCTTGCGCGCCGCGATCTCCTCCGGCGGCAGCCTGCCGCCCAGCGTCGCCGTCACCGGGTCGCCCGGGGCCGCGTGCAGCAGCAGGAACAGCAACGTGAGCAGGATGAACACCATCGGAACGGCGAGCGCGAGCCGCTGCAGGATGTAGCGGCCCAGGGAACCAGCGTGCACGCGAATCAGGCCCTTCTGTCCACATCGCACCGCAAGCACGGCCCCGGCGAGGATCGCCCCGCCGGGGCCGTGCTCCGGGCCGGCTACTTGTGGATCAACGAGAAGCGGAACACCTGGGAGGCGTCCATGGTGTCCGCGACGCCCTTGACGTCGCTGCGCACGTACGCCTGCGGGATGTCGACGTACAGCGGCACGATCGGGGCGTCCTCGGCCGCGATCCGCTGGATCTCGGCGAGCGTCCGCAGCCGCGCCTCGGAGTCGACCGACTCGGCGACCTCCTCCTCGCGGATGAGCTTGTCCATCGCGGGGTTGTCGTACATCCGCAGGAAGCTCTGACTCGAGTGGTAGAACGGCTGGATGTAGTTGTCGGGATCGAGGTAGTCCGGGTACCAGCCGAGCAGGTGTGCCGGGTACTGGCCGGTCGGGCCCGGCAGGGCGTTCGCGCTGAACTGCGCCCACTCCGCCGACTTCTGGCTGACCTCGAACGAGCCGGTCTCCTCGAGCGTGCGCGCCAGCGTCTCGGCGAGCGCGGGCTCGGTCGGGCCGTAGTGGTCGGTGGTGTACCAGAGGTCGATCTTGACCTTGCCGTCGATGAAGTCGCTCGGCTCCTTGTCCTCGTACTGCTGGAACGCGGGCACGCTCGCGTCCCCGAAGGACGGCGGGACCATCGAGTACAACGGCTCGCCCGCGCCGCCGAGCACCTCGTCGATGATGCGCTCGCGGTCGACCGCGGCGGCGATCGCCTGGCGAACCTTGACGTCGTCGAACGGCTCCAGCCGTGGGTTGAACACCAGGTAGCGGATCGACGCGCCCTCGCCCTTCACCACGTTGATGCTGTCGTCGCCTTCGAGCGAAGTGCGCTGCTCCGGCGTCAGTTCGCGGAACGCGACGTCGATCTCGCCGGACTTGAGCGCGGTCACCATCTGCGCGCTCTCGTCGTAGAAGGTGACGAGCACCCGGTTGTTCTTCGGCGGCTCGCCGAAGTAGCCGTCGAACGCGCTGAGCTGGATCGACTCGTTCTCCCGGTTCTCGACGAGCGAGTACGGGCCGGCCGAGACCAGGTCCTCGTTGACGTACTTCTCGTAGGTCGCCGGGTCGGCGTCGTCCGGCAGCTTCGTGTCCGGCGCCTGGTACTTGCCGTCCGACGGCAGGATGGTGGCGACGTTGTAGGCCAGCTTGGACCCGAACGTGATGTCCGGCTCCTTGAGCGTGATCTCGACGGTCAGCGGATCCGGCGTCTCGATGGCGTCGATGCCCTCGAGCAGGAAGGCGGCGCCCTCGGGGTGGTTGATGTTCATCGCGCGCTCGAGCGAGAACTTGACGTCCTCACTGGTCAGCTCGGAGCCGTCCTGGAACTTCACGCCCTCGCGCAGGGTGAAGGTGTAGGTCAGGCCGTTTTCGCTGATCTCCGGTTGCTCGGCGGCGAGGTCAGGGGTCGGCGTCGTCTCGCCCGGCTTGTAGCTCACCAGCGTCGCGCCGATGTTGTCGATGATGGTGCCGCAGTAGTAGCTGTAGCACTTCGCGGGATCGAGGGTGGGGACGGAGTCGGTCGTGCCGACGATGATGTCGCCCTGGCCGCTTTCCGCCGTGCCCTGGCACCCGCTGAGCGCCATCGTGAGCGCCGCGGTGCCCGCCACGGCCGCCCGCCACGGGCGTCGTCGCCCCCGCGATCGAAGCGACCGGATCCTTCCTGACTTGATCATCACACACCTCGGTTGTGTCCGGAATCCGTGCGTCGGGGAGACACCCTAGATGTGAGAGCTACTCACATGTGGCGGAATAGATCACGAAATGGCCACGAAAATTTTCGCTTAGAGCGACCGGCGGCCGGAAAAAGCACGGCCGAGGGTCAGCTCGTCGGCGAACTCGAGGTCGCCGCCCATGGGAAGCCCGGAGGCGAGCCGGGTCACCGACAGGCCGGGGAAGTCGCGCAGCATCCGCACCAGGTACGTCGCCGTCGCCTCGCCCTCGGTGTTCGGGTCGGTCGCGATGATCACCTCGGTGACCTCGTCGGACGAGATGCGGGCCAGCAGCTCCCGCATCCGCAGCTGGTCGGGGCCGACACCCGCCAGCGGGTCGAGCGCGCCGCCGAGCACGTGGTAGCGGCCCTTGAACTCGCGGGTGCGCTCGATCGCGAGAACGTCCTTCGGCTCCTCGACGACGCACAGCATGCTGCCGTCGCGGCGGGTGTCCCGGCAGATGCGGCACTGCTCCTGCTCGGAGACGTTGCCGCACAGCTCGCAGAACCGCACGCCCTCGGTGACCTTGCCCAAGACGTCGACCAGCCGCTTGATGTCGGCCGGCTCCGAGCTGATCAGATGGAACGCGATGCGCTGCGCGCTCTTCGGCCCGACGCCGGGCAACCGGCCAAGCTCATCGATGAGGTCCTGAACGACGCCTTCGAACAACTCACATCCCGCCGGGAAGGCCGAGGCCGCCGAGCCCGCCGCCACCACCGAGACCGCTGGTGAGCGGGCCGAATTTCTCCTCGGACAACTGCTGCGCGGACGCCATCGCGTCCCGCACCGCCGCCACGACCAGGTCGGACAGCGTCTCGGTGTCGGCGGGGTCGACGACGGACGGGTCGATGGTGACGTCCTTGAGCTCCATGCCGCCGGTCACGACCGCGGTGACGAGACCGCCGCCCGACGACCCGCTGACCTCGGTGGCCGCCAGCTCCTCCTGCGCGCTCGCCAGCTGTTCCTGCATCTGCTGCGCCTGCTGCAGAATCTGCTGCATGTCGGGCATGCCGCCCCCTGGTTGCACCATCTCGGCCCTCGATCCGTTCGGAGTCTTCTCGCCTTGTTTCGCCGCTGTCGCCCAGCCTAACCCGGTGCTCAGCGCTGGCTCCAAGCGCGCGGCACGATCGCGTCGCCGGGGCTGAGACTTCGTCGCGGAAGTCTGCTTCTGCTGCTGAAGCGCCCCGCCAACTCGATCGTCGCGGGCTTCGCCCGAGCGCGCCTTGTGGTCACCCATCCCAGGTCAGCTCGGCTCTGGTGGGCGCTCAATCCAGCCGCCGGGCGCCGAGCTGATCGGAGAGCAGCTGGTGCGCCGCCCTGCCGTGGTCCTGCGGCTGCTGCGCCTGCTGCGGCGAGCCGAGTGAGCGCGGCTCCTCGGCGTACATGTCCTCGTCGTCCGGCTCTGGCGGCGGCGGGATGTCGGGCTCCGGCTGCGCCTGCCGTGGCTGAGGCTGTTCGGGCTGCCGCTCCTGCCGCTGCGGCGGTTGCGGCTGCTGGCGCGGCTGTTGCTGCCGTCCCTGCTGGCCGGACGCGCCCTCGTGCTCGCAGCGCACCTGCCAGTCGCCGCCGAGCACCTCCCGCAGCGCGGCCGCGATCTTCTCGGCGTTGTTCGGGTCGGACAGCCTGCGCGCCAGCGGCGCCGCCTGGTGGGTGAGCACGACCAGGTTGCCCTCGACGCTGCGCACCCCGGCCTGGGTCAGCATCGCCTCGATGCTCCTGCCGCCGGACGTGTTGCGGATGCTGGCGAGCAGCTGCGGCCAGACGCCGCGCAGCCCGGTCGCGTCGATGCCACCGGACCCGGCCTCGGCGGGCGCCTCGGGCTGCGGTGCGGGCGCAGGCTCCGGCTGCGGCTCCGGTCGCGGCTGCTCCTGCTGCGCCGACGGCCTGCGGTATACCCGCTGCGGCTGTTCCTGCTGCGGCTCGGCCGGCGCTACGCCACTCGCCGCCGCCCTGCGCTCGAGCCGCTCCAGCCGTTGCAGCACCGCGCTCTCGCCGTCGGCGTCCGGCGCGGCCGAGGGCAGCATCATCCGCGCGCACAGCAGCTCGAGCAGCAGCCGGGGCGAGGTCGCGCCGCGCATCTCGAGCAGGCCGTTGTGCACCACCTCGGCGTAGCGGGTCAGCGTCGCCGCTCCGATGCGATCGGCCTGCGCGGTCATCTTCGACAGCTCGTCATCGGGCACGTTCACCAGCCCGCGCGTGCCCGCGTCCGGCACCGAGCGCAGCAACACCAGATCGCGCAGCCGGTCGAGCAGGTCGGACGCGAACCGGCGCGGGTCGTGCCCAGCGTCGGCGAGCCGCTCGACGGTGCCGTACACCGCCGCCGCGTCGTCGTCGGCGAGCGCGTCGACCATGTCATTGATCAGCGAACTGTCGGTGACGCCGAGCAGCGCGACCGCGCGGTCGTAGGTCACGCCGTGCTCCCCGGCGCCGGCGAGCAGCTGGTCGAGCAGCGACTGGGTGTCGCGCGCCGAGCCGCCACCGGCCCTGATCAGCAGCGGGTACACCGCGGGCTCGACCGGCACGCCCTCCGCCTCGACGTTGCGTTCCAGCAGCGCTCGCATCGCGTTCGGCGGGATCAGCCGGAACGGGTAGTGGTGCGTGCGCGAGCGGATCGTCTGCAGCACCTTGTCCGGCTCGGTGGTCGCGAACAGGAAGATGAGGTGTTCCGGCGGCTCCTCGACGATCTTGAGCAGGGCGTTGAAGCCCTGCGTGGTGACCATGTGCGCCTCGTCGATGATGAACACCCGGTAGCGCGACTCCGCGGGCGCGTAGAAGGCGCGATCGCGCAGCTCGCGGGCGTCGTCGACACCGCCGTGGCTGGCGGCGTCCAGCTCGACGACGTCGATGCTGCCCGGGCCTTCCGGGGCGAGCGCGACACACGAGCCGCACTGACCGCACGGGTCCGGCGTCGGGCCCTGCTCGCAGTTGAGCGAGCGGGCCATGATGCGGGCGCTCGACGTCTTGCCGCAGCCGCGAGGGCCGGAGAACAGGTACGCGTGGTTGATGCGGCCCGCGGCGAGCGCGGCCCGGAGCGGTTCCGTGACATGGTCCTGCCCCACGACCTCGGCGAAGGTCGCCGGACGGTACTTGCGGTACAGCGCGAGAGCCACGCCGCGAGCCTACCGGGGGCCACTGATCACGCGGCAGCCGGTAA
Source organism: Actinophytocola sp. (assembly GCA_009377395.1). GTDB lineage: Bacteria > Actinomycetota > Actinomycetes > Mycobacteriales > Pseudonocardiaceae > Haloechinothrix_A. The sequence goes on along the minus strand of WHUB01000017.1, from coordinate 3,074 downwards.
CAACGTTCCCGAGCGGCGCGACTGACCGGCATGACGGTGCTCAACGCCGCCGCCCGCGAGCTGATCTCCTCGGGCGCGCTCGGCCACCTGGTGACGCTCAACCCGGACGGCTCCCCGCAGGTCGCGGTGGTCTGGCTGGCCGTCGAGGACGACGAGCTGCTCGCCGGGCACCTCGACGGCGGGCAGACCAAACTGCGCAACATCCGGCGCGACCCACGGGTCGCGGTGTCCTTCGAGGGATCCGGGGTCAGCCACGGTCTGCGGCACTACCTCGTCGTGCACGGCATGGCGACGATCACCGAAGGCGGCGCCCCCGAGCTGCTGCACCGGCTGGCACAGACCTACATCGGCCCCGGCACCGACTTCCCCCCGATGCCCGAGCCGCCGCCCGGGTTCATCACACACATCCACCCGACGCGGGTCACCGGCGTCGGCCCGTGGACATGACATACCAAGAAGATCGAAAGTAAACGGACTGGCACACTTGTTTGACCAGCCTGTCCGGCTTACTTTCGGTCGGATTGGTATTTACCAACACAGTAGGGGACCCCGCGCACCCGTCAGAGCCTGCTTATCCTTGCTGCCTTCCGGCCCTGGGGAGGTTCACAGGGTGGACGCCGCGCGGGGTCCGTCGCTCAGTGTAACGGTCACGTCTCCAGCTTCCACACCAGGTGGTGTGAGAACGACTCGCCGACCACCTCGCCGTCCGTGCCCAGCAGGTTGGCGCCGGCACGGAACGCCGCGCCGGTCTTACCCGGCACCGGAACCGGAAGCTGCTTGAACCGCCGGTCGACGACCGAGCCGTAGGCGTGCACCGCCTCGGCGAGCGAGAGCACCTGCGGGCCGCCGACGTCGCGTGCCCTGCCGATCGGCTCGCCCGCCGCCAGCTCGGCCAGCCGCTGCGCGACCGCCTCGACGTCGACCGGCTGCGCCCGGACGTCCTTCGGCACCGGTGCGATCGGCAGCTTCGTCACGGCGTCCGCCATGGCGACGACCAGCTCGTGGAACTGCGTCGCGCGCAGCACGGTGCAGGGGATGCCGGACTCCTCGATGAGCCGCTCGGCTCGCCGTTTGGCCTGGTAGTAGGGGAACGGGTTGTCGTCGATGCCGACGATCGAGATGTAGACGATGTGCTTGACGCCGTAGCCGCGCGCCGCCTTGAGCAGCCACCTGGTGCCGTCGACGTCGACCTTGCGATACCTGGGGTGGGTAGCACAGTGGACGATCGTGTCCACGCCACGGACGGCCTCCGCGATGCCCCTGCCGGTGGCCAGGTCGCCGCTGACCCTGCCCCGCAACGGGAACCGGTTGCGGGTCATCGCCCTGGTCGTCGCGCCGCGTTCCTTCAACGCGGCGACCACCTGCGTGCCCAGCTTCCCGGTGCCACCCGTCACGAGCACCCTGTCCATGCCGTGCCCCCTCAGCACTCGATCACGTTCAGCGCGAGCCCGCCCCGCGACGTCTCCTTGTACTTCGTCTTCATGTCGGCGCCGGTCTCGCGCATGGTCTTGATCGCCTTGTCGAGCGAGACGACGTGCGCGCCGTCGCCGCGCAGCGCCATCCGCGCCGCGTTGATCGCCTTGGTCGCCGCGATCGCGTTGCGCTCGATGCAGGGGATCTGCACCAGCCCGCCCACCGGGTCGCAGGTCAACCCTAGGTGGTGTTCCAGCCCGATCTCAGCGGCGTTTTCCACCTGCGCCGGGCTGCCGCCGCGTACATCGGCGAGCGCCCCGGCGGCCATCGCGCAGGCCGAACCGACCTCGCCCTGGCAGCCGACCTCGGCGCCGGAGATCGAGCCGGTCTCCTTGAGGATCACGCCGATCGCCGCCGCGGTCAGCAGGAACCGCCGCACCCCGTGCTCGTCGGCGCCGGGCACGAACCGCACGTAGTAGTGCAGCACGGCCGGGATGATCCCGGCGGCGCCGTTGGTGGGCGCGGTGACGATCCGGCCGCCGGCGGCGTTCTCCTCGTTGACGGCGAGCGCGAACAGGTTCACCCAGTCCATCGCGGCGAGCGGGTCGTCGGAGACGCCCTCGGCGACCAGCTTGTCGTGCCAGTTCTTGGCGCGTCTCGGCACCTTGAGTCCGCCGGGCAGCACGCCACCGCGCAGGCAGCCGCGCGCGACGCACTCGCGCATCACCCGCCAGATCTCGTCGAGACCCGCGTCGATCTCGGTGTCGTCGCGCCAGGCGTGCTCGTTGCGCCGCATGATCTCGGGCATGCCCAGCCCGGCGTCCCGGCAGTGCCGCAGCAGCTCGGCCGCGGTGCGGAACGGAAACGCCACCGGCGTCTCGTCGCGGACCGCCGTCGGTCCGTCCGATGTGGACGCGTCGAGCACGAACCCACCGCCGATCGAGCAGTAGGTCCTCGCCGCCAGCTCGGCGCCGTCGGCGTCGAACGCGGCGAACCGCATGGTGTTCGGGTGCGCGGGACGCCCGCCGGGCAGCGGGTCGCCCTTCGCGCGGCGGTGCAGCACCAGGTCGTGGTCGGTGAACCGCACCGGATGCTCGCCGCGCAGCCGCAGCGAGCGGTGCTCGCGGATGGCCGCGATGCGGGCGTCGACGCCGTCGGTGTCGACGTCCTCCGGCCGCTCGCCCTCCATCCCGAGCAGCACGGCCTTGTCGCTGCCGTGGCCGTGACCGGTGGCGCCGAGCGAGCCGTACAGGTGCGCAGAGACTCGCGCCGTGGCGGTCAGCGTCCCGGCCGCCGCGAGGTCGTCGACGAACATCCGTGCCGCCCGCATCGGCCCGACCGTGTGGGAACTCGACGGGCCGATGCCGATCGAGAACAGGTCGAAGACGCTGATCGCCATGGCGCCTCCTTGCGCTCATGCCGAGGGTGGTTACCAAGTAGACCGAAAGTAAGGCGGCTGGCACACTGGCTTGCGCTGCCAGGTCGGCTTCCTTTCGGTCGGATTGGTATCTACTAGCACTGCTACATCTCTGGGTACAGCGGGTGCTTCGCTGCCAGCCTCTCCACCCTGGTCCGCAGCTCGGTCCGCGTCGAGTCGTCGAGTTCCGGCTTGAGTGCGGTGGCGATGATGTCGGCGACCTCGGCGAAATCGGCGTTGCCGA
>WHUB01000179.1 GCA_009377395.1 Actinophytocola sp. | reverse complement strand
GTTCGGTTCGCCAGCTCGGGTCCGGGCGGGTCGGATCACATCGACGCGACGGTGCTGTTCCCGGTCCTCGGCATCGACGGTGAGATCCTTACCGGTTTCGCCGGCGGGACGGAGACAGAGCTGGCAGTGACCACCGGAGACACCGACGCCATGAGCGGGGTCAACCGCCTCTCGTGTCCCCCCGGTGCAGCGGGGGGAGCACCGCGCCGTCCTGCTCATCGGGGATGAGCGCATCCAGGAGCTGCCGGATGTCCCCGCGCTGCTGGAACTGGACCTCGGTGAGTCCGAGATGGCGATGGCCCAGGCTCACGTCGACCTGCAAGCGATGGGTCGCCTGGTGCCCGCGCCTCCGGGTGTCCCAGATGATTGCCTGGCGCAACTGCGGGACGCATCGCGGCGGCAACGGAGGATCCTGAATTCGTGGAGCAGATGGAGACTGCGAAGTGGCCGATCGACTTCAGGAGCGGGGAGGAAATGCAGACGATCGCCGAGTCGATCGTCAACTCCCCGCCGGAGTACGTGTCTCTGCTGGAAGAAGCCTACCGGGGGCAGTAACGAACTGTTGCGGTCAGGGCGGCGGTGTCGGCACCGCCGCCTCGACCGGCGCGTCCGGTCACGGTCAATCTGCCGGTTTGGGGGCTCGAAGCGTTCAGCAGTAGGGTCCGGACAGCAGACGAGGAGGCATGCATGGCGATCACAGCGATCGACGTCCACATCCACATCCACGACGCGCGTGCTCGGGAGCTGCGGGGGCCGGAGGCGAAGGCCAACTCCGAGGCGATGGATCGCTACTTCAAGCGGGAGTCGAAGGCCCTCTCGATCGATGACCAAGCGGAGGACTACCGCTCCCGCAACATGATGGCGGTGCTGATGAACGGCACCGACGAGACCATCTCGGGCATCCCCGCCATCCCCAACGACTTCGTGGCCGAGGCCGTCAAGGCCCATCCCGACGTCTTCCTGGGCTTTGGGATCATCGACCCGTGGCAGGGCGCCCTGCCAGGCAGCACTTCTATCCCAACGACACGCGCTTCTACCCGTTGTGGGAGGAGTGCCAGGAGCTGGGCATGCAGGTGCTGTTCCACAGCGGCTACGCGGCTGCGGGATCCGGTCAGCGGGGCGGGCGGGGTGTGAAGCTCAAGTACTGTCAGCCCATCCACCTCGATGAGGTGGCCGCGGACTTCCCGGATCTGAAGATCATCTGCGCGCACCCGTCGTGGC
>WHUB01000178.1 GCA_009377395.1 Actinophytocola sp. | reverse complement strand
CGGTGCAGCCGGCACAGGTGTACGTGTATGTCGGCACGGGGCCCTCCTCGTACGTCCATCGGCGCTAGCACTCCGCGCCTTCGACTGCTAATCATACCCCTCGGCCGGGACGGGTTGCGTCCCCCGCCCGCGACGGAGCCCGCGGCCCCACCGTCATCGTGGGCACCGTCGTCGACGTGCTGTTGCCGCTCTTCCGCCTCTCGGCGGCACGCCGGCCGGACGACTGACGAGTCGGTCATACCGAGTTATACTCCCAGTGTGAAGACAGCGATATCGTTGCCGGACGACACCTTCGACGAGGCAACCAAGTGGGCGCGCGAACTCGGGATGAGCCGATCCGAGTTCTTCGCGTTGGCAGCGAGGAGATACCTCGATGAGCTCGATGCCCTGTCCGTCACCGAGCAGGTCAACGAGGCGCTCGCCGCCGCGGGCGACGACGATTCCGCAGCCGCCGCGGTCGCGGTCGGACGCCGGAGGCTGCTCGACGAGGACGATTGGTGATCCAGCGTGGGGATCTGTGCTGGGTGGATCTCGGCGAACCGCGTGGCAGCAGGCCCGCCAAGCATCGACCCGTACTGGTGATCCAGGCCGACGCGTTCAACACGAGTCGGCTGGCTACCACGCTGGCTGCGGTGCTCACCTCCAACACCGCGCTGGCGGCGATGCCCGGCAACGTCTTCATCCCGGCCGCGATCTCCGGGTTGCCCCGTGACTCCGTCCTCGACGTGACGGCGTTGATCACCGTCGACAAGAGTGACCTCGATGGTCCTGTCGGACGGTTGCCCGATCACCTCATGGAGGAAGTAGGCCACGGGCTACGCCGCGTGCTCGCGCTGTGAACTCGACGAGCGGGCGGGTGGCGCGCCCGCGGGAACCAGCAGTCTCTAGCCGGAGGCGAGGGCGTTGACCTGGTCGACCACCTCGGCGGCGCAGCCCCAGGAGAGCGTGACGCCGGCGCCGCCGTGGCCGTAGCAGTGCACGACGCCGGAGCCTTCCTCGGTGCGCTCGCTCTCCAGGCGCACCGTCGGCCTGGCCGGTCGCAGGCCGACGCGGTGGTTGACCACCTCGGCACCGGCCAGCTCGGGGACGAGCGCGCGGGCACGGCGCAGGATCTCGGCCGCGGTGGCCTGGTCGGGTTGCCGGTTCCATTCGCCCTGCTGCGCGGTGCCACCGACGACGATGTCGTGGATGCGCGGGACGACGTACGTGGGCATGACCTCG
>WHUB01000177.1 GCA_009377395.1 Actinophytocola sp. | reverse complement strand
GCATTGATTTGCCTGGGGGTTACTTCGCATCCGACGAGCCGTGAGGTCACTAGTGTCGCGTGTTTGAAGTGGTTTGACGGTTGGCTTTCTTGAGGATCTGTTCGGGGGTTTTGGTCCAGACGAAGGGGTGGCAGCGGTCGTTCCAGCCGTTGATGAAGGCGCGGATCTTGGCGGTGAGGTCGCGCACGGAGCGGAAGCTGCCGCGGCGGATGGCCTGGCGTTCGATGATGCCGAACCACACCTCGATCAGGTTGAGCCACGACCCGGAGGTCGGGGTGAAGTGCACCTGGATGCGCGGGTTAGCCGCCAGCCAGTTGCGGACCTCGACGCGCTTATGGGTGGCGTAGTTGTCCATCACCAGATGTAACTCGCGGTCGGGATAGGCCTTGGCGACCTGCTTGAGGAAGGCGAGGAACTCCTGGTGCCGATGTCGCGGCTTGCAGGCTGCGGTGACCGTGCCGGTGGCGATCTCCAATGCGGCGAATAGGGTGGTGGTGCCGTGGCGGACATAATCGTGGGTGCGCCGCTCCGCCAGCCCGGGCTGCATCGGCAACGTCGGCTGGGTCCGATCCAGCGCCTGAACCTGCGACTTCTCATCGACACAGAGCACGATCGCGTTCTCCGGTGGCGCCAGATACAGCCCGACTACGTCGGTGACCTTGGCGATGAGTTCCGGGTCGGTGGAGAACTTGAACGTCTCCGCCCGCCATGGCTGTACCCCGTAGGCGCGCCAGGCCCGGGCCACCGTGCCGTTGCTGAGCCCCAGCCGGGCGGCCAACAGCCGACTCGACCAGTGCGTCACCCCGAGCTTCTTCGGTGGCGGCTTCAACGTCGCCGCCACGATCTCCCGGTGATCAACCAAGCGGGGCCTGCCCGAGCGCGGCTCATCGTGTAGGCCGTCGACCCCGCCGCGCGCGTAGCGCTCCCGCCAGCTGATCACCGTCGGCCGCGACACCCCCACCCGCTCGGCGATCGCCGTGTTCGCCACACCATCGGCCGCCAGCAGCACGATCCGAGCCCGCTGCGCCAGCCCAGCACGCGCCGCCGAACTCCGCGTCAACGACATCAGCCGCTCACGATCACCATCACGAAGAGCAAGAGCAGCAGCAGTCGATTCGCCATGCCGCATTCTGGCACCTACACAACCGTTAAACAACTAACGACACGCGACACTAGCGGCGGCGAGGCCGGGGCTGGCAGCGCGGGCAGAAGTACGAGGACCGGTT
>WHUB01000176.1 GCA_009377395.1 Actinophytocola sp. | reverse complement strand
GGCTGACAGCCGCGAGCGAGGTCTACGGCGCGGCCACCGGTGAGCAGTCCTGGGACCGAGCAGCGGCCAACTTTGGCGGAACGATTGTCGGCGGCGCGATCGGTGGGGCACTGGTCGGCGCGGCGGCGGGCAGTGCCTTTACCCCGGTCGGTACCGTCGTGCTTGGCGTCGCTGGTGGGATCGCAGGCTCGATCGTCGGTCACGACGTTGTGGCAGGCATCTACGGGGATGACAACTAAGAGAAGGACCTCATGGCTGGCCAGCATCGCAGACCCACGGACGCCGACGGGGACTACCCGGAGCTTCCGCCTCGACCCCACCCCTCGACCGGCAAGCCGTTTCCGCCGCACGCGCCTGCCTACAACGGCCGGAAGACCATCAGCGAGCGAGCACGATCCAACCGCTTCTTCGCCGAGCCTACGCCCCCACCGGGCATGGGCCCGGTGCTGGCGTGGCGTCATGACGGCATCGCAGACAAGGCCCGAGACGTGGCCTGGTGGTTCGGCCTGTCAGTGGTCATCGGCGCCGCGCCTTCTCTGCTGCGCGGGCAGGGACTCCATGCCTTGACCTTATGGCAGATCTGGATGCTGATCCTGGTCGGCACATTCGTCATGTCCCGCCCGCTCAGCTTGAAGTCGATGTCCGCCGGCGCCGATTGGATCCAATGGTGTCGACGTAAACGCTGGTATCACCGCTGTGCTCACCAAGGCTGGTTGAAAACCTATGAACTGGTGTCGATCAAGGGATTCACGCGGATCGGCATGCTTACCTACCTCAGGCTCGAAGACGCCGATGGGCGCGTGCTCAAACGCATGAAGCACGACTTACAGCCGAACCGACAAATCTGGGACCTGCTCTACAACGGCATCCTGCACTCGGTCGCGAACGGCGCGGTGATCGACAACCTCGCCAACGGCATACTGAAACTCGACGAAGCCGTGGTCGAACTACGGCTCAAGCACTACGCCGACACCCAGAACCAGGACGAATAGCGATGAAACAGGGGCGCTACAGGGATGCCGAATGAAGGACGCCGCGGCGGCTGTTTCGCCGTCAACGTCTGGCATGTAACGCCATCGCCATCAATCTCCACCTACGACCGGCAGGCAATCTCTCGCGAGTCCGTCACGCCGTCGTAGAGTCGCCGAATAATAGTTTCGACGATCTCGTCGAACGCGGGTTGTCCGATGCGGTCCCAGTCAATTGCCATGATCGAAACCCCCAAATGAGAGCGAGACGAGGTTGTCCCG